>NZ_CP053382.1:962342-1283123 GCF_014931605.1 Halomonas sp. MCCC 1A13316 | reverse complement strand
GACAAGTACCCGAGACCGTACTCTATCCCCTGTCGCCGGAGGCACAACCCGGCCTCCCCGCCCTCAACAGTGAACGCTACTCTGTCGCCGATGCCATCGAAATCGCCACCCAGGCCATCGACGCCACCCGAGACTACATTCCGCTCTCTCAGTTGCAGCCCAGCGAGATCGTCGACCTTTCCGGGGTCACCGCAGCCCAGGCAGGGCGAGCGACTTCACCCGCTCCCGCCGCTGCCGAGCTCGATGCCGCTACCGCTACCGCTACCGCAAGCCTTTCCGCCACGACCGGCGACACCAGCGGCATCGAACTGGCAACGGAGCTGGATTCAGGTGCGCTGCATATGGCCACGGTGATCGGTACTCTGGCCAGCGGCATGCTCGACGACATGAATACCGATGACGAGGCGCTTGCCGCCGATGCGACCTCCTACGAGGACTATCCGGACGATGAGTTGGCACTGTTCGAGGATGGCCCGCTCAACTTCAACCAAGAGGTTGTCGCCGCCGAACCCTTCGTGCCGGAGTGGCGCACCTATACCGTGCAGCAGGGCGACACCTTCGCCGTGCTGGCCCAGAACGAACTCGGCCTCGGCTACAGCGAGGCGATGCACCTGCTCGACAGCATTCCCGACAAGCGCCTGCTGACACACTGGCGGGTCGGCAACACTTTCGAGTATCAGCTCGACGAGCAGGAACGCCTGCTGTCCATGCGGATCATGAAGAACTCGCGCGAAGGCTTCATGCTCGAGCGTGACGAGGATGGCTTCGACGTGGCGACCATCGAACGCGCCGGCGAAGCCACCCAGCGCCTGTTCGCCGGCAGCGTCAGCGGCAGCTTTGCCCGCTCGGCCCAGGCCACCGGCCTCTCCAGTACCGAAGTGGCACAGGTGTCACGTCTGCTGGAGAAGAAGCTCGACTTCCGCCGCGACACCCGCCGCGGCGACGAATTCCAGGTACTTATCGAGTCCGACATCATCGACGGCGCCAGCTTCGACTCGCGCGTACTGGCCATACAGTATCAGGGTGCCCGCATGGACCTGACACTGGTACGCAACAGCGACGACAACAACTTCTATACCCCGGACGGCCAGAGCCTCAATCCCGCCTTCAGCCGCTACCCGTTCGAAGGCAGCTATCGCATGAGCTCCAGCTTCAATCCGCGCCGCACCCATCCGGTGACGGGACGCGTCAGCCCGCACCGTGGCACCGACTGGGCGATGCCCATCGGTACGCCCGTTACGGCCCCGGCCGAGGGCCGTGTCGAGAAGGTCGGTAATCACCCTATGGCGGGGCGCTACATCGTGGTTCGCCACGACAACGGCTATCGCACGCGCTACCTGCACCTTTCGCGCGTGACGGTCAATCGCGGCGAGCGTGTCTCGATGGGTGAACGCATTGCGCTGTCGGGCAATACCGGCCGCAGCACCGGCCCTCACCTGCACTATGAAGTCATCGTCAACAACAACGCGGTCGATGCCATGCAGGTCGATCTGCCGGAGAGCCAGAGCCTCGACGGCGAACGTCTGATGGCCTTCCAGCGCGAGGCTGAACCTCTGCTCGTCGCACTGCGTTCCGGCCAGGCCGGCCCCGTGGTGGCCTCGACCGACGCCGAAAACGACGACGACTGATCGAGCGCTGCCAACCGCTAGCCAGGCACGCCCAACGACGCCCTGCTCTTCAGCAGGGCGTCTTTTCTTGAACGGAGCCCTTTGCCCACACAGCCCATGCGCCGCGCCTCCCCTGCCCCTACACCACCCGCTGGTAGCCGCCTGATGACCTTCTTCGGCGTCTTCCGCTATAGCCGTCGCGCGCTGACGCTGGTGTGGCAGACTTCCCGCACGCTCACCCTGGGACTGGCGATCTGCACGCTGATTGCCGGTGTACTGCCTGCCGTCGCCGCCTGGATCGGCCAGTTGATCGTCGATGCCGTGGTCGAGGCCATGGCCCATCACCGCGAGACCGGCGCCGCCTTGACCGTCGATAACACCTGGCCGGTGATGCGCTACGTGCTGGCGGAGGCCGGTGTGATTGCCGCCATCGCCCTGGCCCAGCGCGGGCTTTCGGCGCAGCAGTCGCTGTTGAGGGCGCTGCTGGGGCAGAAGGTCAACGTCATGATCCTGGAGAAGGCCGGCACGCTCTCGCTTACCCAGTTCGAGGATAGCGAGTTCTACGACAAGCTCACCCGGGCCAGGCGCGAAGCATCGACTCGCCCGCTGGGGCTGGTCAACAAGACCTTCTCCCTGCTGCAGAACGCTATCTCGCTGGCCAGCTTCGGCGTGCTGCTGGTGCAGTTCTCGCCCTGGGCAATCCTGATCCTGGTGATCGGCGCGCTGCCGGTGTTCGTCTCCGAGGCCAAGTTCTCCGGTGACGCCTTCCGCCTGTTCCGCTGGCGTTCGCCCCAGACCCGCATGCAGATCTACCTGGAAACCGTGCTGGCACGAGAGGACAGCATCAAGGAGGTCAAGCTGTTCGGGCTGGAACCGCTGCTGCTCGAGCGCTACCGCAAGATCTTCGACACTCTCTACGGCGAAGACCGACGCCTGACCATTCGCCGCGAGAGCTGGGGCTTCCTGCTCGGTCTGCTGGGTACGCTGGCCTTCTACGGCGCCTATGCCTGGGTAGTGGTGGAGACGATCTCGGGCGCGTTGACCCTGGGCGAGATGACCATGTACCTGATTGTCTTCAAGCAGGGCCAGGCGGCGCTCTCCGCCAGCCTCACCTCGATCAGCGGCATGTACGAGGACAACCTCTACCTGTCGAACCTCTACGAGTACCTTGAGCAGCCGGTGGCCCCAGAAGGCGGTACCCTCACCCAAGGTGCAAGCCCCGGCGACGGCATTCGCTTCGAGCAGGTCGGCTTCACCTACCCCGGTGCCGAGCGGCCAGCCCTACGCGACATTTCCCTGCATGTTGCGCCAGGGCAGAGCCTGGCCCTGGTGGGTGCCAACGGCTCCGGCAAGACCACGTTGATCAAGCTGCTCACCCGCCTCTACGAACCCAGCAGCGGCCGTATCCTGCTCGACGGCAGCGACCTGCATGAGTGGGACGTGGCCACCCTGCGCCGGCGCATCGGCGTGATCTTCCAGGACTTCGTGCGCTATCAGCTCAAGGTCGGCGAGAACCTCGGCGCCGGCGACGTCGAAGCCTTTGCCGACGAAGCCCGCTGGCAGGAGGCCGCCGAGCGCGGGTTGGCCGACGAATTCATTCGCAACATGCCCGGCGGCTACCATACCCAGCTGGGGCGCTGGTTCAAGGGCGGCCAGGAACTCTCCGGCGGCCAGTGGCAGAAGATCGCCCTGGCCCGGGCCCACATGCGCGAGAGCGCCGATATCCTGGTACTCGATGAGCCCACCGCGGCGATGGACGCCGCCGCCGAAGCAGCGGTCTATGCCGACTTCCGCGAGCATCGCCGGGACAAGATGACCATCCTCATCTCGCACCGCTTCTCCACGGTGCGCGCCGCCGACCGGATACTCGTCATCGACGGCGGCGAAGTAATCGAACGCGGCGACCACGACAGCCTGATGGCGCAGAACGGCCACTATGCCAGGCTATTCCGGCTGCAGGCCGAGGGCTATCGCTAGGCCTCGACAAAATCCCCTCAATCCGTTGACGCTTGTTGAGCGATTGTCTATAAGAAAAGAGTCGCATCGTCGATGCGGCACATTTCACCCCACTCATCACCCATCACTCATCACTCATCACTCATCAAGAGACGCGTTCCTCATGCGCTGGCTATCCATAGGCTACAAGGCAAATTGGCAACATCGCGTATTTCATAACGCGATGCGTACCCGTTTGCTGCAGCCGTGTGCCAGCCGTCGAAACGACGACACCTGAGGACGCTGGCCGCGGCACTTGTCGCGGCCAAGCATGATTCGTTTCCCGCCTACCGCGCACAAGTTCCCGGCCTCCACTCAAGGAGACCGAGACCATGGCAGTATTACGCACCACCCGTCGCCTGCTTCGCGCCGTGCGCACCCACTATGCCAACCGTCGTCGTGACGCATCGCTGCGCGACTGCGACCCACGCATGCTCAAGGACATCGGCCTGCGCTGGGAACGCGGCAAGCTGATGCCGATCCATTCGGAGTATCCCGCTTCCGCCGAGCCGCAGGCAGGCGATGGTGCCGGCAGCAAGCGCAGCGAAGCCGAAAGCATGCGTGAGGTCTGTCCCCGCTGCGGGGCGCGCCTGGCTTAGCCAAGGCCCCGGTCACAGGACGTGACCGGGGCCTTTTCCTTTCCCTTTCCTGCTGTCTCACAGTGTCAGCGGGCGATCCAGCGCGCGCAGCAGGGCATCGTCGCGCTCGTAGATATCGGGGCGGAACGAGAGTTCGCCGTCATCGCCGGGGTTGACCGTCCAGTAATGGATGATGATCGGCATGCGATGGGCCAGGCGTACGTTCTGTGTCTCGTCGTTCTCAACCCTCCGCTCCACGTCGTGACCACTGTCGGTATCGTCTAGCAGCAGTTGGCCCAGCTCGCGAATGTTCTGTACACGAATGCAGCCGGAGCTGAAGGCACGCTGTTCGCGAGAGAAAAGATTCTGGGCCGGTGTGTCGTGGAGATAGACCATGTGCTCGTTGGGAAAGCGGATGACGAGTTGCCCCAGGGCATTCTGCGGGCCCGGAGCCTGACGCAGGACGATGTTGCCGGGGCTGCCCCAGTCGATCTCCCAGGGGTCGAGGGGCGCGCCCGACGGGCTCAGCACCTGGATCCGCTCGCGCCACAGATAACCGAGATCCTGCCGCACCTTGGGTAACACGTCCTCCCGCTTGATGGTGGGCGGTATCGTCCAGGTGGGGTTCACTGTCAAGTGGGTGATTTCCGAACGCAGCGAAGGCGTGCGCCGATAGGGTCGGCCCACCACGATGCGCGAACGCCAGATCTGGCCGTCCGGGCGATAGTAACTGAGCCGGTAGCCGGCAATGTCGACCAGCACGAAGGATGCCGGCAAGCCGTGCAACAGCCAACGGGCACGCTCCATGTTGAGGCGAATCTGGTCGATGCGGCGCTCCACCGGAACGTTGAGTGCCGCCAGGGTCTGGCGACCGACGATCCCATCCGGGTCCAGCAGGTGTTGGCGTTGGAAGCGCTTTACCGCCGCCTCGAGGCTGGCATCGTAGCGGCGCGGATCAGGCGCCTCGAACTCGCCACCGGGGAAGATGTCGTTATCGGCGATCAATAACTCGAGCTCACCGATGACCGCCAGACGCTCACGCAGCAGCGGAACATCCTCGTCGACGTCACCTGGGCGCAGCGCCTGCTCCCGTTCCGGCAGGCGCGGCCAACCGCCCAGCTTCTCGATGTTGCGATAGCGCGCCAGCCCCGAGCGCAACCGCTGGTAGGGAACGAAATCCGGCCGCACTTCGCCAATCAGCGCTTCGAATCTCTGCTGGTCCACGGCACCGGACACTGCCGCCAGGGAGAAATCGGGGGGCGACACCGGCACCTCCCAGCCGGTATCGAGCGCTTCGGGATCGACCTTGCCGCGCTGCAGATGGTCGAGTGCCGTCAGCAACTGCCGCGTGGCAAACAGGTCGTATTGCGCCTGCGCCTCGACATCGGAGCCGTAGTCATAAACCGCTCGATGCCGATTCCTCAACTCATCGGGGCGATAATCCTGAGGGTGGAGCCCATCGCTTTCGAGGGTATGCAGCGCCGAAGTGAATGCAGCCACCGTGTCGGCATCCTGCCATGCCGGACGATAGTCACGCCGGGCATAGAAATCCTGTATCCGCGCCCCGTCCGAAGCAGCCTGCCGGGCCAGCTCTCCTACCACGCCCGGCTCATCTTCCCATGCTCTTGCGGCTTCCCCTTGCTCCGCCCAGGCCAGGGGCGCAAGGCCAAGCAACAGCATCAACATTCCCATCCATGTAATAGCCCGCATCTATTGCTCCTGCTCCGTTGATGGCTAGTCTGGTCTTCTTGGCCACTGCCTTCATAATAGGGCCTGGTATATGGCTGCCATATCAGCCGAGTCCATTTACCTTATTCACCCATTTCTGTTTCTGCGAGTGGCGCCTGCCGTTCGCGGCGTCAACGTATAGGCATGTTCGATGCGCTTGCTACCGTCACTGCGACTTCCGCTATCGACCCTGGCCGCTTCTTTGCTGGCCACACTACCCACGGTCCTTTCCACCACCGTCCACGCCGGTGATTTCCTGGCTCAGGCAGGCCTCTCTTACCCAGCCGCCGTGCCGTTGAGCCGGACCCTGACTCGCCTCGCGCCTGACGCCGACCCGCAGGTGCTGAAGCTTGCCGCCAGCGCCCTGGCCTGCGCCGAACCCGATGCCGAACGGCTGGCGGTGATCGACTTCTCACTCCCTTCCACCGAGCCGCGCCTGTGGGTCTTCGACCTGGCGCAAGAGCGGCTGTTGTTCGAGGAACTCGTCTCCCACGGCCGTGGCTCGGGCAATGCCGAGGCCACGCTGTTCTCCAACACCCCCGAGAGCCACCAGTCGAGCCTGGGCCTGTTCCGCACCATGAACAGCTACTACGGCAGCAACGGCTATTCGCTGCGCCTGGAAGGCCTGGAGGATGGCGTCAACGACCAGGCCTATCAGCGCGCCATCGTGATCCACGGTGCCGATTACGTCAGCGAATCCTTTATTCAGAAGACCGGCCGGCTGGGCCGTAGCCACGGTTGCCCGGCGGTACGCCAGGAAGTGACCTACCCGTTGATCGACAGCATCAAGGAGGATCATTACCTATTCGCTTACTACCCCGACCCCGAGTGGCTGGAAAACTCCGCCTTCCTCAGTTGCGACCAGGCATCCACGCAGTTGGCCATGCACTGAGCCTTGCGAACTGAGCCTTGCGTCTCCTGCACCACCCCCTTTCGCTTTTTGCATCACCCCCTTCAGACTTCCCTCTTCAACCCCCCTGCAGCACCAGCAGGGGGCACTCGTCTGCGGCGCTGCACCATTCTTACCACTCCAGCCCTCGTTTCCGGTAATACCTTCTAGCAGCCACTTAACCACAACTGAATGTTTTAAAAGAATAAGGCATCAATATGGCAAACAGGTTGCTTGATATAAACCAAATGCTGGGTAGGCGTGGACCAGGCTTCTCGCGGGAAGCACGAGTGCGTCAGACCTGACCTTCAACGGAGAAGGGCGAACTCACGTATCGGCAATCCGTACGAGGTCCTAGCCCATGGAAATTCGCAACAAGGCGAACCGAATTCGCCTCTTGAGCCTGCGCACGCCACAAATGCGCGCCTTCCACTTCTCCTGGTTCGCCTTCCACATCTGCTTTTTCGGCTGGTTCGGCATCGCCCCGCTGATGGCCATCGTGCGTGATGACCTGGGGCTGACCAAGACCCAGATCGGCAACACCATCATCGCCTCGGTGGCCATTACCATTGTGGTACGTCTGGTCATGGGCGTACTTTGCGACCGCATCGGGCCGCGCAAGGCCTACACCTGGCTGCTGTGCCTGGGCTCGCTACCGGTGATGGGCATCGGCCTGGCCTCGAGCTTCGAGACCTTCTTCCTGGCGCGCCTGGCCATCGGTGCCATCGGCGCCTCCTTCGTCATCACCCAGTACCACACTTCGGTAATGTTCGCGCCCAACGTGGTCGGCACCGCCAATGCCACCTCGGCCGGCTGGGGCAACTTGGGTGGCGGCACCACGCAGATTCTGATGCCGCTGATCTTCTCCGGCATGCTGATGCTCGGCGTCAACGAGGCGCTCGGCTGGCGCCTGGCGATGATCGTTCCCGGCGTGGTGCTGTTCTTCGCCGGTATCGGTTACTACCTGTTCACCCAGGACGCCCCCGACGGCAACTTCGACGAGCTGCGCGCCCGCGGCGAACTCCCCGAAGCCAGCGGCGAGCATGGCATGGGCGCGAGCTTCAAGACCGCAGCCAAGGATATCCGCGTGTGGGCGCTGTTCGTGGTGTATGCCGCCTGCTTCGGTGTCGAACTGACCATCAACAACATCGCCGCCATCTACTTCTTCGACAACTTCGACCTGACGCTGGCCACCGCCGGCATGATCGCCGGCCTGTTCGGATTGATGAACATCTTCGCCCGCACCCTGGGCGGCGTCTTCTCCGACCTGTTCGCGCGCAACGGCGGCCTCAAGGGTCGCGTGCGCTGGCTGTTCATCGCGATGCTCTGTGAAGGTGTAGCGCTGTTGTTCTTCTCGCAGATGCACGTGCTGACGCTGGCCATAGGCATCATGCTTGTGTTCAGCCTGTTCGTGCAGATGGCCG
Organism: Halomonas sp. MCCC 1A13316; assembly: GCF_014931605.1. Taxonomy (NCBI): domain Bacteria; kingdom Pseudomonadati; phylum Pseudomonadota; class Gammaproteobacteria; order Oceanospirillales; family Halomonadaceae; genus Billgrantia; species Billgrantia diversa. The sequence continues at coordinate 1,274,902 of NZ_CP053382.1, read as the reverse complement.
AGGGAGCCACCTTCGGCGTGGTGCCCTTCATCAACAGGAAGGCGCTTGGGGCGGTGGCCGGGATCGTCGGTGCCGGCGGCAATGCAGGAGCAGTGGCCGCCGGCTTCCTGTTCCGCTCGGAGTCGCTCTCCTACCAGCAGGGGCTGTTCTACCTCGGCATCGCCGTGATAATCGCCTCGCTGTGTGCCCTGGTCGTACGCTTCTCGCCCGAAGTCGAAGCCGAGGAGGCCAAGGCCTATACCGACGCGGTGGGCGAGGACACCGGCGCCGGTGCACTGAGCTTGCGCTGAGACGAAAATGCCCGGCAACCTGGTGCCAGATTGCCGGGCCTCGCCTTGATCGTTCAGCGCCAGAATAACGGCGCCTGCCCAGGTTCCCGTGACGATGTCATGCGAATCCGGGCAGGCGCCGTTCCTTTCAGCGGAGCCTCACGTCTTCGACCACCATGCTCATCCCCAGTAGCAGGAACGAGAGCGTCTTGCCGTGGCCGTCCAGGTTGAGGGCACCGTTGACTCCGCCCTGCAGTACGTCGTCGATCACCAGGTTCATGCCGGCAAGCCCCGGCAGCAGATAGCGGCGTACGCAGCTGGCGCCACGGTGGGCGAACAGCGCCAGAACCCGCTCCTCGGTGACCTGTTCCACCAGGGTCGCGTAATGGTGCGGCTCATAGGCGAACAGCGCCAAGTTGAGGCGGTCGCCCTTGTCGCCGGCGCGGGCATGGGCCAGGCGATGCAGCGCTACCTCATGCCCATCGGCGGTGCTTGAAACCATGTTCGTTTCAGTGGGCGTCATCGGCGGCTCTCCTCTCGTTGGCCATCTGCGTCTCGCAAAGAGTGGCATCGAACAGGGTGGCGAAGGCTTCCACGTCGCTGCGCTTGACCAGATAGGAAGCCGTGCGGACTCGCCGCTGGAACTGGCGTCGTACCCCGCCGCCGCCGGCAGGGCCGGCGCAATAGAGTGCCAGCAGTTCCTGGGTGGCGCGTTCCACCCAGCGGCGCTCGGGATGCTCGACGGCCAGGCGCAGGCGGTAGTCGCCGCCGGCGCTCGCCGGCAGCGTGCGCTGCAGGTCGCCGGCATCGCTGTCGAAGACGCTGGCATGGCCGATGATGTCCAGCCGCGAGCGCAGCTCTGCTGGCGCTCGGAACGTCAGCCGCTCGCGCAGCACCTCGGCGGCGAGCCTGGCCCGGGCCAGCGCGTTGGGCCCGGCGTAGGAGATCTCCGCCTCGCCCTGCCAGCCGCCTTCGTAGCAGACGGTGGTCTTGAGCCGCTCGGGGGCGGGCTTGCCGCGGATGCCGCTCACCGCCACCCGGTCCGGGCCGAGCTCCTCGACCCGCACGGAAGAGAGATCCACCACCACGTCGGGGGTCAGGTAGTTGGCCGGGTCATGCACCTCGTAGAGCAACTGCTCCTTGACCGTGCGCGCGGTGACCATGCCGCCGGTGCCGGCGGGCTTGGTCACCACCAGACTGCCATCCTCCTCCACCTCGATGATCGGATAGCCGACCCGCGCGAGATTCGGCACCTCCTTGCAGCCAGGGTCGGCGAAGTAGCCGCCGCTGATCTGGGCCCCGCACTCGCCCAGGTGGCCCGCCATCATGCCGGCAGCCAGGCGGTCCCAGTCGTCCCAGGCCCAGCCGAAGTGATGCATCAACGGCGCCAGGAACAGCGCGGGGTCGGCCACCCGGCCGCTGACCACCACCTCGGCGCCCAGCTCGAGCGCCTCGACCAGGGGCGCTGCACCCAGGTAGACGTTGGCCGAGATCAGCGCCTCCTCGCCGGGCAGCTCGCGGCTCTCCGCCTCCCAGCGCTGCAGCTCCAGCTCGCCGAGGCGTGCACGTATGTCGTCGCCATGCACCCTACCGATGCTTGCCCCGCCGCGCTGCGTGCGAGCTGCCAGCTCGGCCACCACGCGACAGGCGCCGACCGGGTTGGCCGCGCCGAAGTTGCCGAGAATCGCGATCCCGTGTGTCAGGCAGTCGTCGAGTATCGGCGCCAGCAGCTCCTCCAGCAGCGGCTCGTAGCCGGCCGCAGGATCGTCGCGCATGGCGCGGTGAGCCGCCGCCAGGGTGCGCTCACCCAAGGTCTCGAACAGCAAGGCGGCGGGCTGGCCGCGACGGATCAGCTCGGCTACCACCGGAATGGCCGCATCGGTGCGGTCGCCGGAGAATCCCGCCCCGCTTCCCAGCAGAAAGGTCATGAGTGGGTCTCCTTGGCCGGGATATCCTGGGCGTTCGGCGTCTTCTCGCCAGGCCTTCTCTCACCGGAAGGGGTCGCGGCCAGGAGTTGGCGGCGACAGGCGAAGAGCGCCACCAGCAGCAGCAGCGCGCCGGCCGTGGTCAACCAGCCGGGGATCAGCGCCAGCCCCACCACCAGCACGAGCCCCGCCACGTCCAGCAGCCGGTTGCCGGTCATCGCCACCCTCGACATCAACGCGGCGAAGGCGACCACGAACACCACGCCCTGGGAGCAGGCCAACATGATGTCCAAGGCACTGCCGAAGCCGGCCAGGGCCGGGTAGATCAGCAGCAGAAAGGGAATGACGTAGATCGCCGCCGCCAGACGCACCGCCTCGCCTGCCGCCGGCAGCCAGTTGGTACCGGCAATGCCCGCCGCGACGAACACCGCCACGCACACCGGCGGCGTGATAACGGACAGCGTGGCGAAGTAGAACACGAACAGGTGAGCGATCAGCGGCTCGACGCCGATGGTGGTCAGCGCCGGGGCCAGCACCGAAGCCACCAGCACGTAGGCCGCCGTGGTGGGAATGCCCATGCCCAGAATCAGGCACACGCCACCGACGATGAAGGCCACCAGGAACAGCGACTCGCCTCCCACGTTGACGATCAGGCTGGCCAGCGTCACGCCGATGCCGGTCATGCCGATCATCGCCACCAGCATCTGCGCGCCGGCCAGCAGCACGCCGATGATCACCATGCCCTTGCCGGCATCGATCAGCCCGGCCAGCAGCTTGCCGGCGATCTCGCGCAGCGGCCGGCGCGCCAGCAAGGCGAAGGGCACGAAGGTCAGCACCGTCATCAGGATGCCGTAGAAGGCCGCCATCTGGATCGAGCGCCCCGACAACACGCCGTAGAAGAGCCCGCCCAGCGCCGCCAGGATCGGAATGATACGCTCCGGACGCAGCACCTCCGGCCAGCTCGGCAGCTCGTCGTCGGGCACCACCTGCAGGTTGCGTCGCCGCGCCACCAGGTGGATGGTCAGGAACACACCGAGATAGAACAGGATCGCCGGCAGCAGCGCGGCAAGCGCGATGCGCAGGTAACTCTCGCCGAGGATCTCGGCCATGATGAAGGCCGCCGCGCCGAGGATCGGCGGGGCGATCTGGCCGCCGGTGGAAGCCACCGCTTCCACCCCAGAGGCGAAGGGCGCGGGATAATTGAGCCGCTTCATCATGGGAATGGTGAAATTGCCGGTGGTGGCCACGTTGGCCACGGCACTGCCGCTGACCATGCCGAACAGCCCCGAGGCCACGGTGGCGACCTTGGCCGCACCGCCCGGCGAGCGACCGCTGATGCGCAGCGCCAGGTCCATGAAGGTCTGGCCGCCACCGGTATGCAGCAGCAGGCAGCCGAACAGCACGAAGGCGGCGATGGTGGTGGCGGCTACGCCGACCAGCATGCCCCACACGCCCAGGTCACCCAGGTAGAGCGTCTCGGTAATGAAATAGAGGTCGAAGCCGCGATGCCCCAGCGGCCCGGGGATTGCCCCCCCGAGCCAGGCATAGGCCAGCCCCGCCAACACCAGCAGCGGGAATATCGCCCCGATGGCGCGCCGTGAAAGTTCCAGCACCGTCACCACCAGCACGCCGGTGAACAGCATGTCCCGCGGTGTGGCCCAGGGCAGCTCGACGAGAATCCGTTCATGGTTCATCGCCACGTAGCCGCAGGCCAGTACCGTGCCGACGGCCAGGCACATGTCCACCGCCAGCCCCAGCGGCCGCCAGCGCCTGTCGGCTCCCAGCGGATAGAGCGTCAGCCCCAGCAGGATCACCAGCGCGAGAAAGATGGCCCGCTGGATCAGGCTCTCGAAGGGGCCGGTCGCTGAGGTATAGAGGATCAGGCCGCCCAATGCGAGGGCCAGCAGCTTGGTCAGATTCTCGCGCATGGCAAACGCCTCCTGGCGTTACTCGACGGGCTGCAGGGCGTCGGGAATTTCCAGACCCTGCTCCTCGAAGTAGCGCGCCGCACCGGCATGCAGCGGCACGGTGCCGACATCCAGGGTCATCTGCGCCAAATCCTCGTCACGCACGGCCGAGAAGGCGTTGGCCTGCGGCTCGGGGTTCTCCATCACTGCCTTGACGATCTGGTAGGCGGTCTCCTCGTCGAGGTCCGGGTGCGCATGCACGGCCACGCCGAAGGCCCAGGTGGTATAGGCCGGAACGCCTTCGCCGGCACCTTCGGGAATATTGACCACGGCCAGGTCGGGCATCTCGGCACGCAGGGTGTCGGCCTGCTCACCCGAGAGCGACAGCACGTTGATCGGCGTGAAGGTGGCGATGTCCATGGTCGAGCCGTCGAGCTTGTTGCCGACCCCCGACTTGACGTAGCCCATGATGCGGCCGTCCTTGATGGAATCGACCACGTCGGTAGTCGAACCGCGCACGTAGTCGGGCGAGATGCCGAGCGTCTCGAACACCGCTTCGGTGGTGCTCTCGGTGGCCGAACCGGTAATGCCCGGGTTGAAGCGCACGCCGTCGAGCCCCTCGAGGCTGGAGACATCCGCATCCTCGCGTATCACCACGTTCTGGGGCGCCACGGTATAGACCCACAGCAGGCGGCTATCGACCGGGCGACCGTCGAAGTCCTGTTGCCCCGCATAGGCGTGGTAGCCGGTATTGGTGGTCACCAGCCCCATGTCGATCTGATTGCGGCTCAAGCGGCGCAGGTTGTCGACGGTGGCTCCGGTCTCAGCCACCGAGGCGCTGACCCCCTCGACCTGGTTGTTGATGATCTGATTGACGGCGACGAAGTAGCCGTAGTGGCTCGATGAGCTGGAGGTCGAGCCGATCAGCAGGCGCTCCTGGGCCTGTACGGCAGCGGCAGACAGCAGGGTGGCGCTGGCTGCCATGGCAGTGAGCAGGGTCTTCATGGTTGGCTTCATGAGTGGCTCCTTGGCCCGGCTTGCGGGCTTGTTTTTGTCGTGTTGCGTAGGGATAACCCCTATGCCGCAGCATGGTGCGACACTTTTATTTTGTATATTGAATAGTTTTTAAATTGTGTTTTACTTCTTAAATGAAACCCAGCATCAAGCAGCTGCGCGCCTTCGTCGCCGTCGCCCAGTCGAGCAACCTGGCCGAGGCCAGCGAGCGCATCCACCTCTCCCAGCCGGCGATTTCCATCACCCTGCGCAAGCTGGAGGAAACCGTCGGTGGCGCGCTGTTCTCGCGCACCACGCGCCAGCTCAGCCTGACGCCTGAAGGCGAAGCCTTCCTGCCGGTGGCGATACGCCTGCTCAACGACTGGTCCGAAGCCTTCGACGACCTCGAGGAGCGCTTCTCCAAGCAGCGCGGCAAGGTCACCGTGGCCGCGCTGCCCACCCTGGCGGCGGGGCTGTTGCCGGGTATCATCGCCACTTTTCACGCCCGCTACCCGCGCATCAACCTGAGCCTGCACGACGTGCTTGCCGAACAGGTCAGCCAACTGGTGCGCGAGGGCCGCGCCGACCTCGGCCTCTCGGTGGCACCCCACGACACCGAGGAACTGGCCTTCGAACCGGTACTGGTGGATCGCTACGTGGCGGTCTGCCCCAGCGGGCATCCGCTGCTGGAGCAGCACAGCGTGCAGTGGGCGCAACTGGCCAGGCACCCCTTCATCGGCATCAATCGCCTCTCCAGCTCGCGCCAGGACATCGACCGCATCATGGCGGGAGTGGACGCTCCGCTGGAGATCCTCTGCGACGCCAGCCAGATCGCCACCGTGGGTCGCATGGTGGCCGCCGGCCTCGGCATCAGCGTGCTGCCGCGGCTCAGCTTCCGTCAGATCGCCACCGACGGCATCGACTACAGGCCGTTGACGACGCCCGACATCGAGCGCCCGCTGGGCATCGTCATGCGCCATCGTCATCCACTCTCGGCCGCCGCCGCGGCACTCCGCGAGATGATCCGGGAGGCAACACGGGATTCGAGCCGCTAGCATCTCTATAGGCGCTATGCTGGAGGTGAACCCGACCCTGCCCAGGAGCGGAACGTGGCCGAGCCCAATAGCGTGATCGCCTTCTACGACGAACGAGTGCTATCCCATCAGCCTGACTCCGAGGCCCCCTTCCTGCCCAGCCGCATGGAGCGGCGAATACGCCAACTGCTTTCATCGCTGAACGTGCCCTGGAAGTATCCGGAACACGCAGGTAGGCTCAGCGCCATTCGTCAATTGCTGGAACTCGAGCCGGTGCCCGGCCTGCGCTTCGAGTGTGGCAAGTCGGCAACGCGGGACCAGCTGGGACGCGTCCACACCAGTTCGTATCTCAGCCACATCTTCGACCTGCGCGGCAAGAACGCCTGGCTAGACGTGGATACCACGGCAGTTTCCACCGGCAGCATCGATGCCGCCGAAGTGGCCGCCGGCACCGCCATCGCCGCAGTCGAGGCGGTTATCCAGGGACGCAGCGAATCCGCATTCGCGCTAGTGCGCCCACCCGGGCACCACGCCGAACCGGTGCGTGCCCGCGGCTTCTGCCTGTTCAACAACGTGGCGGTTGCTGCCGCCCACGCCCAGGCGGAACTCGGGTGCCGGCGCGTCATGATCGTGGATTGGGACGCCCATCACGGCAACGGCACCCAGGACATCTTCTATGCCGACCCCGATGTGCTGTTCTTCGACATCCACCGTGCCTCGCCCTTCTATCCCGGCACCGGGCAACTGGAAGAGATCGGTGTTGGCTTGGGCGAAGGCACCACGGTCAACGTCCCCATGCCGGCCGGCGCTGGCGACCAGGCCTATCTCAAGGCCTTCAACGAGATCCTGGTGCCTGCCGCCGACTGGTTCCAACCGGACCTGATCCTGGTATCGGCAGGGTTCGATCCGCATCCGTTCGATCTCGCCCTCAATGTCTCCTTCGAAGGCTTCGCCGCCATGACCGGCATCCTGCAGGAGGTCGCGCGTCGACATTGCAAGGGCCAACTGGTCTTCGTGCTGGAAGGGGGATACCACCTCATTTCCTTGTCACGGGGAGTCAGGACGGTTCTCGAAGCTCTGGCTGGCGGCACCCTGCAAGAGCCCAGCATCACCGGCCTGGCCGAGGTCGAGGCCGCAGCCGCCTTTCATCGCCAGGCCTTCGTCTCGGACGACCCCGACTAACCGGCCTGGCAAGGCGTTTGGCACCGATCATCGACCTGCATCATGAGGCAGCGAACCTCACATGCAGCGACTATCCTTCGCCAGTATGTTCGGTCCAATGCTTGATGGAGGAGAGAGTCCATGAAAGACGGGATGAATGCGCGCGGCAGTTGCCTGTGCGGCGCGGTGAAAGTCGCCGTGGCGGTCAACAAGCAGAACGTCGGCGCCTGCCACTGCGACATGTGCCGCACCTGGGGCGGTGGCCCGCTGCTGGCGCTGGAGTCGGTCAGCGACGTCGAGATAGAAGGCGAGGAGAACATCACGGTCTATGCTTCGTCGGACTGGGCCGAGCGCGGCTTCTGCCGGCGCTGCGGCACCCACCTCTTCTACCGCCTCAAGAACGGCAACCACTATGCCGTTCCGGTCGGCCTGGTCGACGGCGGCGAGGCATGGAGTTTCGATTCGCAGATCTTCATCGATCAGAAGCCGGCGTTTTACCGCTTCGCCAACGAGACCCGCGACATGACCGGCCAGGAAGTCTTCGACGCCTACCAGGGCAGTTGACCGGGCTACATTCGGCAACGTGCCAGGCGGCCATACTGCGCTACAGTATCGCTATCGATGACATGACATGGAGCTGTCCAATGCCCATTTCCGTAGGCGACAAGATCCCCGACGTAAAGCTCAAGACCAACGGCCCCGACGGTCCCGAGGACATCACCACCGGCGAGGTGTTCGCCGGCAAGCGCGTGGTGCTGTTCGGCGTGCCGGGTGCCTTCACGCCCAGCTGCTCCAACACCCACATGCCCGGCTTTGTGATCAAGACCGACCAGGTGCTGGAGAAGGTCGATACCCTCGCCTGCATGGCAGTCAACGACGCTTTCGTGATGCGCGCCTGGCAAAAGGATCAGAACGCCCAGGCGATTCTGATGCTGGCCGACGGCAACGCTGAGCTGACTCGCGCCCTGGGCATGGAAAAGGATTCCAGCGGTGCCTGCATGGGCACTCGCTGCCTGCGTTTCGCCCTGATCGCCGAGGATGGCGTGGTGACCTACGTCGGCATCGATACCGAACGCGGCGTGGTCGACAAGAGCAGCGTCGATACGATATTGGCGCATCTACAGAACTGATATACCGCGCTTCCTCAAGCTTCCTCCAATGCGGCCGATACAGCAGTTAAAGCCATATTCGGCTCATTGCCTCAATTGTTTGGGGGAGCAGCATGGAAGGCGAAGCGATACATGACGCACAACGTCAGCCAGAACAGGTGCCGGCTCAGGCAGAATCCGAGCCGGTAACCCTATTGCTGGTGGTAGAGGATACCGGCCGCCTAACGTCTCTCTCCGAAATAGTTGAGCAGGAGGGCTTCAACGTCCTGAATGCGGAAAGTGCTCAGGATGCCCTGGCAACCCTGGAGCGCGAGCCCGTCGACATCGTGCTATTCGACGCGCTCACGCCAAGCCTGGATGGGCACGAATTACTGGAACTCCTCGAAGAGCATTGGCCGGACTGCCTTCGCCTGCTCATGACCGATGTTACTTCCGGCACCGAAGACACACTTCGCGCCATCGAAGAAGGCCATATCTACGGCTTGATTCCCATACCGTGGCACGACGAGAGACTCCGCCTGATGCTTCGCCGGGGGCTGGAGCAACTCGGCAACCAGCGAGAACAAATGCGCCGTGAGAAAGCGCTGCTCGAGCAGAACCAGGATTTGATCGCGCTCAATGCTGCACTGGAGCAACGGATCGAGGCAACTCAGCAAGAACTCAAGCAAACCGCCGAAATGCTGGACAAGGCGTACGATGAGCTGCTGCACATGCATGTGACGACAGCACGCGTCATTGGCGATCTTCTCCATCAGCGTCTGCCTCGCCATCTCCAGACAAACGACCAAGTACATGCCCTCGTCACTGCTTTCTGCGAAGCACATGAGCTGGATCGTACGTTACAGCAAGACCTCCAGCTGGCTTCGGCACTCTACAACATGGGAAAACTCACCTGGGACGATCATTTGCTTGTCACCCCGTCCGAGCAGCTGTCGGCACATGAGCGTGCTGCCTACCAGCATTACCCGGTAAGCGGCGAGAACCAGTTGATGGCGATGCCTCAACTGAAGAGAGCGGCAAAAATCGTGCGCCACCATCGAGAGCGCTGGAACGGTGGCGGTTTTCCCGATCGAATCGAAGGCAGGGACATTCCCTATGGCGCACGCCTGCTGGGACTGGCCGTTGACTTCATCGAGCTACAGCGTGGCATGGTTCTGCCACGTGAAGTACCCCGCCCGCAGGCGTTGGCTCTGCTGCGCAAGTTTGCGGGACGCATCTACGATCCCGAGCTGTGCCATGATTTCGTCAAGCTGTGTATCGAAAAGGCGCCAGACCTACAAACCAGTGGCAAAGCGGTCATTTCACTGGAAACTAGCCAAGTGAAGCCGGGTATGATTCTGGCCCAGGACATTTACTCCGCCAGCGGCATGTTGTTGCTGCACGAAGGCAAGCAGCTGGATCAGCACTTAATGGACAAGCTAAAGAATTTCGAGGAAATCGAGGGTCGAAACTACACGGTACTGGTCTACCGTCCATGAATGATCAGTCGAGACGGCCATCCGGACCGTCTAGTGTTCCCCCAGCACGTCGACGTCGTCGCCGAGTACGTCCTCCACATAGAGCATCTGCACGGCCACCACCGCCACCACGGCAATGGGAGTGGCCAGCATGACCCCGGCAACTCCCGCTACCGCCGCCCCCGCGAGCTGCACCATCACGGTAAAGGCCGGCGGCAGAGAGACCATGCCCTTGGCCGCCAGCGGCGTGATGATATTCGACTCCACCGTCTCGATGACGAGGTAGAGCCCGATGGCATAAAGGGCAAGCTCGGGCGATTCGAAAAAGGCGATCAATATCGTCGGCAGGGCCCCCAGGATCGGCCCCAGATAAGGGATGAAGGACAGCAGCCCAGCCACCAGCCCCAGCGCGCCGGCCATCGGCACGCCCATCAACATCAAACCGAGGGCGACGCCGATGCCGACGAACAACATGGAGATCAGTCGGCTCACCAACCACAAGCGCAGCGAGCGCCCCTGCAGGAACAGCACCTGGCGCAGGCGCTTCCGGCGCGCAGGGGGACACAGCAGTACCACGTGGTGAATGTACTCGCTCGGACTGAGCACCAAGTAGAAGCCCACCAGCAGGATCAGCAGGAAATTCGTCAGCGCTCCGAAGGTAGTGGAGAAGGCGGAGGTAAAGCGATCCAGCATCGGTTGCCCGAGCAGGCTAGCGGGATTGTCGAACTCCTTCAGTGCCGCTTCGACGCCTGGGACTCCCTGCACTTGCTCCGCAAGCCGGCGAAAGGCCTCAGGAAGCTGCTGCGCCAGTTGCGGAAGCTCCTCCGCCAGGCGCGGACCGACCAGCGCCCCCAGCCCGCCAAACGCCAGACAGACCAGCGTCAGCGCAATCACCAGGGCCCAGCGCCGCCCGATCGGCAAGTAGCGCTGGCACAGGCGCACCACACCATCGATTGCCACGGCCGCCAGAATGCCGGCAAAGGCCAGCAGCAGCACATCGATGAGCTGGCTGGCGAAATAGAGCAACACCGCTACGAGGGCGGCAAGCCCGATGGCAATCATGACGCGTCGAGTGTAGCGCGAGATCGATTCGACGCCGCTGTCCTTGTCGGCCATGTCTGCTCCTTGCCTGGCTTCACACCATTCCAGGTGTCTGCTGCATCAGCCTAGCAGATGCCGAAGACGCAACTCACGCGCCAGGAACTTCGTCATCTTCGTCAACTACTACGCTCTCTCTATGGAACAGATGGACTTCGGTTGAGAGCAAGGAGGTTCCGCGATGGCTATCGATGACAAGCGAAAAACCCAAGGCTATGACCGCCTCAAGCAGCACGAAGGCAAAGGCTACTCGGGCATGCCCGTCGGCCGCTCGCACAAGTGGTACTACGACCAGGGTGAGTGGCGCGAACGAAAGCTCAGCCCCGATGAGTGGGAAATCTCTTATCAGACCACCAAGCGGCGGGCGGCGCGCGCCCCCGAGGAGTCCGGCGCCCCCATCGGGACGGAATACAACTGGCTGATCGTGTCCCATCAGCGCGTAGAGAAGTGCGACGCCAACAGCTACGAGACCTGCCTGGAAGGCAAGAAATTCAAGGTCGCGCACAAGCGTGCCAGCAACAATGCCTGGAACGTCAGCGAAAAAGCCCAGCGCAAGAAGGTCATCGAGTACCTGAAGCAGATGATAGAAGAGCTCGAAGAGGCCGACGAGTCCGATCCCCTCCCCTACAGCGTGGGTGAACATGAACACATCTATGGGCTCAACCTGCGCACCAAGGCCGAGCTGCTCGACATGGCGAGGAAGTACGAAATCTCCGGCACGTCGAAAATGAAACGCGAGGAGTTGTTGGATGCGGTGAAGGCGTGCATCGAGCAGTCAGGAAAGCCGCGGCCCGAGGAAACGACCCAGCAGAACGAGCGGCCGAAGCCCGACGGGCACACCGAGCGCAAGCCGGACGGTGACGCGACGAACCTCGAAACGAAGAGCAAAGACGAGCTTTACCGACTGGCCAGCGAGTGGCGCATCAGCGGCCGTTCGAGCATGAACAAGTCGCAGCTCGTGCGCGCCCTCGCCGGTCGTCGGCAGCGCCCTGGCACGAGTTCGCGAGCCTAACCCCCACCCTCACTCGAGCAGCAGCACTAGCAGCAGAAGAGAGAGCAGTGCCGCCACGCCTTTCCAGTTCAAACAGCACGGGAGCTTGGGTGCGGGCGATTCAGCGGGAGGGAGACGCCTCGACCTGGGCCGACGGAGCAGCGGCCTGGCTGGTTTCGACCATGCGCACCACGCTGCCGACCACGATCAGGCACGGCGACGGCAGCGGCGTGGCGGCGAGCGTCTCCGGCATGTCGGCCAGGGTGCCGACCAGCGAGGCCTGTTCGGGCAGGCTGGCGTTGGCCACCAGCATGATCGGCCAGTCGTCGGGAAGCCCGGCACGGCGCAGCCCGCCACAGATGGCGTCGACCTTGGTCAGGCCCATGTAGAAGATCAGCGTCTCGTCCTGGCGCGCCAGGGTGGCCCAGTCGGGCTCACCGTCCTTGCGGCACAGCTGGGCGGTAATGAAGCGCAGCTGCTGGGCGTGGGCGCGGTCGGTCAGCGGAATGCCCATGCCGGCCGCGGCCGCCGAGGCGGCGGTGATGCCCGGCACGATTTCTGCTGCCACGTCGGCCTCGGCCAGCGCGGCGAGCTCCTCGCCCATGCGCCCGAACACGCCGGGGTCGCCGCCCTTGAGCCGCACCACCGACTTGCCCTGCCCTGCCAGCTTCACCAGCAGCGCACCGATCTCGGCCTGGGGCACGCTATGGTGGCCCCGCTCCTTACCCACGTAGTAGCGCTCGTGGCCCGCGGGAATCAGCGCCAGCACGTCGTCGCCCACCAGGCGGTCGTAGACCACCGCGTCGGCCTGTTGCAGCAGGCGAGCGGCCTTGAGCGTGAGCAGCTCGACGTCGCCGCTGCCCGCCCCCACCAGGTAGACCCGGCCGGCATGGCAATCGCCGTCCAGGGTCACGGTCGGTGCGGCAACGCGGGTGGATCGCCCGAACGGCGAGCGCACGATATGCCCCAGGCCGTGCAGCCGCGAGAAGGCGGCCTGCAGCAGCTCAGGCGATAGCATTGTCTTCAAGTGGCTCAGCGCTCGCATGGGCCTTCTCCTCTTCGATAAGCGATTTCAGCTCGGGAATGCAGCTTCCGCACTGGGTACCACAGGCCAGCCTGGCGCCCAGCGCCTCGACGCTGTCATCGCCTTCACGTATGGCCCCTAGGATAGCGCGTTGACCTACCTGATGGCAGCTGCAGACCACGGGACCCTGGTTGGCGGCGCCGTCGTCGCAGCCCGCCAGCAGGCGTCGGCGGTGCGGCGGCGCCAGCCCTTCCCCGTTGGCGGCCTCAGCGAAGCGCGCGGCCAGCCAGCTCAGGTTGGGCAGCTCCCTGGGCGCACCCGACATGAACCACCAGCGCAGGCGGCCCGCCTCATCGACCCCGGCGGCGCGCAGGCGGCCGCTGGCGGGGTCGGTGCACCACAGCGTGGGTGCCGGCAGCTCGGCTTCCAGCCAGGACAGCCAGTCGCGTTCGGCCTTCTCAACCCCGCCGCAGGCGCCTTCCACCCCGCCGCAGGCGCTCGGCTCACCGCCGGCCAGTTGCCAGCGCTGGCAGTCGCCCAGCGGAATGCGTGCCCAGTAGCGGCTCTCGTCGCACCAGGCCGTTTCCGCCACGCCCAGGTCGTCGGCTACCAGTAGCGTGGCCTCCCAGCCCAGTGGCAGCGGCTCCAACGCAACAGCGCCATGCTTGGACTCCGGCTGGCCGGAAATCGGGTCGAGGTGTGCCTCGAGCAGCTCGCCCATGAGTGCCGCCCCGCTGAAGTGGCGGCTCCAATGCATCGGCACGAACACCTCACCGCGGCGCTGCCCGCGCGACACCCGCACGCGGCCGATGTAGCTGCCGCCCGCGCCGTGCAGTTGGGCCAGCGTATGCTCTTCCACCCCCAGCTCGCAGGCGTCTTCAGGGGCGATCTCGATGAACGGTTCGGCACGGTGGTTCATCAAGCGCGGCGCACGCCCGGTACGGGACATGGTGTGCCACTGGTCGCGAATACGCCCGGTGTTGAGCCGCAGCGGGCGCGTGGCGTCCAGCGCCTGTGCCGGCGGCCGCGGGCTCACCGGCAGCATCCGCGCGCGGCCATCTGGCGTGGCGAAGCGGCCATCGGTGAACAGCCGGGCGGTGCCGTGAGGGGCGCCGGCATTGACCGGCCACTGGATCGGCGTCAGGGCGTCGTAGGCGGCCCGGTCGAGCCCGACCAGGCCGGAGATATCGAACAGCCGGCGGCTCTCACCCGGGCGCTCACCGTTCTCGAAGCCCGAGAGCCGGGCGTGCTCGTCGAAGATCTCGCTTGGGTGGCTGTAGTCGAAGGCTTCGCCGAAGCCCAGCCGCTTGGCCACCTCGCAGACGATCCACCAGTCGTGGCGCGCCTCCCCCGGTGGCGGCAGGATGCCGCGCTGGCGCGAGATGCGCCGCTCGGAGTTGGTCACGGTGCCGTCCTTCTCCGACCAGCTCGACGCCGGCAGCACGATGTCGGCATAGGCCAGCAGGTCGGCGTCGGCCATGCACTCGGAGACGATCACCTGCGGGCACTTCTCGAGTGCCGCGCGCACCCGGTCGGCACGCGGCAGGCTCACGGCGGGATTGGTGGCCATGATCCACAGTGCCTGCACCTCGCCGCGCTCGATCGCCTCGAACAGCGCCACCGCCTTGTGGCCGGGGCCATCGGGCAGGCACGGCACCCGCCGCTCGGTGGCCCAGAAACGCGTGACGCGATCCCGCGCACCGGGGGTGTCGTAGTCCATGTGGGCGGCGAGCTGGTTGGCCAGCCCGCCCACCTCGCGCCCGCCCATGGCGTTGGGCTGGCCGGTGATCGAGAACGGCCCCGCCCCGGGCAGGCCGATCTTGCCGCCCGCCAGGTGGCAATTGATGATGGCGTTGCCCTTGTCGGTGCCGCTGGACGACTGGTTGATACCCTGGGAGAACAGCGTGACCACGTGCAGGTGGCTGGCGAACCAGTAGAAGAAAGTTTCCAGGCGCTCGGCATCGACGTCACAGTCGGCGGCGATAGCCTCGACGCCGGCATCCTGCTCGCGCGCCGCGGCCAGTGCCTCGTCGAAGCCCTGAACATGGGCTTCCAGGTAGACCCAGTCGAGCTTGTTGCGCTTGGCCATCCACGCCAGCAGCCCGGTGAACAGGCGCGCATCGCTACCCGGCTTGAGCCCCAGGTAGAGATCGGCGATCTCGCAGGTGTCGGTGACCCGTGGGTCGATCACCACCACCCGCAGCAGCGGGTTGCGCTGCTTGGCCACCTTCAGGCGCTGGTAGAGCACCGGGTGGTTCCAGGCCAGGTTGGAGCCCACCAACACCACCAGCTCTGCCTCTTCGAGATCCTCGTAGCTGCACGGCACGGCATCGGCGCCGAAGGCGCGCTTGTGGGCGGCCACCGCCGAGGCCATGCACAGCCGTGAGTTGGTATCCAGGTGCGGCGTACCGAGAAAGCCCTTGAACAGCTTGTTGGCGACGTAGTAATCCTCGGTCAGCAGCTGCCCGGAGAGGTAGGCGGCCACCGCCTGGGAGCCGTGGGTGGCCTGCACCGCCGTGAGCCGCTCGGCTATCGTTGTCAGCGCCGTCTCCCAGTCCACCTCGACGCCGTCGACCCGCGGCCGGGTCAGGCGGCCGTGGTTGCCCAGCGTCTCGTGCAGGGCCGAGCCCTTCACACACAGCCGGCCGAAGTTGGCCGGGTGCTCCGGGTCGCCCTGCACGTCGACGATCTCGCCGTCCTCGACGCAGGCCAGCACGCCACAGCCGACGCCACAGTAGGGGCAAGTGGTTCGGGCCTCGCGCATGTCCATCTCCTGTCTCGTCGTTCGCGTAACGACGACGCCCGCCAACGGCCGTCCCCAAGGGGTGGCGGTTGGCGGGCGTCGTTGCCGCTTGGGGCGCTGAACGTTGCGCTCCCATTGAATTCACCTGATTTCTTTCTACCAAGCAATCAAGCAGGATGTGTGCCATGTGGCGTATAACTCGACCGTTTCAGGCAGATGTCTCTTCCGCTGCCGCATACTCGTCGGCTTGCCCATGCGTCAGCGCACCATGAACCGGCAGGGCCGACGCCCGCAATGCACCAGTCTGGTGCCAGAATGCCAACCGGAACGCTGCGACGCAGCAACCGCCCCATAAGCCACCCTTCGCCAGGCTGCGCCAGGAGCGCGGGAACTCACATTTGGAATGGTTCTTGCTTGACAAGGGACGGAGCCTTAGCCAGACACGAGCGACGCCACTATGCCATCACCCCTGAACATCCTGCTGGTCGACGACGAGGTGGTACGCGCCGCCATGGTCGAGGAGGCATTGATGGCCGAAGGGCACCGGGTCATCTGCCGGCTCGCGAGCCCGGCCAGCCTCAACCAGATGGTCGAACGCCACCAGCCCGACGTGGTGATCATCGACATGGAGAGCCCCGACCGCGACACGCTGGAAAGCATGGCGCTGCTCAACCGCGAGAACCCGCGCCCGGTGGTGTTCTTCGCCGACCAGCACGACTCCGACATGCTGCAGGCCGCGCTCAAGTCCGGCGTCAGCGCCTATGTGGTCGACGGCCTGGTGCCCGAGCGGGTCGAATCCATCGTCGAGGTGGCCATCGCCCGCTTCGACGCCTTCCAGAGCATGCGCCAGGAACTGGACAAGGCACGCAACCAGCTGACCGAACGCAAGCGCATCGAACGCGCCAAGGGCCTGCTGATGAAGCACCAGAACTGCGACGAGGAGCAGGCCTACCGCATGCTGCGCAAGCTGGCAATGGACCGCGGCCAGCGCATCGCCGAGGTCGCCGACAGCGTCATCGACATTCTCGCCCGCCTGAACCCGACCGTGCCCGCCTCCGAACCACGGGGATCCCGCTCATGAGCCACCCGCAACACCACGCCAACTCGCCGGAACTCGAGCGCATCTCCCTCGGTTTCGTTCCACTGCTCGACGCCGCCCTGCTGATCGTCGCCCGCGAACGGGGCTGCTTCACCGCCCAGGGGCTGGATGTCAGCCTGTCGCGGGAGAACGCCTGGACCACCCTGCGCGACAAGGTCGCCGCCGGCCTGCTCGACGGCGCCCAGATGCTCGCCCCCATGCCGCTGGCCATGAGCCTGGGGCTGGGGCGCGCCCCCTGCGAAACGCTGGCCCCGCTGTTGCTCAGCCGCAACGGCAATACCGTGACGCTGTCCGACGCCCTGTGCCAGGCCAGCGGCGCCACGCTCGGCAGCGACCCGGCCGACAGCGCCCTGGCGCTGGGCAACTGGCTACGCGGCAAGGGCAGCGGCAAGCGCCCGCGCCTGGCCATGGTCTACCCCTACTCCTGCCAGCACTATCAGCTGCGCGAATGGCTCACCCTGGGCGACATCGCCCCCGACCGCGACGTGGAGTTGGTCGCCCTGCCGCCGCCGCGCATGGTCGAAGCCCTGCGCGACGGGCAGATCGACGGTTTCTGTGCCGGCGAGCCCTGGGGCACCCTGGCCCGCCATTGCGAGGTGGGCCGGCTGGTGACCACCGGCGCCCAGCTATGGCCCAACCACCCGGAAAAGGTACTCGGCGTGACGCGCTCCTGGGCGCAGCGCTACCCGGCCACGCTGGCCGCCCTGCTACGCGCACTACGCGATGCCGGCGAGTGGCTTTACGCCTCACCCGAACACCGCCACCAGGCGCTCGAATGGCTGGCCCTGCCGCCCTATCTCGACCGCTCGGTGCGCCACCTACAGACCCTCGCCCACGACGAAGCGCCCACCAGCAGCTCTGCGGCCCGGACGTGCTGCGCCCCACGCCGCAGGCCGCGCTGCACTTCGCCGCGCCCATCGTCAGGCAACTGGAAGAAGCGGGTGGACGCTTCGACCCGGCGCTGCTGGCGGCTTGCTACAGCCCTGTGCATTTCGATGCCGCGACGCACCACTGATGTGCACGGCCGGCGGGAGCCGGGCTCCAGCCGGTCGCATTTACGAAGCCCAACCTCATGTTCTTTAAATGAAATTAGCGGCGTTCTGGCATTCTGGCCGGGTTCTTGAACTGTACTGAGTGAGGCGATCAATGGCGGTCGCCGACACATATTCGACAACGACGTCTCTGCGCTTCCCGATTCGATTCCAGATCGATAGGGGCCGCGCCGAGGCGTCGTTGCGTTTTGACCCGGTCACTTGGTTTTCATCCAGTCACTCAAGCATCGAGAGGAGCTGTCAGCCATGCGTCAGCCACATCCCGCAACGGCACCCAGCGAACACCTGGTCATCGTCGGCAACGGCATGGCCGGCCATCGCCTGGTCGAAGCGCTCCTCGCCCGGCCGGAGCGGCCCGCCCGCATCACCGTGATCGGTGCCGAAACGACGCCGGCCTACAACCGCATCCTGCTCTCGCCGCTACTCGCCGGCGAGATGGAGCGCGACGCCCTGACCCTGCGCGATGCCGAGTGGTACGCCGAACAGGGCATCGAGCTGGTGCTGGGCGAGCGCGTGGAGACGATCGAGCGCAGCGCACGGCGCCTGACCACCGATGCCGGCCGCGAACTCGACTACGACCACCTGGTGCTGGCCACCGGCTCCCATCCGGCCCGCCCGCCGGTGCCGGGGCTGGAGCTGCCGGGCGTTCACGTCTTTCGCGACCTGAACGACGCCGACGCCTTGGCGAATGCGGCCGAAACCGGCCGCAATGCCGTGGTGATCGGCGGCGGCCTGCTCGGCCTGGAAGCGGCGGAGGGCCTGCGTAAGCGCGGCATGCGGGTAAGCCTGCTGCAGCGCGACGACCGCCTGATGAACCGACAGCTCGACCTCACCGCCGCACGCCTGCTCGAGAAAGAGCTGCGTGGCCGCGGCCTCGACATCCACACCGATGCCCAGCTCGAACGGCTGGAAGCCGGCGCCTACGGCCAGGTGTGCGCCGCACTTCTGGGCGACGGCACCCGGCTCGCCGCCGACTGCGTCGTCGTGGCCATCGGCATCGTGCCCCACACGGCGCTTGCCCGCAGCGCCGGGCTCGAGGTCAACCGCGGTGTGGTCGTCGACGAATGGCTGACCACTTCCGACCCGGCAATTCATGCCCTGGGGGAATGCTGCGAGTTCGAAGGCCAGACCTACGGCCTGGTCGAGCCGATCTGGCGCCAGGTCGACGTACTGGCCGAGCGGCTCTGTCGCTCCGATACCGAAGGCGCACAGGGCTACGTCGAGCAGCCGACCGCCACCAAGCTCAAGGTCAGCGGCGTTTCGCTCTACGCCTTCGGCCCCACCGATCCCGAACCCGGCGGCCATGAAGTGCTCAGCTACCGCGACCCCCAGCAGGGCGACTACCGCCGCCTTCTGCTGCGCGACGGCCGCCTGGAAGGCGCCGTGCTCTACGGCGACACCGCCTCCGGCCCCTGGTACTTCGAGCAGGCCCTGGCGGGCCGCGACCTGACCGCCTGCCGCTCGGCCCTGCTGCTCGGCGCCGCCGACGCCCAACTCCTGCTCGACGACGCCCTCAATGAATCACCGCAACGCCCCGCGAAGGAGGCCGCATGAACACGCCCGCTAAACCGCAACTGATCGTTATCGGCAACGGCATGGTCGGCCACCACCTGGTCGAGCAACTGGTCGAACAGGGCGCCACGCAGCGCTACGCCGTTACCGTGTTCGGCGAGGAGCGCCACCTGGCCTACGACCGCGTGCACCTCTCCGAGTACTTCAGCGGCCGCGACGCCGCCTCGTTGGCGCTCTCCACCGCCGACTACTACGCCGAGCACGGCATCGAACTGCGCCTGCACGAGGCGGTCACCGAGATCGACCGCGACAAGGGCGAAGTGGTGACGCCACAGGGCCGCTACGCCTACGACCGCCTGGTGCTGGCCACCGGCTCCTACCCCTTCGTGCCGCCGATTCCCGGCAACGAGCGCGAAGGCTGCCTGGTCTACCGCACCCTGGAGGACCTCGACGCCATCCGAGCCGCAGCCGAAACCGCCACCACCGGCGTGGTGGTGGGCGGCGGCCTGCTCGGCCTGGAAGCCGCCAACGCCCTTCGTGGGCTCAACCTCGACACCGCCGTGGTGGAGTTCGCCCCGCGCCTGATGCCGATGCAGGTCGACAGCGAAGGCGGCGAGCTGCTGCGCGAGAAGATCGAGGCGCTGGGCGTGCAGGTGCTCACCGGCCGCGCCACCCAGGAGATCGTCGACGGCGAGGCCAGCCGCCACCGCATGGTGTTCCAGGACGACAAGGTGCTGGAGACCGATCTCATCGTGTTCTCCGCCGGCATTCGCCCCCGCGACGAACTGGCCCGCGACTGCGGCCTGGAGATGGGCGAGCGCGGCGGCGTGGTGATCGACGACAACTGCCTGACCAGCGACCCCGCGATTCTCGCCGTCGGCGAAGTGGCGCTGTGGAACAACAGCATCTTCGGCCTGGTCGCCCCCGGCTACCAGATGGCCAAGGCCGCCGCCTCCACCCTGCTGGAAGGTGGCACCACCTTTGCCGGCGCCGACATGAGCACCAAGCTCAAGCTGATGGGCGTCGACGTGGGCTCCATCGGCGATGCCCACGGCGACCGCACCCCCGGCGTGCGACAGTACCGCTTTCTCGACCCCATCAAGCAGCAGTACCGCAAGCTGGTGGTCTCCAGCGACGGCAAGCGCGTGGTGGGCGCCATGCTGGTGGGCGACAACAGCTACTACGACACGCTGCACCAGTACTATGCCAACCGCATCGACCTGCCTGAGGACCCGGCCGCACTGATCCTGCCCGCCGGTGGTGAAGCCGCCCCCGCGCTGGGGCCGGACGCCCTGCCGGAAACCGCCACCATCTGCTCGTGCCACAACGTCACCAAGGGCGACGTGTGCGCCTCGATCGACGCCGGCGCCGTGGACCTCGGCGCGGTTAAGGGCGCGACCAAGGCCAGCACCGGCTGCGGCGGCTGCGCCGCCCTGCTCAAGAACCTGGTGGACTTTGAGCTCGAGAGCCGCGGCGTGGAAGTGGACAAGTCGATCTGCGAGCACTTCCACTACACCCGCCAGGAGCTCTACGACATCGTACGAGTGGAAGGCATCAAGACCTTCAGCGAGCTGATGGAGAAGCATGGCTCCAAGGTGGGTCACGGCCTTGGCTCTTCATCAGCCCCGGGGCTCGGCTGTGACATCTGCAAGCCGGCGGTGGCCTCGATACTCGCTTCCTGCTTCAACGAGCCGATCACCGATGCGGCCCACATCCCGCTGCAGGACACCAACGACGCCTTCATGGCCAACATGCAGAAGAACGGCACCTACTCCGTCGTTCCCCGCGTGCCGGGCGGCGAGATCACCCCCGACAAGCTGGTGGTGCTGGGCCAGGTGGCGCAGAAGTACGCGCTCTACACCAAGGTGACCGGCGGCCAGCGCATCGACCTGTTCGGCGCCCGCCTGGAGGACCTGCCGGCGATCTGGGGCGAGCTGATCGAAGCCGGTTTCGAGACCGGCCACGCCTACGGCAAATCGCTGCGTACCGTGAAGTCCTGCGTGGGCAGCACCTGGTGCCGCTACGGCGTGCAGGACAGCGTGGGCATGGCGATCCAGTTGGAGCACCGCTACAAGGGCCTGCGCGCGCCGCACAAGATCAAGTTCGGCGTTTCCGGCTGCACCCGCGAATGCGCCGAAGCCCAGAGCAAGGACATCGGCGTGATCGCCACCGAGAACGGCTGGAACCTGTACGTGTGCGGCAACGGCGGCATGCGCCCGCGCCACGCCGAACTGTTCGCCACCGACCTCGACGACGAACAGCTCTACCGCATCATCGACCGTTTCCTGATGTTTTACATCCGAACCGCCAACCGCCTGCAGCGCACCTCGGTGTGGCGCGAGAACCTGGGAGGCGGGCTGGATTACCTCAAGCAGGTGATCCTCGAAGACAGCCTCGGCATCGGCGAAGAACTCGACCGGCAGATGCAGGCCGTGATCGACACCTACGAGTGCGAATGGGCCAACGCCATCAGCGACCCGGAGAAGCTCAAGCGCTTCCGCAGCTTCGTCAACGACGCGCGCCCGGACCCGGACATTATTTACACCACCGAGCGCGGCCAGCTGCGGCCGGCTTAAGGAAATGGCTATGCGTGCGAATCGCGTTGTTGCGCGGCACCCCGAAGGCTCACCTAACCCACGTTATGTCTCGCCTTCGGTCCGCCGCGCGCCTAGCGCTTCATCCCGCTCGCCGATTTCCCGATACCCTTGCTAGGAATCATCTTATGACAATCGCCAACGCAGCAGCCAAGACCATGACCCAGACCTGGCAAACCGTCTGTGCCCGCGCCGACCTGGTGCCCTACTCCGGCGTCGCCGCCTGGGTGGAAACCCCGGAAGGCCCCGCCCAAGTGGCAATCTTCTACCTGCCCGGCCAGGCGAAGGAACTCTACGCCCTGGATCACCACGACCCCTTCTCCAACGCCAACGTCATCGCCCGCGGCATCGTCGGCGACCTCCAGGGGCAACTGGTCGTCGCCTCGCCGATCTACAAGCAGCACTTCCGCCTGGAAGACGGCCTGTGCCTGGAAGACGACAGCGTAGCGCTGCGCACCTGGAAGGTGAGCTTCAAGGGCGATGAGGTGTGGATCGAAGCCTGAGGTTGAGGGCCTATTGCAAAGAAAAGAAAGAAAAAAGCCGCCGACGCTGGGCTAGCGTCGGCGGCTTTGGGTAAGCCTGCCCTCATCTCAACCGCGAAAGGCGGCCTCGATCTTGGCGATGTCGATTTTCTTCATCGTCATCATGGCATCGAACGCCCGCTTGGCAGCGGCGCGGTCAGGGCTGGTGAACGCTTTCGTCAGCGCGATCGGCGTAATCTGCCAAGAGATGCCCCACTTGTCCTTGCACCACCCGCATTCGCTCTCCTCGCCGCCATTGCCGACGATGGCATTCCAGTAGCGATCCGTCTCCTCCTGGTCTTCGGTGGCAACCTGAAACGAGAACGCTTCGCTGTGCTTGAACATAGGCCCGCCGTTCAACCCGAGGCATGCAACACCCAGCACTGTGAACTCGACCGTCAGTACGCTCCCCTCCTTCCCCGCTGGGTAATCCCCAGGGGCCCGGTGCACCGCGTCGAGCGATGAATCGGGGAAGATCTCGGCATAAAATCGTGCGGCTTCCTCAGCGCCGCCATCGTACCAAAGGCAGATCGTGTTCCTAGCCATGTGCTTCATGATCGGCTCCCTTCTCTGGGTGATTGCTGTGGGTGGCAATCTAACGTCGAATGAAGCTTCCTGAAATCGACAGGGGGTGGTGTCTAACGCTCTGACTTTGTGAGGTGTGACGGAGCGCCAGCGTAGGTGCGTCCGCCAACAGCCACTGGTTGAAGTGTGACGGTATTTAGGACCTGGACGACTATCTGGCCACCTACAACACGAAACGGCCGCATCAAGGCCGCAACATGAAGGGGGCGACGCCCTATGCCGTGTTCAAGAAAGGGCTCCCCAAAGAGACGAAGAAGGAACCCAGGAAAACGGCAGAAAACACTGCTTAACTATAGGGAGCCCATGGGGGCATGTGTCAGGTGAATACCATCACTGTACACACTGGTTAGCTTTTGTTGATAGATGATTTTGCAACGAGATTCCACGAATGAACATCTGGTTCACATTGCATCATCTTGATATCTTTTCTCCCCCATAACTGAAGCACACCTTTCAACTCTTCATCGGTAATGGAGCCACTTTTAGTAACATTTCTATATAAATGCCTCCCCAAGTAAATTTCTTTAAGCGAGCTTTCTGGCACATCAAAGCAATATAAAGGCCGACCTAATACCGTCATCTTATTCCATTCACTATAGCGCCCGCCACCTGCGTGATAACCGAAGGGAATATTTCCTATATATTTAACAACACGGACTTCTTCTTCGTATGCCCACTCGAGAGACTTATACAGAAAAGCTCTCTTCATTAGATTGAAGGCATTCGAGTCAAAACGAAGGCTACCACCAATGTCCATTAGCTCATGCTCGCTAATCAAAGCCCGGTCCTTGTGCGGCTTCGTAGCTGAGTAGATCATCTTTCCATACTGGCTTGGAATTACATTGCTTTGCGGATCTGAAAATCCGGCCGCATCACAATCAAACCCAAGGACTACCCCTTGGTGAGAATCTCCATAATGTGACCACATAAGCGCATTTAAAGGCTGACGAGTCAAAGATAAGACACCGTATTTTCTCGAGAAGTGGTTTTTACAAGCATCCGTGGCAATTTTCGCACTTATAGCAGACACATCGCTGTCTATAAAACCAAATGCTGTGCATTCAAAAGGGTCGTTCAAGTCTTCAAGGCATGAAAATCCTAGTGACAAGGTATCAATCACCTTGCGCGCGGCGCCAAATGACATGTACTTGTATAGAATCATGAACTCCCTCAAAAGAAGCTAACGCTTAAAACAGGTGCACCGTAGGCGTCGCCTGTATTTACCTATTAGGGCTTGATCTCGGCTGCTAAATCACCACCAAAAAAATTTACTGGTTTTGCATTTATACCAATAGCCGCAACATAATCTTCGTGCTGAAGCGTTTCGTACTCGACGAAATATGAACGCATCTCGTTTCTTATAATAACATTTCTTTGTTTCCTGGATTCATAGAATAACCGCAGCACTTTGGACACTACGGTGGAGGCAGGAGGGCCAGCGCCGGTACCCTCCCTGCTTTACCGACCAAAGTGAAGCAGAGCATGGGATACCGACAGCTGACCCAGACCCAACGATACCAGATCCACGCCCGCTATGACTTGGGTATGAGCCAGCGGCAGATCGGCAGGGAGCTGGGCCTCCACAGCAGCACGATCAGTCGTGAGCTGCGCCGCAACACCACCTCCGGTGGCTACGATCCCGAGCAGGCCCAGGCCCTGAGTGATCACCGGCGCCGTACAGCCTGGAAGTGGACGAAGCGCTTGCCGAGCATGATTGCCGCCGTTGTCGGCCGGCTGCGTGAGGAGTGGAGCCCACAGCAGATCAGCGGCTTCATGGCGCCCTTGGCAGGCGTAGGCGTCAGTCATCAGTGGATCTACTCCGTGATCTGGGATGACAAGGCGCAGGGTGGCGATCTCTGGCGGTATCTCCGTCAGCCCAAACGGCGCAGCAAGCACCGAGCCCAGGCCAAGAGCGCAGGGCTGGGCAAGATTCCCAACCGGGTAGGCATCGAGTACCGCCCGGCTGAGGCCAATGACCGGCATTTCATCGGCCACTGGGAAGGGGATACCGTGATCCATGGGCACAAGCAATCGGGACTGGTCACGCTGGTAGAGCGCCGCAGCGGCTACCTGCTGGCAGCACGGCTGCCCAGGATATCGGCGGAGCTGACACAAGCGGCCATGATCCGCTTGCTGAAACCTCGCCGAGGAGCGGTGCAGACCATCACCCTGGACAATGGCTCGGAGTTCGCTGGTCACCAAGCCGTGGCCGAGGCGGTGACCGCCGCGACCTACTTTTGTGACCCCTACTGCTCCGGCCAGCGAGGGAGCAACGAGAATACCAATGGGCTGATACGGCAGTACTTCCCCAAGGGAACGGACTTCCGACAGGTCACTGATGCCGAGCTCAGGAAGGTGATCAAGAAGCTGAATGACCGCCCCCGAAAGCGTCTCGGCTATCGTACACCGGCACAGGTGTTCCTGGGAGAATACTCAGGAGCCCTGAATACCGCAGGTGCTGCGCTTATTGCTTGAATTCAGGTTTTTCAAGCCATTTAAGTCTACCCGTTGTAAACACGACTGCTTTACAGATGAACATACGGCTCAGGAAGACCACCACCGAGTGAATGGCTTCCAACGGCACGTCGAGCAGGGCTTCCAGCGCTTTCACGTGCTTGTAGTTCTGGCGCAGCGGGTTCTGGAACTTGAAGGTCTTGCGGTAGAGCTTCTGGGTCCACTGCGCCTGATTCTCGCTGCCGAAGATCCAGCCCGTAATGTGCTTGGTTTCGATGACGAAGATGCCGTAGCGGGAAACCAGCACGTGGTCGATCTGGGTGGTGCCGTCGGGCGAGGCAAGCGTGACGTTGTGAACGCCTCGGTACTTCTCCGCAGGCAGCCGCACCTTGGCGATCAGCTTGACGAAGGCTTCGCCGAAGATGCCCTTGAACCAGCGGGATTTGAGGATGCCGAGCGCCAGCGCGACGAGGAGGAGCCACCACAGCGGGCGCACGGCGTCATAAAAGATCGAGTAGTAGTCCAAGGCACATCTCGCACAGACGAATCGGCAAACGGATTGCTTAAGCCCGCTTTGCTCCCAACCTATCGCCTTCCTATCTGTAAATCTACGTAACTAGCCTGAAATGTGACCTTGGTCGTGTCGGTAAAGGCAAATGCTTACGCCATGTAAGCTTTTTCTTACCTTGGCCGGTTTTCAGTGTTCAGCAAAGCGATACGCTACCTCGCTGAAGGTATCCGTGGGGAAGGTGAACAGGAAGCGCAGCGGGGTGGGCCCGGTATTGATCGTCTCGTGCCAGGCCAGTGGGGGAATGAAGACGGACTGGCCGGCATGCAGGCGATGAGAGACACCCTCGACTTCTATGCTCCCTTCGCCACTGAGTACATGATAGGTCTCGGCAGGATCATGCTGGTGGAGAGGCAAGGCGCCCTGAGGGGCGATCTCGGCCAGCCCCATGCTCATCACGCCCGTAGGCGTCTGTTCGGCAGTAAAGATGAGCTTCCATCGCACCCTGGTGCGTGCGGCGAATTCAGGGTCGTCCCACGTTTCCCACGGTAGGTCGTCGGTATCGACACTTGACGGCTGCATGGCTCCTCCCTGCCTGGTTGATGCTTTCCTTGGCCAGGAAAAGATAGGCCAGCCGGAAAGAAGCCGCCATGCCGGGGCTTGCTAGTCCGAGCTGACGCCATGCTCGTCGGCATCCTCATCACCTTCTTCGATCATCTCGCTGGCCTCTTGCTGCTCTTCGGCGGAAGCATCCGGCTTCTCTCGGTCCTTCTGCGCGACGGAAAGCTCGGCGGTAATGCCGAAGTGATCGGAGCCGGGCAGCCTTACCCGGCCCATATCGACCAGGTGGAAGCCGTCGGAGACGAACAGGTGGTCGATGGGATAGCGCAACAACGGCTTTTCTACAGGGAAAGTGTTCAGTAGCGCGCGGCCGCGGCGAGGGTCCTTCAGCCCACTCAGGCTGGAGAACAGCCGGGTAGTGTCGGACCACCCGACGTCGTTGAAGTCGCCGGTGACGATCCAGCGATTGTCGGGGTCTTCTTCGACATGGCGGGCGACGAGCATCAGCTCCGCATCACGGATCCGGCTGTCGCGACGCTCGCTCATTTTGTTATTGCGGGCGATTCTGTCGCGCAGCCCCGGTGGAACGGGATGGATGCCGACGTAGCGTACCGGTCCCACTTCCGGCAGCTCCAGGGTAGCGAAGACCGATGGCCGGCGATCGGTTACCAGGTGCTTGACCTCCTGCTCGAGCAGCGGGAAGCGTGACCAGAGCACGATGCCCAGCCCCTCGCCGCGCACCTCCCCGACGCGATGCGGGTAGTGTTCGTCCAGCGGCACCAGCGCCTCGGCCCAGGCGCGATTGACCTCGATCAGCAGCAAGATATCAGGATCCTCGCGCCGGACCCTGTCGAGCAGCTCGTCGTAGCGGTCGTTGTTGTAGGTGACATTCGCGGTGAGCATCTTGAACGTCGACCTGGCATTGTCGGGCTCCTCCTCGGCGGCGGGCACCTCTTCCGGCCAGAGCGAAGTGAACGGCAAGATGTGCGACAGCTGCCATGCCCCCGTGCCGAGGAGGGCCACCAGCAACACCCCATGCTCCGCTCGTGGCCGATACCGCCACGCATGGATTGCCAGCAGCCCCAGGGGCAACACCAGCGCCACGGCCAACTGCAGACGAGGAAACTCCCACAGCCGAATCCACCACTCCCCGCTGGGTATCAGCGGCAGCACGCTTACCACCATAAGCAGCAGTGTCAGGAATCGAGTTGTCCAGAGAAGGAGTGTTGCCGCCATGTCACCTCGCGTGCGTCGACTGTATTCCTTCACTGTAGTCGTTCACGCTACCGCCTTGTTCATCCGCTCGACACGGCACACAAGGGAAGCGCCGGCAATTGGCCAGTTGGCGCTTCCAGGAGTTCAACGCTCCGGTCAGCCTGCTGATTCGTCTACTCGCTCTTCCTGGCGATGATGAATACCGTCGCCTTTCCGGGTTGCCACTCCCGCTCGATGGAGAACCCCGCATCGATCAGCTTATCGACCAGCGACTGCTTGCCGAAGCGATTCACATAGGGAGCGAACCCCAGCATCTGCATGGGGGGAATCATCAGGCGGAACAGAAAGTTGATATCGCCGACCAGAACGGTGCTGGAAACAAACACCCCTCCGGGTTTGAGCAAGCCATGCACCCTGGCCAGCGCTGCGTCCAGATCTTCGAGCAGATGGAGGATATTGAGCCCCAGGATGGCATCGAAACTCGCCTCCGCCAGCTCCGCATCATCCAAGGTGCCTTGACGGAAGGTGATGTTCGCGACACCGGTATCCCGTGCCTTCTGCTCGGCAATCTCCAGCATCTTGTCGGAGATATCGAGTGCCACGATCTCCCTGACATGGGGCGCATGGAGTATCGCCGTACTCCCCGTACCGCAGCCGAACTCCAGCACGCGACTATCCGGGCGCAGGTACTCCTGGGTGATGGCCAGCTTCTTCTCGTACGCGCTCGCGTTGCGAATGGGAAGCTTGGCGTAGCGGGCAGCACTTTTGTTCCAGAACGCTCTGGCGTTTCTCATTTTCCAGGCCCATGTTCGGCTCATTCTAAAAAGCCGTGCGAAAGAAGCTTCTTTCGTGGCTGAGGATGCACGATGCCTATCGGAAAAAGATTACCAGAAGTGTATCCGTTCGTCCTTCGAGTAAGCAGGCTTGGCCGGCTCGGCATGTCTGCGCATGCCTTGCGTACCGTTGCGCTGCGAAGCGGAGCGGTAGCGCGTCAATCGGCCGGTCGGATCATCCGCTGCATCACGTTGTTCTTCAGAACGACGCGATGGAAAGGAATCGCCAGTACATGCAGTGCGACGAGAGCCAGCAGGACCACCTTGAGGATGTTGTGCACTTGGGCAGCTTGTGTCACATCGCCAAACCAGGCGAGCGAACCCGACAAGGCCATCGCGGCCAGCACGGCGTAAAGCGCCCAATGCGCAACGTGGCTCAGAGTCTTGAGAGAAGCGGGTTCGTTCTCGGGTGCGACAGGCACGCCACGCTTCAGACGCAGAACCAGTCGCCAAACGACGAAGGCGAGGATCAAGCCGCCACCGACGACATGGGCAAGTATCAGTGGGTCAAAGGCAAAGTTCTCGCCTGCCCGGACCGAATCCCACGCGAGCGAGATGGCGTCCTTGAAGATGTATTGTGCCGCTATCAGCACGGCGACGACCCAGTGCAGGGCGATCTGTGCGGCAGAGTAACCCTGCGGGAATTGGCTTTGGGCGGTCATGGCTCTTCTCCTCTCTTCAACTTATTTCGTTGCAGTCATGACGAGAAGATGAAGGGAGCTTGTCGCAGGTCTATGTCAGCAAGACGAAAATATGTATCAATCTGTCGCAGAGACAGAAGCCGTGGAGAGCTACGCCGCAACTCATACCCAAAGGACGATAACTTGCGTAGAAAATGATATGAACGAACAGACGCACCACATCGCCCATATCCTTGTCGTCGATGATCACCCCGAGATTCGCGATGCCGTGATCCGCTATCTCGAGAAAAACGGTATGCATGCAACCGCTGCCGGAAGCACGGCGGAGATGGATGCTCATCTCAAGGAGGGCCGCTTCGATCTCGTGGTGCTGGACGTGATGATGCCAGGCGAAGACGGGTTATCGGCGGCACGCCGACTTGCCACCTCCAACGGCCCGCCGGTTCTGATGCTCAGTGCCCTCAGCGAGGACACCGATCGGATTGTCGGCCTGGAAGTCGGCGCCGACGACTATCTTTCCAAACCCTTCAATCCACGGGAACTACTGGCCCGCGTTAAGGCGATCCTGCGCCGCACGGCGCGCGCCGTACCGCTGTCGAACGGGCTCGAGGGGCACAAATTGGCCTTCGCAGGCTGGATCCTAGACACCGATACACGAGAACTTAGCCGCGAGGTAAGCGGCCCTGGTGAAAAAGACGAACAGGTCTCACTGACGACGGCAGAGTTCAAGCTTTTGTCGGCGTTTCTCGAGCGACCTAGATTCGTGCTTTCTCGGGATCAGTTGCTGGATATCACAAGTGGACGTACCGCCGATGTCTATGATCGGACCATCGATAACCAGGTCAGCCGCCTGCGCCGGGAAATTGAAGCGGACCCATCGCACCCGCACATCATCGTGACGGTCCGCGCGGGTGGCTACAGTCTGGCCGCAGATGTTCGTGAGGTATCTTGATGCGCCTCGTCCCTCGCAGCCTGCTGGGGCAATTGGCGTTTCTGATCCTGGCCGCTTTTCTTGCTGCGCAGGCGATCAGCGTATGGCTCTTCACCGACGAGCGCAGCGCGGCAATCCGAGCCGCCCAGCGTCTTGAAACCGTCGAACGGGCCACGGCCGTCGCCAGTGCGCTGAAAACTGCGCCGAAAGCGAGCCACGAAAGTATCCTGGCTGCCGCAAATTCACGTCTGGTACGGTTCAGCCTGGACAGGGAACCTCTGGTGACTGGCGATGCTTCTGGCCCAGCGGCAGTGGTTGACCTGCGCACCGAAGAGCTACCCCTTTCGCCCCACAGCGGGGAACTGGCCGAACCACCGGCTGCGCTCGCCTGGCTGCATGAGCGGATGCGGGTTGCCGGGGTCGCGCCAGTAGAGTTTCGTATAACGGTTCCGCTTGCAGATGGCGAATGGCTCAATGTTGCCGCCCGCTTCCAGCGGCCCGACCTGCAGGCGCCACCTGCGATCGTTGGCGCCACGATCCTGTCGCTGGTACTTGTCATGGCAGCGCTATGGCTCGGTTTGCGCCGGATCACCCATCCACTCAGTCAGCTCGCGGCTGCCGCCGACAAGGCCGACCTGGATAGCGGACTGCCGGAAGTACCGGTGGGCAGCCCTCGGGAAGTGCGAGCACTCTCCGAGGCGCTGGCAAGAATGAATGAGCGGATCACCGACATGCTCAACGATCGCACTCGCATGCTTGCCGCACTCGGGCACGATCTGCGCTCCCCGATCACGGCTCTGAAGGTGCGAGCCGAAATGGTCGAAGACGATGAGACCCGCGAGCGGATGATCGCCATCCTCGACGAGATGCAAGCCATGGTCGAGACGACGTTGGCCTTCGCGCGAGGCATCTCGACGGATCAACCTATGGAAGAGGTGGATCTTGCCGATTTAGTGCGCAACCTCGCGGCGGAATTGGCCGAAACAGGCCCCGAGATCATTGTGGAAGCGGAACATCCTGTGATCTCATGCATTCGTCGGGTACCCCTTCGCCGCGCACTACGCAACCTTCTCGAGAATGCACAGTTCTATGGCGGTGGTGCACGGGTTACGGTGCGCGAAACGGCTGGTGCTGCAGAAATTCTGATCGACGATTTTGGTCCCGGCATTCGTCCCGAGGACCTTGAACGCGTCTTCGACCCCTTCACGCGACTCGAAACCTCTCGATCGCGGGAAACGGGCGGGATCGGGCTGGGTCTGCCCATAACGCGGGCAATTCTGCACGCCCATGGTGGCGAAGTCGTCCTGTCTAACAGGCCGAGCGGTGGCTTGCGCGCAAGAATAGGTCTACCGCGAGCCAGTGCCCGGCCTGATTGAACAGACAAACCAAGAGAAGTTTCTGGGCGATTGGCGTTCGGGAGAGAAGCTTACTCCCCTGGGGATGGCGAGCCTGGGGTGAAGCGCCACGGAGAGCGCGACACCGAATGCCCAGCATAGCGAGGGGAAGCCACCCCCACCAGTCAGTGCTTACTTACTTGGCATAGGCTGCTTCAGCGTTATTTGGCTCCGGATATACCTACCAAACGTAACTGGCGGAGGCCACGATCCGGGCCTACGCCAGCACCGCTGTGCCCTTCCAAGGCCTCGCAAAAAAATGCTCAAGATTGCTAGGGGCAAGCCGATAAACTTTATACTAGGCTAAATGAAACTTAATGTTACAAAAAGAAAGTTTATTGTATCTGATCGACGGCGACACCGGTCATGCCTAATAGATGCAGCAGCGCTTTGGCGCCATGAAGCCCGCCGAGCAGACGAAATCAAAGTCGAGCGCAAGCCCGCTGCGGTGAACGGAAGAATCCTGGCGCTGTTGCGCCAGTGGAGGTGACGCCATGAACTGGACCAAACTCCCTGACAACTGGTGGTGCAACGAGTTCGGCGACCAGATCCACCGCTATGAGATCCTGGACGATGACGACCAATGCCAGATCGAGTACCACCTTCACCACGCAGGGGAGCGCCTGCCCTGGAGTGGCAAAACCCACACGCTGGCCGAAGCCCAGCGTCAGCTGGAGCACAGCCGGGCGTCGATGACATGAGGGCCTCAAGTTGGCGACTCGGATGAAAGCGCCGAAGCAGTGTGCACGAGCGCCAAGCCGACACTGTTTCGTCATACCTCGAGCCCCTGCCAGTCAGTGCTTACTTGGCAATTCAACGACACGAACCGCATTCGTCCCCTGACGGCGAGTTAGCCGGCCGACCACGGTGTTCCGCCTGCCTTTCATGGCCTTGTCTCGTCGTGGACGATGCGTCCGTCTACCAGTTCGATAACCCGGTCGCAGCGCGCCGAAATTCTCGGGTCGTGACTGACGATCAGCACCGCGCAATCGTGCTCGGCATTGAAGCGACGAAACAGCTCGAACACTTCATCGGCACTGGCGGTATCGAGGTTGCCGGTGGGTTCGTCGGCGAGCAGCAGCACCGGCTCGCTGACAAGGGCTCGGGCAATCGCCACGCGCTGCTGCTGGCCGCCCGAGAGTTCGTTGGGACGCCGGGACGCAAAGGCAGCCAGTCCTACCGCGGCCAGAAGTTCCCTTGCCCTGCCGATCATCGCTGCGTTCGGGCGACCTTGCCGAATCATCAAGGGCATCAACACGTTGTCCAGCACGCTGAAGGCCTGGATCAGGTGATGGAACTGGAAAACCAGTCCGATCGTGCCGCCGCGCAGTTCGGTGCGTTCCTGGTCGTCCATGGCGCTGGTCGGCCGCTCGAGCACGAACAGCTCTCCCGATGTCGGGGTATCGAGCAGGCCAATGAGGTTGAGCAGCGTACTCTTGCCCGAGCCGGAGGGTCCGGTGAGGCTGGCAAAGGTGCCGCGATCGAGGCGCAGGTCAATCGCATGCAGCACTTCGTTCTCCACCGGGGTGCCTACGTCATAGGCCTTGCACACGCCGGCCAGCCGCAGCACCTCATTGCCCTGAACCTCGTGGGTCTCCATCTAATGGCTCTCAGACATGGCGAATGGCCACCGCGGGGTCGAGCCGGGCCGCGCGGCTGGCGGGCCAGGCGGCAGCAGCGAGACCCGCCATACCGGCCAGCGCCATGGCCGCCGGAATGAGCCATGGGTTGAAGCCGATCACGAACAGGCGGGGACCGAACACGTCGAAGGCCAGCACCAGCAGCGAGCCGAACATCGCCCCCAGTCCCCCGCCGACCAGCCCCAGCAGTGCGCCCTGGATCAGAAACACGCGCAGGATTCGCCCCCGGCCGAGGCCCATTGCCCGCAGAATGCCGATCTCACGGGTTCGCTGCACCACACTGACCGCCAGCACGCTGGCGATGCCGAATGCCACCGAAAGGCTGACGAAGCTGCGAATCATGGTCGTGGAGAGGCTCTGGGAGCGCAGTGCATTGAGTAGCTGCGCATTCGTCTCCATCCAGCTCTCGGCACGCTGCCCAGTCAGTGCTCCGAGGCGAAGCGCCAGCCGGTCGGCAGCGAACACCTCCGCTACGGTGAGTTCGAGCGCCGTCACGCCCCCGGGCAGGTCGAGGAGGCTGCGAGCCTCGTCCAGGTCGAGATACATGAGTCGATTGTCGATTTCGCGCACCCCCAGCTCGAAGACCCCTGCGACGGTCATGACCACGGTGCGCTCCCCGGCGGTGTCGAGGCGCATCCGGTCACCGCTCTGAAGGCCCAGGTCATCGGCCAGCTCCCGGCCAATCAGGATCTCCCCGGGGCGCAGCCGGAACACGCCTTCGACCATGTGGTCGGCAATGGGCAGAATGGCCCGCAGCCGCTCCACGTCGGCCCCGATGATCGAGACCGAGCGATTGGCGCTGCCACGCACCGCCAGGGCCGGACCGCTGATCGTCGGCGATACCGCGGTCACGCCCGGCCAGCGGTCGAGCACGGGCACCAGTGCCTGCCAGTTGTCGATGGAACGCAGACGCTGCGGTCTGCGGTCCTCCAGCACCAGGGCGATCGGCGCTGGCTCCTGCAGCGGCAGTACGCGATTGAACTCCTCGAGCGGCAGCAGGCGAATGTGGGCCTGCGTGCCCAGGGTACGCTCGATGATGTTGGCCTGGAGCCCAGTGATAAGGACACTGATGAAGACCACCACGGCCGCCCCCACCATGATGCCGACCAGCATCAGGGCAGTCTGGGCGCGGCCATCACGCAGCAGGCTCCAGGCAATGAACCCTTCGATCCACATGAGCGTCACCGTATGAAGGAAAAAGGCTCCCGGGACGAGGCGGGCTCCCCCTGCTCCGGGTGGTCGGTTAAGTGAGGCCGGATGCGCTGTCCCGGGCTGAGGCCAGGATCGGTCAGCACGATCTCACCCGCCGTCAGACCTGCGGTGATCTCGGAGTGAAGCAGCCCCCTCAGCCCCAGGGTCACGCTGCGAGGTGAAACACGGCCCGCCTCGACCCCGTGGACCCGGGCAGA
Source organism: Halomonas sp. MCCC 1A13316 (assembly GCF_014931605.1). Lineage (NCBI taxonomy): Bacteria > Pseudomonadati > Pseudomonadota > Gammaproteobacteria > Oceanospirillales > Halomonadaceae > Billgrantia > Billgrantia diversa. The sequence goes on along the minus strand of NZ_CP053382.1, from coordinate 1,240,242 downwards.
GGCGCCCTCGACCCCGAATATCGCATCGTTGGGCACTGTCAGCGCCCGCTCAAGGCGCGCAGTTTCCACATTCACCGAGACGGTCATGTCCTCGCGCAGAAACCAGGGTTCCTGCTCCATGACCAGCCTTACGTCCACGGTGCCGCGGGCGGCGTCGATGATCGGTGCGATCAGACTGATCGTGGCATCGAACGGTTGGTCGGGATAGGCGTCGGTGACGCAACGGGCACGCTGCCCCACGGCGAGTTGGCCGAGGTGTCGCTCGTCGAACGGCACCCGCAGTTCACGCTGCCCGGTGCGAGCGATCTCCAGCAGTACCCTGCCGGGCTGAACCACATCCCCCGGCTCCACGTTACGGGTCAACACCGTGCCGGTAACCGGAGAGTGGATAACGGCACGCTCCAGGGCAGCCTCGGCGGCGGCCAGTCGTGCCCGCAGCAGCGCCTCCTCCGCACCGCCGGGGGCCAGCGCTTCCACGTCGAGGCGCGAACGCTCCAGGGCGGCCCGGGCCGCGGCTTCGCGCTCTTCGGCCTGCTCGACCGCCTGGCGCGAGACCATGTTGCTCTCCAACAGGCGGCGCGCACGCTCATGTTCGCGCCGGGCCTGCTCGAAATGCGCCCTGGCGTCGGCAAGACCGGCCTCGGCCTGGGGCCGGCGCGCGCTCTCCAACTGGCGGAGTGCCGCGCGGGTTTCCTGTACGCGCTCGGCAAGTTCCGTTGAATCGAGCACCACCAGAATGTCGCCGGGTTCGACCTGCTGCCCTTCGCGTACCAGGCGCTCGGTCACCCGGCCCACGATCTCGCTGCCGATCTGCGCCCGCGACGAGGCCACCACCCGACCGCTGGCCACCACCTGCTGGGTCAATGCGCCTTCTTTCACTTCATACGCCGTGGCGGACACAGGCATCCGCCAGGAGAAAAGCCCCGCAGCCGCCAAGGCGACAAGCGCAACGAGGAGAACGATCCATCGGCTCATGGGCATCTCACGTTCTGCCGCCATCCATCGCGTAAAGTCAGGAAGACAGTCCCGTCCCGGACGGTTTCATGGCGGGAAAGTCATTGGCGGTCAGCGTTTCGCGATCCAGCAGCAGAGTAGCGCCGGAGGTCAGCTCATCGTGCCGCCGTTCCAGTATCTGCGATGCTTGGGTATAGGAATCCGCCACCAGGTCGCGCACCGCGAGATCGATCTCTCGCCCAGTCGCTTCGGAATAGTCCTTGGGATGTGACGTGCCGTAGAAATCGCTCCCCAGAAAGGCTTGGCGATCCTCTTCGAAGACTACCTGGCCAACGGAATCCGCCATGCCGAAGCGAGTTACCATGCGCCGTGCAATGTCGGTGACCTTGGCCAGGTCATCGGCCGCGCCAGTGGAAATTTCACCGAAAATCAGCTGCTCGGCGGCCCTTCCGCCCATAAGCACGACCATCCGATTTCTGAGTTCGGTGGTGGTCTGCAGGAAGCGATCCTCGGTCGGTCGCTGGATCGTATAGCCGAGTGCCCCTACGCCACGCGGAATGATCGATACCTTGTGGACAGGGTCCATGCCGGGTAGCGTCGCCGCTACCAAGGCATGCCCCATTTCATGATGCGCCACCACCGCGCGTTCATGCGGGTTCAACAGGCGGCTCTTCTTCTCGAGCCCCGCGACGATGCGCTCGATGGCATTGGTGAAGTCTGCCATGGTCACGGTGTCGGCCTCCCGCCGGGTTGCCAGCAGTGCCGCCTCGTTCACCAGGTTCGCGAGATCGGCCCCGGTAAAGCCGGGAGTAAGCGCCGCCAGGTGGTCGAGATCTACGTCGTCGCTCAGCTGCCAGATCTTCTTTATGTGCACCTTGAGAATGGCGAGACGCCCGCTACGCTCTGGTCGATCGACCAACACTTGACGATCGAAGCGTCCGGCCCGCAGGAGGGCAGGATCCAGGATCTCTGGCCGGTTGGTCGCCGCCAAGAGCACGATACCCTCGGAAGGATCGAACCCATCGAGTTCGGAGAGTAGCTGGTTCAGGGTCTGCTCCTTCTCATCGTACCCGCCCGTAAGCCCGGGACCGCGTGCCTTGCCAAGCGCATCCAGCTCATCGATAAAGATGATGCAAGGCTTGGTACTAGCCGCCTGAGCGAACAGATCCCGCACCCGGGCGGCTCCGACACCGACGAACATCTCCACGAACTCCGATCCTGAGATGGAGAAGAACGGCACCCCGGCTTCGCCGGCAACCGCCCGTGCTAGCAGGGTCTTGCCGGTGCCGGGCGGGCCGACCAGAAGAATGCCCTTGGGGATATGGGCACCCAGGCGGCCATAAGTCTTGGGATCGCGCAGGAAGGCGACGATCTCTTTGAGTTCTTCCTTGGCCTCATCGACACCGGCGACATCATCGAAAGTGACCTTGGTATCGGTTACCACATAAACCTTGGCTTTGGACTTGCCAACGGACATCAGCCCGCCCAGGCCCTGCTTCTCGGCGAAGCGGCGGAAAAAGAACATCCAGAACAGGTAGAAGATGCCGATGGGCAGCACCCAGGACATCAGGTTTCTGAAAAAGGTGCTTTCGACTTCGCCGTCGTATTGGATGCCGTGCTGGGTCAGCATGTCCGCGAGCGGCGGGTCTACCCGATAGGTGATGAAAGAAGTACGACCATCGGGCTGCGGTTGAGTGAACTGGCCAACGATGCGCTCAGGTCCCACCACGACGTCAGTGATCTTGCCTTCATCCAGCAGCTGTACGAATTCCGAATACGGTATTGGTTCCACATGACGCCAGTTCTCGAACCAGTTTAGAAAAGCCAGCCAAAGCAGGACCGCGGCGACTGCATACGCGAGATTGATCCGCTGCTTCTTGTCCATCTCAATTCACCGCCCAAGCGCTCAATGAGATTTACCTGATCATAGCCCACGAAGCCAGAATAGGACGGGGGTAGACCGAGGATCTTGATCCCAGGCAAGTTTGATGAATGTCAATGGCCAAAGCGACGAAGCCTGCAATACTGGTGCTTGAGCTTACCGGACCACCGCGACGGCGTTCGCCCGCGGCCACCCCGCCTCGATCATGGAGGCCATGCCATGTCGCCCGCTTCACCCAACCCGCCCGACCCCGTTATCGCTCCCCGGAACGTTCCTTGTGAACGACCTCCCACTGCCGCGGAACGCCCCAACCCAGGGTTCTACTCCACCCATGCGCTGGATCGAGCCTTTAAGGCCAATCTGGCCAGGCTGACCGCTGGCATCACGCCGGCCGGCCTGGCCAGCGTCTATTTCGAGTGGCTGGTCCACCTGATGCTGTCTCCCGGCAAGCAGCTGGAGCTGGGCGAGAAGTACACGCGCAAGCTGATGCGATTCGGCCAGTACCTCAGCCGCCAGGCGCTCAAGCCGGGTGCCGGGGCCTGCATCGAGCCCTTGGAGCAGGACCGCCGCTTCAGTGGCGAGGCGTGGCAGCGCTGGCCCTACAACCTGATCTACCAGTCCTTCCTGTTGACGCAGCAGTGGTGGCACAACGCCACCAGCGACGTGGACGGCCTGTCGCCGGATAGCGAACGGGTGGTGAACTTCATCACCCGCCAGATGCTGGACCGTTACTCGCCGTCCAACTCCCCATGGCTGAACCCCGAGGTGGTCGGCACCACCCTCGCGACTGGCGGGCAGAACCTGGTGGTCGGCTGGCAGCACTTCCTCGAGGACTGGGAGCGGGCCGTGTCCGGCAAGCCGCCGGTCGGTGCCGAGGCGTTCCGCGTCGGCCGGAACCTGGCGATCACGCCCGGCAAGGTGGTCTACCGAAACCGACTCATCGAGCTGATCCAGTACGCACCGACGACGAAACAGGTCTTCGCCGAGCCGGTGCTGATCGTGCCCGCCTGGATCATGAAGTACTACATTCTCGACCTCACGCCCACCCAATCCCTGGTCAAGTATCTGGTTGATGAGGGCTATACCGTGTTCATGATCTCGTGGCGCAACCCGGGCTCGGAGGAGCACAACCTGGGCATGGAGGGCTACCGCCGGCTGGGGCCGATGGCGGCGCTGGACGCTGTCTCCGCCATCACGGGCAGCAGCAAGGTGCACGGCGTGGGTTACTGCCTGGGAGGCACGCTGCTCTCCATCGCCGCGGCCGCCATGGCACGGGACGGTGACGACAGGCTGGCTACTCTTACTACCCTGGCCACCCAGGTGGACTTCACCGAGGCCGGCGAACTGATGCTGTTCATCGGCGAAAGCCAGGTGTCCTACCTGGAGAACATGATGTGGGATCAGGGCTACCTGGACGGCTATCAGATGGCCGGCGCCTTCCAGATCCTGCGCTCCAACGACCTGATCTGGTCGCGCATCGTGCACGACTACCTGCTGGGCGGCCGTCAGCCCATGAACGAGCTGATGGCCTGGAATGCGGACCTCACCCGCATGCCCTACCGCATGCACTCGGAGTATCTGCGCCAGTTGTTCCTGAACAACGAGCTGGCCAATGGCCATTATCGGGTGGACGAGCGGCCGGTCGTGATCCAGGACATCAAGACGCCGCTGTTCGTCGTCAGCACCACCACCGATCACGTGGCCCCTTGGAAATCCGTCTACAAGATCCATCTGCTGGCGGACACCGAAGAGGTGACATTTTTATTGACCAGTGGAGGCCACAACGCGGGGATCGTCAGCGAGCCGGGACACCCCGGGCGCCGTTATCGGATGGCTACGCAATATCATGGCAAGGCGTACCTGGACCCGGAGACCTGGCAACAGATCACCCCTGAGCAGGACGGCTCCTGGTGGCCGGCCTGGCATCAGTGGCTGGCGGGCCACTCCACGGAACGGGTGGCGCCGCCCGCCATGGGCGGCAACCAGCACCCGCCCCTCGCCGATGCGCCGGGCACCTACGTGCTCGCGCCGTGAGCGGAGGATGATTTGGGCGATTCAACCATCGCTCTCGAGGGCAATGCATGCCCTCAGCTCTGCAGGATGAAGTCGCCCAGCTCGAGCGCGTTGACCCCCAGCACGGCAAGCTGCAGATCGACGACGCCGTCACCGTTGACGTCCGCCTGCACGGTATTCCCCGAATTGCGCAGCTCACCGCCGTCGCCGCTGAAGCCTTCTTCGCCGCGCCAGGTAAACGCCTGGGTGCCCTCCAATTCGCTGTTGGCGTCGATCGCAGAGAGGTCGATCCGGTCGCCTTCGAGGCGGTTGAAATCGAGTAAGGTGTCCTGGCGTTGTGGGGTTGAATCCCAAGTGGAAAGGTATGCGAAGATGTCGGCACCCGCCCCGCCGGTCAGCGTATCGGCACCGCTGCCGCCCACCAGGCGGTCGTTGCCTGCGCCGCCGGTGAGGTAGTCGTCGCCGCGCAGGCCATTCAGGGTGTCGTCGCCGTCGGTGCCGGTCAGGGTACTCCCGGGTTCGCCCGTGACGGGGTTGCCGTCGCTATCCACCACCTGCTCTATCTCCGATGGGTCGAGCTTGGCGGGCTCGGCCTGACCCTCCACCACCAAGTCATCCGGTAGGTGCTGCTGCTCGTCGTAGACACGGTAGCTGAAGCGCCACACCTCGCCGGGCTGAAGCACGGTGGCGTCGTCATTGGAGACACGGTAGCGCTCGCCGTCACGCTCCAGCACGCCGTTCCACAGCGTGTCGACGTCGGCGGGCAGCGCGAAGTCTACGACGGGATCGGCGATGGCATCGGTAGACGTGTTTTCGACCATTACCTCGGTCGTATAGCCGCCCGACCACTCACTGATGATGTTGCTGGTCACGGCGGTCGTCTCGTTCGCCGGCACCTGGGGCGTGCCCTCCACCACGGCATTCGCCGGCAGCGCCTGGCTGGTGTCGTAGGCCTTGTAGGAGAAACGCCAGCTTTCGCCGGGTTGCAGCGTGGCCGGGTTGTCGTCGGAGACAGTATAGCGATTGCCGTCGCGCGTCGCCGTGCCGTTCCATAGCGTGTCGATCTCGCCGGGCAGGTCGAAACTGACCGAGGGGCTATCGATGGCCAGGTTGGAGCTGTTCTCGACGATCACCTCGGCGGTGTAGCCGCTCGACCAGGTACTGGTGAGGTTGCTGGTAATACTCGTTTCGGTGCCGAGCTCGGATTCGCTCTCCCTGCCGGCAACAAGCTGATCCAGGTCCACCTCGAGTTCCTGCCCATCGAGGCGCAGCCTCTGGGGCAGGTGGCTCTCAGGTGCATAGGCCTTGAAGGAGAAGCGCTGGGTCTCGCCCGGCGTCAGCGTATCGTCTCCGGACAGCGCCAGGGAGTAGGTATCGCCCTCCCGCGCGAGCAGGTTTGCCCCATAGAACTGGGTGATCTCGGCGGGCAGCTCGAAGTCGATTCGCGGGTCCTCGATGTTCGAGTCGGTTTCGTTGGTGATCTCGACGGCCATCACGTAGCCGCTCGCCCATCGGCTGACGCTCTCGAAGCGCACCGCCGCGGCAATGTCGTCCGCCGGCGGTTCGCCCGGCGCTTCCGGCGATTCCTCGTCGTCGGGAAAGCGAATGATATCGTCGGCGAGGATTTCATCGGCAGTGGGTATCTCCGGCGCCGCGCCGGTCGTGACGGTGCGCGATACGGTATCGAGCACGGTGCCGTCGCCGAACACCGCACGCTCTACGTCGACCAGCAGGTCGTCATCGCCCCAGCCATCCAGGAACAGGCCACCATCCGGCGTGGGCTGCAGGTCATAGGTCGCGTAGTCGCCCATCATCAGCGCCGTGTCGTTGCCTGGACCGCCCTCTAGCCGGTCATTGCCCGGGCCGCCGCGCAGGATGTCGTCGCCAGCGCCACCGAGCAGGGTGTCGTGGCCCCTGGCCCCGTCCAGATAGACACCATCGTCGGAGCCCGGCACCACGTCGTTGCGCCGTGACCCGACCACGTAGTCGAAGACTACCTGGTTGGCGGTGGGATCGGTCGGCGCACCAAAGCTCTCCCCGCCCTGGTTGATCCACAGGGTAGGCGACATGTTATCGGTCGCCGGGTCGCGCATGGATTGCGAAACCCGCACCGTGTTGTCATGATCCTGGCCGCCATGGAAGTTGATGTCGCGGTCGGTGTACTCGACGTGGATGTCGTTGCCCACGGAGGAGCGCCAGGAGGCGAACAGCGCGCTATGGCGCATGCCGCTGTCGCTCAGGTCGGTGAAGGTGCCGTCGTAGCTTTCGAACAGCTCGTAGGCGTAGCCGTTGCCGCCGCTACCCTTGTTGAAGGCACCCTCGGCATGGAGGTTCTCGGCCTGCATGTCGACGGAGCGATTGGCAACGAAGGCGACCGAAGGGCCGTTGGACACCTCGACATCGGCGACCCGCGCATCCACGGTGCCGTTGAACTCGACGGCGTGATAGCCCAGCAGCGACGGCAGCGTATTGTTGAACGCGCCTGCATCGGGCGTGCCGAGCTGATAGTCGATGGAGACTCCTTCCAGAGCGACGTTCTCAAGGGCATCGACGCGCTGAATCCTGGCCTCGCCGCCGTCGAAATCGAAGTGTACGCCGCGGTCGAGGGTGACTGTGCTGCCGTCGCGCTCGACGACTCGCGCCATGCTGGTGCGCAGCGGCGCGTACTGGCTTCCCTGCCAGGAGATGTTGCCGATCTCCTCGAAGTACTCGGCATCGTTGTCCTGCCAGATGCGCACCATGTCGCCGGTGGCCAGGCCATGGCCACTCTCGAGGGTCAGCGTGTCGTTGCCCTCCGCGGCATCCGCCTGCAGCCGGCCGGCGCTGGCCGTGCCCCTGCCCTCGAACAGCAAACCATGGGCGTCATCGCGCTCCAGCGCCGTGTCGCTGAAGGTGATGTTCGTCTTGCCGCTGCCGGCACCGATCAGCGAGACATCCGAGCGTGTGACGCTCACCGAATCGTCGAAGACGTACTCGCCCTCGGCCAGGCGCACGCTGGCTCCCTTCGGTGCTCCGTTGAGCAGGGTTTCCAGTTCTGCCGCGGAGACGCCGGGCTCGACCGTGGCCACGCCGTCGACGAACGCCTCGTCGACGCTGTCGGGTTCGTCGACCTCGGGAGATTCGACGATCACCGGTTGATCGTTGATGCTGAAGCGGGTCGGCATCTGCGAACTGCCATCTACGCTCTTGATCTTGAAGCTGACCGCCTGCCCCGGCGCGATGTCGTTGTCCGCGTCATCGTCCATGATCTCGTAGCGCTGGCCTTCGTGAGCGCTTATTCGGCCGCCCCAGACATCCGTCACTGAGCCCGGCAGGTCGAACCCCACCCGATAATCCTCGATGGGCAGCGTACCCTCGTTGGTCACCGTGACCTCGAAGACGAAGCCACTATTCCACTGGCTAGCCACCGTGTAACCGACGCGCGCCGACATGCCACCCTCCCTGTGCAAGAGAACGAGTTTACTAATAAAAAAGTACTAGGATACCTAATGCATCAGGCTAGATACGCAGCGAAGCCCCGACAAGCGAGGCGAAGCGCTAGCGCAGTAGAAATCTCTATGGCACCAGGGCGAGCCATAGCGTCAGTGCCAGGCCGAAGACGAAGCAGCCGAAGTGAACCAGGGCGTCACCGAGGCGCTTGTGCGCCTTGATTTCCGGCACCAGGTCGGAAGCGGCAATGTAGATGAACGTCCCCGCTCCGAAGAGCACCAGCCCCGAGACGTCGATCCTCTGGGAGACCAGATAGGCCAGTATCGCTCCGATCGGGAAGGTCAGCGCGGAAGCGAGGTTCCAGAGCAGGGCGCGACGTCGTTCGAAGCCGCCGTGCACGAGAATGCCGAAATCCCCGAGCTCCTGCGGCACTTCATGGGCCGCTGCCGCGATCCATGCGATGACCCCGGCTGAGGGGTTGATGAGAAAGGTGCTGGCAATGCTGAGGCCACCGAGGAAGTTATGAATGCCATCGCCGATGAGTATCAGGTAGGTGACCGGCTGGCGAACCTGTGCCGAAACCCGATGCGACTGGTGCCATTGCAGGAACTGCTCGAGACCGAGGAACACAGTGAAGCCCATGACGAGCCACACCGCCGAGGACAAGGGGCTCAGTGCAATCGCCCCTTCCGGGATCATGTGGAAGAAGGCGCCGCCAAGCAGCGTACCCGCCGCCAGCGAGATGAAAGGGAGCAGCAGCCTGTCGAGTGTGGCGGGCTTGAGCAGAGCCGTCACGCTGCCTACCAACGCAACGGCGCTCATGAGAAGGCCGCCTAAGAGAATCCACGCGAAGGTTCCGATGAGCATTTACTCCGAAGCGACTCCGCTGGCATTGAATATAGCAGCGCAACGTGAATCGTGGTCCTATGACGGTAACCGGGCCATGCGTGCAGCCTGAGGGGTAGACCATGGAAAAGCCTCGCGACGAAACACCGAAGCGTCTGGTACATCACCGCCTCTACCATGACGAGCTCCCCGAGGAGCACGAGGATCCTCTGATCCGCCAGCTCCACCGGATAATTCGGGGCGCCGTCAAAGTACTGGCGGTCTTGATGGTGCTGGTTATCATCTGGGGCGTAATCGATGTGGTCTACATGCTTTATACGCGCCTGGTCAGCCCGCCCTTCCTGCTGTTCGAAGTCAGCGACATCTTCGCCATCTTCAGCGCATTCATGGTGGTGCTGATCGCGATCGAGATCTTCATTAACATACGCCTCTATTTGGGCACCAACATGCTGCCCATACAGCTCGTGATTGCCACGGCCCTGATGGCGATCGCGCGCAAGGTCATCATCATGGATACGGAAACCGTCTCCTCCATGGAGATCATGGCGATCGCCGCCGTCGTGCTCGCGCTGGGTATCACGCACTGGCTAGTGGCGAGGAAGCCATAATCCATAGAGACGGTAACGCCAGTTGGCGATTCAGGACTGAGCGGACTCAGCGACCGTTCAGTCCCTTGCCCGCGAGGATACCGGGTAGGCACTTTTCGATTCGCGATGAGCGGGTGCTGGACTGCTTGGCGCTGCTGAAGTGCAGAATGTAGCCTCTTTTCCGTCCCGGCGTGAGTGCTTCGAAGGCGACCTTCAGTTCAGGGTGTCTTTCCAAGGCCGACTGAAGCTCTACCGGATATGACAGCTCATGCTTCTCGCTGAAATCCACCTTGGCGCCGGCCTCCTCCAGCTCGATAGCTTCCTGGAGGTAGGCTTTAATCGTAGCTGCCTGCTCATGGATCTCACGCAACTGGGTGAAGCGGATCTGTCGCATGGCCTGGGAGTGCTCGCCCGGCGCGACGAGTAATCGTTCCGGGTCGTTCAACAGACTGCCCTTGAAGAAGCCGAGGGCACAATAAGACTTAAGACCGAAGATCAATGCCACGTTGCCGGCCTGATACGAGTAGCAAAGCTTTCCCCACTTGACGTCTTCGCTCAATCCGCATTCAAGCAGCATGGCTCGCAATTTCTTTCTCTCTTCCTGCCATTCGGTCTTGCTCAAGAGCGCTTCGACTTTTGGATTTGTTGTCTTCATTGCCTCTCTTCTCTTTATCAATTAAACGAGCGCCTCGCCCCGGTCAGCGCTTACTTACACCGTATCCCAGTCAAACTCCCCTTACTGCGATTCGCCACTCACGAGAGAGCGGATTACCCGGCATGGATTACCGCCGGCAAACACATCCTCGGGACATCACATCTCCTTTTTCGAGCCGCTTCAACCTGGTTGCGGCAGGTGTCCCAGCGGCAGTGCGGAAGGAGCCTTCACGGTGGAGATCGCAAAGTTGCTGCGAATGTCACTGACTCCGGGTAGTTTGAGCAACTTATCCTGAAGCAGTGCTTCATAGGCGGCCAGATCCGGCACCACCACCTGCAGCAGGAAATCCGCCTCTCCCGAGACCAGATGACAGGAAACGACTTCCGGCAGCTTGACCACTTCCTCCCGAAACGCACGAGCCATTTCGTCATGGTGCTGCTTGACCTTGATACCGACGAAGACCGTGAGGCCCAACCCCACTTCACCGCGATCCAGCGAAGCATGATAGCCCTTGATGACGCCTTTCTCCTCGAGCAGCCTCACTCGGCGTAGACATGGCGATGGCGAGAGCCCCACCTCTTCGGCCAGTTGCACGTTGGTGAGCCGGGCGTCTCGCTGCAGGGCGGAGAGAATGCGGCGGTCAAGATTGTCGAGTTTCATTCTTGGCATGATTGATAAGCCCATCGGTCATTATCGTTACTAATGTTTCAATAATAGCCTTTTTGCAGTTCAACTACGCAACACGTCTCGACACGACATTCCTTATGCTGAAGCCATCCGGAGCCGATCAGGGGAGGTCGTGGCATGGAACACTTGGGCCTGTTCGTGGCCGCGCTGGCCATTGCCTATCTGGTGCCCGGGCCGGATATGGTGCTGATCCTGCAGACGGCTAGTCGCCAGGGTCGAGGGATTGCGTTGGCTACCGCATGCGGGCTGGGATTGGCTCGCGGTGCCCATGTGGCCCTGGCCGCTCTTGGCTTGGCAGCCTTGCTGAAAGCTGCGCCGCTGCTGTTCGACATCATGCGGGGCCTTGGTGCCGCCTATCTGGTCTGGTTGGGCATCAGGCTCGCGCGAACCGACATGTGGGCGGATACTCCAAGCGACACACCGCAAGCAGGCCTGCCCCGCTCTTATCGCATGGCATTCCAGCGCGGCTTGCTGACCAACATTGCCAACCCCAAGGCCCTGCTGTTCTGCTCGGTCCTTCTGCCGCAATTCATGCACGCAGATTCGGGTACGGTCGCACTGCAATTCGCACTGCTCGGCGTTGTGCTGGTGGGTGTCGGGCTGATGTTCGACCTGTTCTACACGGCGGTTGGCATGGCCCTGGGCCGCTGGATGACACGCTACCCGCTTGCGCAACGCTTCCAGCGGTGGTTGTTCGCCACCCTGTTGATGGGGTTTGGCACGAAGCTGGCGTTGAGTAGTTGAGGACGGTTGGCGCGGCAAGGACGTCACAAGCCGAAGAGACGCCACACCAGCGGCAGGATCAGCGCGGTGAACACGCCCGTCAGGCTCATGCCGAGCGAGGCGAAGGCGCCGGCGGTGGGGCCGAGTTCGAAGGCGCGCACGATGCCGATGGCGTGGCCGTTCACGCCGAGGGCGAAACCGAGAATACGCTTGTCGCTGATCTTGAGCAGGCGGGCCAGCAGCGAGACGAAGATGGTGGTCAACACGCCGGTGATCAGCAGCCCGCCCAGCATCAGCGAGAGCGAGCCGCCGATCTGTTCCCGAATGCCCATGGCCAAGGGCGCGGTGACCGATTTCGGCGCCAGCGAGGCCAGCACTTCCGGAGGCGCTCCCAACAGCCAGGCGATCAGCACGGCATAGAGCGCGGCCAGCACGGCGGCGAGCGGCACGCAGCAGAGGATCGGCTTCCATAGCGCGAAGATGTGCTGCCGCTGCTGGTAAAGCGGTACCGCCAGGGCTACCGTGGCGGGGCCAAGCAGCAGCGTTATCCAGCTGACGTTGCGCTGATAGTCGACGTACTCATAGCGCAGCAGCCACAGGCTTGCCGCCGTGAGCACGGCGCCTAGCAGCACCGCCGGGCACCAGCTCGGCCGGCCCATCCGTTCGAACAGATAAATGCCGCCAAGATAGGCGGCCAGAGTCAGCGAGATGGCGAGTATCGGCGTGTCCAACAGGGAGGCGTGCAGCTCGCTCATGACTGGCGCCCCCCTTCGTCGGCGTTTGCACCTTCCCGGGGCATGAAGCGCCGCATCAGCCAAAGCGTGGTCAGCACGCTGAGGAAGGTTCCCACACCCAGGGCGACCATGATCGCCGTCCAGTGGCCGGCGAACTCGTCGATCACGAAGAACACGCCCACCACGCCGGGCATGATCAGCATGGCGAGCAGCGGAATCAGCGCCTGGCTCGCGGTGGCCACGCTCTCGTTAAGACGCCGCTTCGCCAGCAGCCAGGCCAGCAGCAACAGCAGCCCCGCCATGGCGTGAGAGACGGGAAGCGTCAGCAGCTCGACGACAGCGTGGCCGAGCAGTTGGAAACCGAGCAGCCACAGGAACCCACGCAACAGCTTCATGCCATCTCCAGTCAGCTCAGGAAGGTGTCCGCTTGTGGCTGCCAACGAGCAGGCAGCCAGGACGGGGGCGTTGCAATAAAGATTATCACGCTACCGTTTGTGCGGGGATGCCCCTGAATTGTGCCCCGCTCACGTTCCTTGAGTGCCCCGCCCCAGTAAGCGTTTACCTACCTGGTAGCGACTGGCCCATGGGCTGCGAGACGCCGCCCTACCCTTCGCTGTGCGATTCTCTTCCCGCCACTGCCCGTGAGGAGAACATCCACGGCGGCATCTCGGCCCGCTTCAGCCAGGGCAGCCTGGCCAGCAGGGCGATGACCACTAGCGCGAAGCCGAGCCGTGCCCATAGCAGGCCGGAGAGGTCCGCTCCCATCAGCATGATCAGCAGTGTATCCTCGATCAGGCTGTGACAGAGGCCGAGGAAGCAGAGCGTGAGCACGATGTCCCGCGGGGTCAGGCGGCCCGAATGCGCCTCGCGCAGCAGCAGGCCGGCACCGAAGGTGAGCCCCAGGGTGATACCGATGACGGTGATGTTGGCCGCCGCCGGGCCGATGCCCAACAGCTGCAGCAGCGGATAGAGCAGCTTGTGGATCAGCCGTTCGACGCCCAGCCAGTGCAGCAGCCTGAGCAAGCTCATCAGGGCGAAGATCACCACGAAGATGGTTGCCAGCGTCGTGGCCTGACCCTGCAGCCAGGCCGTCAGCGTCGCTTCCTGGGCGGAAGGCTGCCACACCACATGATTGGCGTGCTGAAGCCAGCCTCCCCACGAATAGCTAAGGTGCAGCAGCCAACCCAGCAGCCAGGCACCGCCGACTCGCAGCAGCAGCGTCAGCCACCAGGGCACGCCGGCCATGCGCGCCACCGCCCCTTCTATCGGCAGTGAGTGCCCCACCGCCATCAGCGCACCCAGCACCGTCACCTGCGCCACGGTCAGCGGCGTATCCCGTGTGACTTCGAAGAAGATGACCAGCCCGGTGTAGATGTTGGTCAGCAGCGTTGCGGCCCATACCAGGCTCAATGGCTCGGGCAGCCCCAGCGGTACCATCAATGGCGAAAGCCAGTGGCCGAGCAGCTCGGTCATGCCCAGCATCTCGAGCGCCTTGACGATCAGCAGTGCCGGCACCATCACCTTGAGCAGGGTCCAGTAGACCGTCCAGGCCTCGCGCAACAGCTTGCCCATCGTGCCGAGCAGGTGGGCAGCAAGTCGTTGTGTCATGTGGGCGTCGTTCCGTCAGGGAGCCAGCCGCTTACTTTACTCACATACCGCACAAGGATGGCGTTTTTCTATTCGTCTCCAGGCCCGATCCAGACGAAGGGATTGTGTGCCACTTCCCAGAGGTAGCCGTCCGGGTCGGAGAAATACCCAGAGTAGCCACCCCAGAATACCTTCTGGCCGGGCTTGACCAGCTTGCCGCCGGCACTGACCGCCTGCTCCAGGAGTTCGTCGACCTCCGCCTCGGAGCCCAGGTTGTGGGCCAGGGCAATGCCGGCAAAGCCGCTGCCTTCGGCAGGGATGCCTGCATCCTCGGCCAATGACTCACGGCCGTAAATTCCCAACCAGGTGCCGTTGAGGGTGAAGAAAGCCACTTCGGGCGGCGACTCCATCCTGGGCAGACCCAGCCCCTGCTCATAGAACCGAATCGACGCTTCCAGGTCCCGCACGCCGAGCGTGATCATGCTGATCCTGGGCTTCATGTTGCGACTCCTCTATTGGTTTGCCAGTGGCACGCGGCAAGTCGCCATTAACGTCGGGCCACCAGCAAGCCCACCCCGGCACTTCCAAGCAGCGCCGCATAACTACGATTGAACAGCCGCCGCATGGCGGGGCGCGAGAACCAATGGCGCAGGAAAGCGCCGACATAAGCGTAGCCGGCGATGGCCACCCATTCGAGCAGCAGGAAGAGTGCGCCAAGAACGGTGAACTGCAGCGTAACGGGGCCTGCTGGGTCGACGAACTGCGGCAGTAAGGCGGTGAAGATCAGGATCGCCTTGGGGTTGCCCGCCGCCAGCAGAAACTCTTGGCGCGCCAAGCCCAGCAGGCTGCGCTTCCGCTCTTCCAGATCGTGCTCCTCGCCAGGCGCAGCGAACCACAGCTGGTAGGCCAGCCAGAACAGGTAAGCGGCCCCTAGCAGCTTGATAACAAGGAACAGCTTTTCCGAGGCATACAGCAGCGTGGCAAGCCCGGAGGCTGCCAGCGCAATCATTGCCACGAACGCGACCAGCCGGCCAATTCCCGCCAGGCAGGCGACGCTGACGCCGTAGCGCTTGGCATTGCTCATGGAGAGCAGGTTGTTGGGACCCGGCGCCAGGTTGAGCGCAAAGCAGGCCGGTTATGAACAGCAATAGCGTCGTCAGATCTATTTTTACTTCTCTTGCCTTGGGTGGTCCTGCTTGTATCCGCTGGCGTAGCCGAGCCGCTCAGCTCGGCTCGGCGACCGGCCGCTTCTGCCATTGTGCTCGCTGCATGCGGTACAGGCGCACCGGCCGCTTGTGGAACTCCAGCGCCTCGAAGCAGCCGAACCCGACCTTCTCCACCACCCGCAGCGATGCCGCGTGCGCCGACTCGACGATCGCCACGATCGAATCGAACCGCCGGTCGCTGAAAGCATGCTCCAGCGCAGCAAGAGCGGCTTCGGTCGCCAGTCCCTGGCCCCAGTAACGTTTGGCGAGCCGGTAGCCCAGGTTCAATTCCAAAGTGCCTTGAATCTTTTCAGGCGATACGCCACAGAAGCCGACGAAGTTGCCATCCTGCCTGTCCACCAGTGCCAGCGGCCCCGTACGGTGCTTGATGTAGCAGTCGAAGCACCAGTCTAGAAAAACGCGTGTCGCCATGTCATCGCAGACGCCGCGCAACGAGTGGCGCATGACCTCCGGGTCGGCGAGCATCTGGGCCAGCGCCGGCAAATCAGTAGTGGCCAGTGGGCGCAGCCGGAGGCGCGGCGTCTCCAAATCGAACATGGTTCCTCCCTGACAGATCATGCTTGGGCGCTGGGCGCTTCTGAGCTCGGCGGCACCAGTATATCGAAGTGCAGCACGTCCTCTCGTATGCCGAGTTTCGAATAGAGTTCGATGGCGGGGGGATCACCCAGGCCCGCCTGGACGTAGACGACATAGGCACCCCGCTGCGCTGCCATCGCCTTGAGTCTTTCGATCAACGCCGTGGCAATACCTTCGCGCCGGTGCGTTGCGGCCACCGCCAAATCACAAATATAGATCTCGCTGCGCTCCTGCTCGAACTTGTGCAGCTCATAGGCGGCAAGGCCTCCCACTATCTCGCCTCCCTTGCAGGCCACCAGGGCAATGAAGGTATCGCTTGCCAGCAGGCGATCCATTTAGCCCCGACCGGGCGAGCGACGCCATAGGTATCAATTCGTTGAACGCCTCACCGAACACGGTCAGCAGCTCATGCTGTCGCGGGGGGTAAGTGTCTCGATGACGAAACTCATTATTGTGTCCATCTTTCATCTTGTTCGTGCCAGCGCGGCCGCATGCTACCGGCAGGTTTCTGCTCGGAATTTCTGTGCAAGCCGTTCCGTTATGCGCTATTCGATGGTCTATGCTCAAGGTTTTCCACTCGCAAGGATGCGAACTGGCCATGGCACGACTCCATCCAACTTCCGCCAGGGACTGGTTCGAGCGACTGAATCGCTCACCTCACGCACTGTGGTTGCTGTTCGGCGCCTCGATGCTGGAAACCCTGCTTGTGCCGATCCCCATCGAGGTCATCCTCATCCCCTGGATGCTGTGCCATCCCGAACGCAAGTGGATAATTGCCGGCGTGGCACTGGCGGGCAACCTGTTGGCGGCATCGCTGGGCTACTTGTTGGGCGTTTTCGCCATGGAGCAGTGGGGGAATCAGCTGATCGGTATCTTCGGCAGCCAGGAGGTCTTCGAAGGCTATCGTTCCCGTCTCCAGGAAGAGGGGTTCATGGCCATTGTCACCATTGGCATAGTGCCGGTGCCCTTCCAGATCGCCATGCTGGCCGCCGGAGCGAGCGGCTACCCTTACCCGCTGTTTCTACTGGCAGCGATGCTGGGCCGTGGCGTGCGCTACTTCGGCCTCGCCCTGCTCGTCGCGCTGGCCGGCGATGCGGCGCTCAAGCTATGGGAACGACATGCCAGGAAGGTCGGCCTGGTGCTACTGGCGCTGTGCGGCACCTGGGTGTGGTATGAGGTGACCACATGAACCCCAGTATTCTGGGGTGCTTAATATAACTCGAAGCGAAAGTTGACCCAGATTAAGGCCTCTGGCGAAGTAATAAAAGCTGGGGCCCAGAAGGAATTTATTCAATATATAAAAAGCACACTTTACCTTTATTTAAATAAACAATATTTAAATAAAGAATATAAAAAAGAAAGCAATCCAAGCGCTTATAAGCTCTTGGATCACGGCTTCACTGCTTGCTGCCTGAGCTGCTCGAACTCCTCGTTACTGACGGCATTGCGCTCGGCATCAAGAATATGGCCGCCGATGGCGGCGATCGACTGAGTGATATCGATCAGTGTCTCGGGGTTGCGCGCCACGCTGCGCTTGCTGACGAAATGGATCAGGATCGAGACGCCAGGTACGGTGGGCTGGTCGTCGCCCTCGTGGATGGGCGGCAGGGTGCCGGGTGGAGAGGAGTTGGCAATGGTGAGCTTGTAGCCGGCGAGGGGGTCGCGAATCTTGTAGACACCCAGCTTGGCGTCATACTGGGCGTTGTACTCCTTGAGCAAGCGGGCAAGGCGACGGTTGGTGTCCAGCCCCGGCCAGTCGAGGATCACGAACAGGCACTGCTTGATCTCCTTGCCCGAGGCAACCTGGAAACGATGCATCGGCTCGGGTTTCGGTTCAGGCTCGGGTTCATCCGGCTTCACTGAAGTGGCTGTCTCCGTTGGCGGTGCACTTGATGCCGCGGCGACACGGGGCTGCGCCGCTTGCGCCAGCCCGGGCTCTTCTCGAGCACGTCGGCTCTTCAGGAACGCTACCAGGCACACCAGCGCCAGCAGCAGCGCTACCCCCGCTACCATCAGTACTCCTAAGACCGGATCCATCCTGCGCACCTCAACCTTTTAGTGGCCACGAGGTATTCACCCGTGCTGCTTCCACAACGTCCCTACGGGTCAAGCCGTGCGGCCAGCGTTATTTTTCGTAAAGATTACGCCGCTGGGCCGCGGCATGCCTAACGCCCTCTCAACGCTGACCGCCCCTCTTCACTTGCCTACCGCGCGGCATGCCTGGCATCGCAGCATCTGGGTGGAGCTCGCTACTTTATCAGGCAAGCCAGCTGTTTTGCGTTGAAGCATTTCGATGGCAACTGAAGCAGTGAAACGCCATGCTAAGAAAACCCTAGCCATAGAGGAGCCTGCCATTCGAAGTGACACTGGCCGCCAGAGAGCCGGACTGTCATGCCATGGATTGATGTGAAGGCCAGTGTTGTTGGTGCCGTCAACTCAGGAGCGCTGCCCCGATGGTACGACTCGACAAGAAAGCCAAGCGGTTGTATGTGCTGGATACCAACGTCCTGCTGCATGACCCCGCTGCCCTGTATCAGTTCGAGGAGCACGAAGTGGTCATCCCGATGACCGTGCTCGAGGAACTCGATAAACTAAAGAACGGCCTGCGCGAGATCGCCCGCACCGCCCGCCAGGTCAGCCGTACCCTCTCCGACCTGACCAACCAGGTCACCTTCGACGAAATTCAGCAAGGCATCCCGATTCCCCGCGCCGGGGGCACCACGCTCGGCAAACTCGTGTTTCTCTGCTATCCGGAGCTGAAACCGCTAGAACATCTCGAGGAGAGCCCCGACAACGTGCTGCTGGCGGAAACCTGCCGGCTGCGTGACGAGCGTCCGGATGCTTCGGTCGTTCTCGTGACCAAGGACATCAACCTGCGGGTCAAGGCCGCCGCCCTGCACGTGCCGGTGGAGGATTATCTGACCGACCGCGCCTTCAGCGACAGCGATGTGATGCTCGAAGGGGTGCGCATCTATCCTGATGAGGAAGGCAGCAGCAGTGGGCCATGGGGCCAGATGGAGGTCGACGTCGAGGTGGAGCGAGTCGACCACCACACCTTCTATCGGCTGGAAGGTCAGGTTCCGAATGACTGGCACCTGGGCATGCTGGTGTCCGACAGCGAGAACGGTGCCAGCTTCGAGGCCATCGTCCGTGAACTGGGCCCCAAGCAGGCGCGGCTGCAACTGCTGACCAACTATCGCCACAGGGATGGCGTCTGGGGAGTTCACGCTCACGACAGCCGCCAGAACTTCGCCCTCAACCTGCTGATGGATGACGACATCGATCTGGTCACCATCGCCGGCAGTGCCGGCACCGGCAAGACCTTCATGACGCTGGCGGCGGCCTTTCAGCAAACCCTCGATGCCAAGCGCTTCGAGCGCATCGTGTTCACCCGGGCACCGATCTCGATGAGCGAGGACATCGGCTTCCTGCCCGGCACCGAAGAGGAGAAGATGTCACCGTGGATGGGTGCCTTCCACGACAACATGGACAACCTGCTGCGCGACGAGCACGACGGCAGCACCAGCTGGAGCCAGGACGCCACGCGCAGCCTGATCGGCTCCCGGGTGCAGATCCGCGCCCCCGGCTTCATGCGCGGGCGTACCCTCAATGACACCTTCCTGATCATCGACGAGGCGCAGAACTTCACACCCAAGCAGCTCAAGACCCTGCTCACCCGAGCCGGGCGCAACACCAAGATCGTCTGCCTGGGCAACGTCGGTCAGATCGACACACCCTACCTCACCGCCAACACTTGCGGCATGGCGGCGGTAGTGCAGCGTTTCAGTAACTGGGCGCATGCCGGCCACGTGACGCTACGCAGTGTGGAGCGCTCGCGTCTGGCGCTGGCCGGAGAAGAACTGCTGTGAGCTAACCCCCAGGCCTGGGCGATGCCCAGGCCTGGGCTTGCGCTCGCCTTGCCCGGCCACCACTCGACGACTTTCAAACGAAGCCAAGGCTAGCCTAGCCAGAATCCCAGCAGCAGCATCAGCGCCACACCGATCATCAGCGGCATGGCCAGATGGGTGAAGACTCGCTCGTAGTGGCTCAGATCGTCAAGCCAGGCGGTTATGCGACGTTCCCGCGCCACCAGACCCGCTCGCAGCCATTGATTCCCGGTTCGGAGCCTGCCGCCCAGCATGCCAAGCAGCGCTACCAGGTGCCGTGCCAGTGCGGCATAGACCCACCACAGGTCACCTGCCGGCAAGGGCGAGAATCTTTCCCACTCACCTCTTCCCGCCTTCGCCGCCAGCATCACCAGGCCGGCCAGGATCACCCCCAGCCCCGCCGGCCACAGCAACCCGGGAAGCTCCTTGAGCGGTGGCCACGGCACGCCAGACTCGCCGATAGGTAGCCACAGCGGCACCCCAGCCGCCGCCAGCACGGCGAACAGCCAGGCCAGGAACATGGGCGAATGCAGGGAAGTGGTCGGTTCCCCCCGCCGCCGCCACTGTCGCCATAATGCGCGGGCCACCAGCAGGGTGCTGCCCACCGCCGCCACGCTGAGCCAGCTCACCAGCGTCGAGTACCCTCCTTCCTTGAGCACTTCCTTGATGAATCCCTTGGCGATCAGCCCCGAGGTCAAGGCGCCACCCAGCGAGAGCGCCGGCAGCGCCAGCAGCGTCACGATCAGCCAGGCCGGCAGGCGCGGCGGATGCTCACTGATACCCACCCCGAGGAACAGGGTGCCCTTGGTCATGCCATGATGAGCGGCGAAAAGCGTCACCGGTGCCAGCAGCGACGGCCACAGCGCAGGTGTCGCCAGCCCCACCCCCACCAGGCTGGCGAGCATGCCCAGTTGGCTGACACTCGAGTAGGCCAGCACTGCCTTGGGGTGGCGCTGGGCCACGCCCAGCAAGGCGGCCAGAAAAGCCCCCGCCAGCCCTACCGCGATGATGGCTTCGCCAAGCCGGGCCAGCCCCGCCTCGGCATCACCCAGCGGCAAGGTGTACAGCCAGCCCAGCACACCGGCCTTGACCATGACACCACTAAGCACGGCGCTGGCCGGCGTGGGCGCCACCGGATGCGCCAGCGGCAGCCAGACGTGCAGCCCGATCACCCCCGCCTTGACGCCGAAACCCAGCCACAGCAAGGCCGCCATCCATAGCCCCTGTTCCGCCTCGGCGATGGCGACACGCAGCTCGCTCAGGGTCAGTGCCTCAGCGCTGCCCGCCGCCCACAACAGGCCTCCCAGGATCAATGCCTCGCCGCAGAGCGCCATGACGATGTAGGCCAGACCGCCGCGCCTGGCGTCGCGATCGCCGGTGTGTACCACCAGCACGTAGGCGGCCAGGGTCATGGTAATGAACCCCAGATAGAAACTGGGAATGTCCTCGGCCAGAATCAGCAGCAGGTTGCCGGCCAGCGTCAGCGGCCAGAACAGCGAGAAGCCCAACAGCCGGCGAGTGGCGCTTCCGTCGCCGGCGACGGCGCTGTGCTGTTCGTCTGCCAGGTAGCCGCGCGCATAACAGCCGGCCAGGAACCACAACAGCGTGCCGAACATCAGCCAGGGCCGGCGCGCTGCATCGTGCTGCCACAAGCCACCCAGCAGCCAGCTATCCATCGCAAACGACAGCTCGCCGGGCCACAGTGCCAGGGCCAGTGCCGGCAGCGGTGCCGAGGCCCACCAGCCATCGAGCAGTTCCCGGCGCGGTTCGTGGCGGCGTCTGCCACCCTGCTCCATGGCCTGCATCAGCCCACTACGCAGTAGTACGAGCAGCGGCCAGAGCACGGCAATGGGAAGCAGCAGGTTCACGGCAGATACTCCTCTGCCACCACGAAGGTCGCCAGGTCCAGCGGACTGAAGGTCATTCCCGCCAATATTCCCACCAGAATACTGAACAGCGCCGTGGCGGCGGTGGGCAACAATAGCCAGGCACTGGTCTCGAAGCGCCCCAGGTTGCGCTCCTCCGGCCACTTGCCGCGGCCATGTGCCGGGCCGTGGCGGAACCACAACCGATGCAGGATCGGCAGGAAATAGGCGGCATTGAGCAGGCTGCTGGCCATCAGTACGGCGATCACCCACGACATGCCGGCCTGCACCGCGCCCATGCCCAGGTACCACTTGGTGATGAACCCGGCCACCGGCGGCAGGCCGATCATGCCCAGCGCCCCCACGGAGAATGCCAGGCTGGTCATAGGCATTCTCCGCCCGGCGCCGTCGAGATCGTCGATGCGGTGGATGCCGAGCTCCTCGGCGTAGTTGCCGGCACAGTAGAAAAGGGTGACCTTCATCAGCCCCTGGTGCATCAGGTGGACGAGCCCCGCGATGGTGCCGAAAGGCCCGAACAGGCTGATGCCGAGTACGATGTAGGAGACCTGGCTGACGGTTGAATAGGCCAGCCTCGGCTTGAGCTCCTGCTGCGACAGTGCCTTCAGCGAGCCGTACAGGATGGTGACGGTAGCGATGACGCTGAGCAGCGTCAGCAGGCCGAGTTCATGTACCAGGGAGATACCGTAGACGTCATAGACCAGGCGCACGATGCCGAACGCCCCCGCCTTGACCACCGCTACCGCATGCAGCAGCGCGCTGACCGGAGCCGGCGCCACCATGGCCCTTGGCAGCCAGCCATGCAGCGGTACCAGCGCGGCCTTGACGCCAAGCCCAAGCAATAACACCACGAATAACACGGTCAGCATCGGGTGGGCCTCGGGCCCCAGGTCGGCCAGCCTCTCGCGCTGGCCGAAGCTGACATCGCCCACCAGGACGTGTAGCGCCACTACGCCGAGCAGCAGCACCAGGCCGCCGGTCAAGGAATAGCGCAGGTAGACAGTCCCCGCCTCGAGTGCCTTATCGTGCCCGCGATGCACCACCAAGGGGTAGGTGGATAGCGTCAACATCTCGTAGAACAGCAGGAAGGTGAACAGGTTGCCGGCCAGGGCGATACCCACGGTACTGGCGATACACAGGCTGAAGAAGCCGAAGAAGCGCTTGCGGTTGGGCGAGTCTTCGAGATAGCCGATGGCATAGACCGTGGTGGCCAGCCACAGCAGCGAAGAGAGGCCGGCAAACATCAGCCCCAGGGCATCGACCTGAAGCAGGAAGGAAACGTCCTGCACAACGGTGAAATCGAAGGTGTAGTCGTATCCCTGATAGAATCCCCACACCAGCAGCGCGACCAGACCCAGCTTGAGCACGGCGGCTGACAGGTTGACCACGGCCCGTGCCCGCCAGGCGCGCTCCGGCAGCGCGAAGATCAGCGGCGCCACCAGCAGCGAGGTTGACAGGGCGAATACCGGCAGCCAGGCCTGGCTCATGACCCTCCCTCCGCACTGCGCAACAGCGCCAGGGGCCACTCGGCCGCCAGCCCCAGCAGCAGCGCCGACAGTGCCAGCAGCAGGGCAATGGCATCCATGCCCCAGGGTACCGGGTGAAACTCGTGCTCAGGTGCGTCCTCGACAAAGGAAAAATGGAAAATGCGGAAGACGTAGGCGGCGCTCAGCAGCGTACCGATGCCGAGCACCGCTATCCAAGGCCAGTGGCCGCCGGTCAGGGCGGCGTTCAGCAATAGCCACTTGGCGGTGAATCCCATGCTTGGGGGCAGTCCTACCAGGCTGATCCCCGCCATGCCGAAACTCAGCAGCGAGAGCGGAAAGCGTCGACTGGCTCCGGCCAGCCCCTCGGCCCGGGTCTCGCCGGTGGCCAGGATCAGGTTGCCGGTGGCCAGGAACATGGCGGCCTTGGCCAGGCCATGGGCAGCCAGCTGCAGCCAGGTGCCCTCCCAGGCCAGCGCGGCGACGTCGGAATCCGTACCGATCAGCAGCGGAAAGGCCAACAGCAAATAGCCCAGCTGCGAGACGGTAGACCAGGCCAGTACATCCTTGAGCTTCGCTGCGCGCCAGGCCTTGACGCCGCCCCAGATCACCGCACCGGCAGCCATGCCACCTATCGCCCATGCCGCCACCACCGCCTCGGGTACCAATAGCAGCCACAGCTGCAGGGCAATGAAGAACGAGGCCTTGATCACCAAGCTGGCATGCAGCGCACTGACCGGTATCCAGGCCGAGCCATGCACGGGAGCCAGCCAGGCATGCAGGGGAAAAGCGGCGGCCTTGAGCAGCAACCCTGCGCTGAGCAGCGCCATGGCCACCCATAGCAGCGCACCGGGTTCCGCCGCCTGGCTCAAGCCCGCCAGGTCCAGCCTGCCCCAGGCACCCAGCAGCAGCGAGACACCCAGCAGGAAGGCCAGCGAGCCCACCAGCGCCAGCAACAGATAGCGCAGCCCGGCGACCATGGCATGGATCTTTCCCGTCAACAGCATCAGACCGACGGCCGACAAGCCCATCAGCTCGAGGCCGAGGTAGAGCGAAAGCAAATCGACTGCCAGCCAGATCAGCGACAGGCTCGATGTCAGCAGCCCCAGCAGCGGCCAGAACCAGGCCTGGCTCCTGGGCTTGCGCTGCGGGTCCTCGTGCAGATAGGCAGGGGTATAGAGCGCACTGGCGTAAACGATCAGATAGGTCAGCAGCAGCAAGAGGAGAGCCAGCCCATTGAGGCGCCAGTACAGCACCAGGGAGCCAAGCTCGATCTCCCAGCTTAGGCCTGCCGCACCGCTCATTTCACTGAACAGCCAGGCCAGCGCCAACAGCGGCAGCAGGCCAGCCGCTGCCACGGGCCAGCCACGCGCCGGTCGGGCCACGCCGCCGAGGGCACCGAGCAGCAACGGCAGGCCGAGCACGACCCATAGCGCCACCGAACCGTCGACCGGAACCATAAGCTGCGACAACCCCAGGCGCTCGATCACCGGGGATGACCATACGTTCGGAACGCAGCCCCATGCCGCGATTCCAGCGCCTCGAGCCGCCTCACCAGCAGCGCTCCGAGCGCGGTCCCGACCAGCGCCACTACCAGGCCGGTAATGACCAGACCATGGGCGGCAGGCATGGCAGAAGCGCCAACCAAGGACATGAGCAGCAGGAAGATACCCGTGCCGACGACGTTGAACGCCAGCAGGCGCCGCAGCAGATGGCGATGCAAGGCAAAGGCCCATAGTCCCAGCACGAGCAGCCCCAGCCCCCCAAGGCGCAGTGAGCCGGTACTATCCCCCCCAAGTGCGGCCAGGGCGATACCCAGCATGGCGAGCACTGCCAGCGCCGGCAGCAGGCGCTCCAGGGCGAGCCGCCAGGTCAAGGGCACGGGATCGTGCCAGCGGGCGAAAAAGCCCCGCGGCCTTCTGACCCTGGGCGTCACACCCAGCGAATAGAACAGGAAACCGCCGGTAAGGACGGCACCCAGCAACAGCTCGAGCAGGGCCAGCCAAACCAGCCCGAGCCGAGCCCAGGCCAGCGCGACCACCAAGCAGAAAGCGACGAACCAGGAGCAGGCCCGCACCAGGTGGCGTTCGAACAATGACAAGGCGGCCAACAGCAATAGCGCCGTGGCCAGCAATGTCTCCTCGAGTGGCGGCATGGTGACCGCCTTAATGATGGTTGCGGTTGACGACCTCTTCGATCATGGCTTCGAGTTCGTCGCCCGTCCCCTTCTCCAGCATGTCCTGCGCTTCGTGATAGAGACACAGGAAGCGCTTGCAGGAGGCACAGAACACCTTGTCATCCGGGTTATGAACCTTCGAAACACGATAGAGGTGGCTGCCGCAGCTCGGGCAGGCCACGGGCAAACGCAACTCTTCGGACATATCGGGCATCATCACAGTCTCCTTGTGCTGCTGAAAGCACTATTCGATTACCTTGGGATCGTTCCTGCCCGACTCAACCCCTGAGTTCCAAATAGGCAGGCCCATTCCCCTTAGCCTGTCAGAGTCCGAGCTTGTCTGCCACGTAGTCGGCATCCTTGTCGCCACGGCCGGACAGGTTAATCAGGATGTGCTGGTCCTTGGGCAAAGTCGGCGCGACACGTATGGCCCAAGCCACGGCGTGGGCGCTTTCGAGTGCCGGGATGATGCCTTCTACTCGTGACAGGGTCAGGAAGGCGTCGAGGCACTCGGCGTCGGTGGCCGTCTCGTAGTCGACTCGCCCCAGTTCCTTGAGATAGCTGTGCTGCGGGCCGACGCCGGGGTAGTCGAGCCCCGAGGCGATGGAATGTACCGGCATCGGGTTTCCCTGCTCATCCTCCAGCACGTAGCAAGCCATGCCGTGGATCTCACCGGGTTTGCCGAGCGTCAGGGTAGCGGAGTGGCGCTGGGTATCGAGGCCTTCGCCGGCGGGCTCCACGCCCACCAGATGAACGGCTTCATCGTCGAGGAATGCAGTGAACATACCGATCGCATTGGAGCCGCCCCCCACACAGGCGGTAACGTGATCGGGCAGCCGACCATGGCGCTCCAGGAACTGCTCCCGAGCCTCGCGGCCAATGATCGACTGGAAGTCACGCACCATCTTGGGAAACGGGTGCGGCCCCACCACCGAGCCGATGGCGTAGATATAGTTCTGCGGATCCTTGAGGTACTCCTCGAAAGCGCTGTCCACGGCATCCTTGAGGGTGGCGGTGCCACGCGTGACCGCTACCAGTTTGCAGCCGAGAATCTTCATCTTGGTGACGTTGGGGTGTTCCTTCTCGATGTCCACCTGGCCCATGTGAATCTCGCAGGGAATGCCCACCAGGGCGCAGGCAGTGGCCAGCGCCACGCCGTGCTGGCCGGCCCCCGTCTCGGCGATGACCTTGGTCTTGCCCATGAACTTGGCCAGCAACGCCTCGCCCAGGCAGTGATTTATCTTGTGCGCGCCGGTGTGGTTCAGGTCCTCGCGCTTGAGATGGAGCTGGGCACCACCGAGCTTTTCGGACAGCCGGCGGGCATGAAAGATGGGGCTGGGCCGGCCGACGTAATCGGCGAACAGCTCGGCCAGCTCCTGCTGGAAATCGTCACGCACACGGATCTCTTCGTAGGCGGAGTCGATTTCATCCATCACTCGCTTCAATTCGGGCGGGATGTATTGGCCACCGAAACGGCCGAAGAAACCCTGGGAGTCGGGCAGATTGGCGAAGCGTGAAGTGCTCATGAGTCGGTCCTGAGGGCAGTAAATACGTTGGCTCATCTTGCCCAGCCGTCTTCGCCGTGTCGAGACAGACCTTGGGCGGGAACACCTCAGGCAGCAAGAAAGAGCCCGACGTTGAGCAGGGCCAGGCTCGCCAGCAGCAGTACGACGTTAACGCCCATCAGTGGCAACAGCGGCTTCATCTCGCCGCGCCCAACCTCGGGCGGTAAGCGCCACAGGCCATGCACCAGCCACGCCGCGGCCGGCAGCGTCAGCCACATCAGCCAGGCCGCGCCCGGTAGAGCCCCGGCCAGCCAGGCCACTGGCACCACGCCGAAGGCCAGGGCCAGCAACACCGCCACCAGCCGGGCGGCACGCTTCGGGCCCAGGCGGATCGCCAGGTGGTCGCGCCCCACCCGCCGGTCGGCATCGATGTCGGGAAGCTGGTTGATCAGCAGCAGCGCACTGACCATCAGCGTGGGTACTAGCGCCGCCGCGAGAGCCGTGGAGGTGAGCGTACCGGCCAGTGCCTGGTGGGCCCCTAGCACCATCAGCAGGCCGAAGCCCACTCCGGGTGCCAGCAGGCAGAGCCAGGGGCGGCGAGTCAGCCAAGCGGTATAGGCAACGACCAGGCCGAGTCCCAGCAGGCCGTAGAGCAGTACGGTCGGCCCCGTCCGCCACAGGAACCAGGCGCCGATCAGCATTACGCCCAGCAGACAGGCGTACGCCGTGGCACGCACCGCGTCAGCGGCCTCGGGCCGTTCGGGCAGAGAGCCGCTGCCGCCGGAGAACGGCGTGCGCTCGGTCATCGCATCCAGGCCGGAGTGGAAATCGTGGTGCTCGTTGAACAGGTTGACCGCCGCGTGGGCCAGCAGGGCGCCGAGCAGCACCAGCAGCGCATCGACCGTGGCGAACGAGTGGCCGTCGGCGATGGCTGCTGTGATAGCAAGCCCCGCGCACAGCGGCGCCAGGATCAGGAAGTTCGGCCGGCTACTGCGCAGGCAGGCACGCAGCAGCGATGCGTCCGCCGTAATGCCGCTCATCGAGGGTCAGCCCAGCCGGGCGTTCAGCCAGTTGGCGACATCGCCTATTTGTTGCGGGCACACCGCGTGCGCCATAGGATAGCTCTGGTAGTGGACCGAATAGCCCAAGGCCTGCAGGCGCTGGTAGGCCGCCTTGCCCAGCGATTCGGGTACCACCGGATCGAACGAGCCATGATGGATCTCTATCGGCAGCTCGCGGTTGGCCTCGGCAAGCGTGATGGTATCGGCGGTGGCGAAGTAGGTCGACATCGCCAGCAGCCCGCCCAGCGGCTCGGCAAAGGAGAGCGCAGCCTGGTAAGCCACCGCTCCGCCCTGGGAGAAGCCGGCGAGAATGATGCGCCGGCTGTCGATGCCGTGTCCGATCTGCTCCTGTACCAGCTCCTGGATACGCTCTGCGGATGCCACCAGTTGCCGGGTGTCAACGCGTCGGTCGAGGCTCATCTCGTGGATGTCGTACCACGCCGGCATCACCATGCCGCCGTTGATGGTCACCGGCAGCCGCGGCGCATGGGGCAGCACGAAGCGTACATTGAGCCCCTGCGCAAGCGGCAGGGCCGGCACCAGTGGCTCGAAATCGCGACCGTCGGCGCCCAGGCCGTGCAGGATGAAGACACAGGCGTCGGCCGGACGACCGCTCTTCGGCTCGATGATCAGTTCGCCGGGTTGGCTCATTGGGTTCTTCCATCGTAATCAAAAAACGTCACCCTACCCCAAAGACATGTTCCCGGCGAGCCCGTCACGTTGGCTTCGCCGTGGAACACACGGCGGCAGGCCTGCACTTCGAACGCTGCAGGAACCTCGCTCAGAACGGCCACACCAGCGGAATCAACGGCAGTGCCACCGCTGCCGTCAACAGGTTGAGTGGCCCGCCCACGCGCAGGAAGTCGCTGAAACGATAGCCGCCGGGGCCATGCACCATCAGGTTGGTCTGATAGCCGATCGGGGTGAGGAAGCTCGCCGAGGCGGCGAACATCACTGCCACAACGAAGGGCATCGGGCTGACCCCAAGGCTCTCGGCGCTAGTCACCACCACCGGAAAGGTAATCACCGCTGCGGCGTTGTTGGTCACCAACTCGGTGAGCAGTGCCACCAGCAGGTAGGTGCCGATGAGCAGCAGCCAGGGGTTGCCATCGGCCAGGCCCAGCGCCAGGCCGGCCAAGGCAGCCGCCGCCCCCGAGCTTTCCAGCGCCGACCCCAGGCCGAAGGAGGCGGCAATGGTCAGCAGTACCTGGGTATCGAGCCCACGCTTGGCCGCACCTACCGAGCAGCAGCCGCTGCCTAGCGCCAGCGCAGCACCCAGCATGGCAGCGTTCATCAGGCTCATGACGCCGAAAGCGGCGAGCACGACCACACCCGCCAGGATGCTCCAGGCTATCCAGGCCTTCTCGTGGACCGGGCGTGCCGCGCCGTTGACCTGGCTGATCAGCAGGAAGTCCCGCGACTGCCGATGGCGCTCGATGAAAGGCGGGCGCGCTTCCAACAGCAGCACATCGGCGGGCTGCAAACGCACCTGGCCCAGGTTGCCGGCCACCCGCTCGCCACCACGGCACACCGCCAGCACGGCGGCACCGTAAAGGGTGCGGAAGTGGCCATCGCGAATGCGCTGGCCAACGAACTGGCACTGGTCCGACACCACCGCCTCCACCAAGCGGCGTTCGCGAAACTCCTTCTTCAGGCTGGATTCCCCGTGGTACGAGGGCACCAGGCCGCGAATCTGCTGCAGCTCTACTGCGCCATCGGATGTGCCGGCGAACACCAGTCGGTCGCCGCCCTTGAGACGCTCACCCGGGCCCACCACGCTGACCACGTTGCCGTCACGTTCGATCTCCACCAGGAACAACTCCTGAAGGTGCCGCAGGCCGGCCTCCTCCACGGTTCGGTTGACCAACGGCCCGGCAGAATCGACTTCCATCTCGATGGTATATTCGCGCGGGTTCTCGAAAGCCTGACCGACATCGCGCCGTTGCGGCAGCAGGCGTGCGCCTGCCAGCATCAGATAGAGCAAGCCGACGACTGCCACCGGCACCCCCACCCAGGCGATATCGAACAGGCCCATGGTCAGCTCGGGTCGACGCTCCAATAACAAACCATGCACCACCAGGTTGGTACTGGTGCCGAACAGCGTAACGGTGCCACCCAGAATCGAAGCGAAGCTGAGCGGCATCAGCAGGCGATGAGGCGGTAGCTGCAAGCGCCGGCTCCAGCTCAACACTGCGGGAACGTAGGTGGCCACGATTGGCGTGTTGTTGAGAAAGCCGCTGAGAGCGGCCACCGGCAGTATCAGTCGTGCCAGTGCACCGCTCTCGCTGCGCGGCCGCCCGAGCACGTGGCGAATGATCAGGTCGATGCCACCGGTCTCGCGGATACTCGCCACCAGCACGTACATGAAGGCGACGGTGAACAGGCCGGTGCTGGAGAAGCCGCCCAGCGCCTGGGCCGGGTCGATCACGCCGAGGGTCAATAGCAGGACAACAGCCCCCAACAGTACGATATCGGGGCCGAGGCGGGAGAACGCCATCAATGGGAAGACGGCAAGGACGACGACAAAAGCTAGCCAGGCATCCAGCGGCATGGGGAAAGTCCGTGCGCAAGGGGAACGTCGGGCTATTGTGCACTGCCGTTGCTTATTCTAAAAAGTTATTTTTAGAAATTCAAAAATAACTAAATAACATAAGAAGATGGAGAGATAGGAAACATGACGCACAACGAAAAAGGCCCGCTTTCGCGGGCCTTCTCTGCCACCTGGGTGGCACATCAGTTCATGGTAAGCCGAAGCTTAGCCGATGACCTTGATGTTGGAGGCCTGAAGGCCTTTCTTGCCCTGAGTGACGTCGAAGGAGACCTTCTGACCGTCCTGCAGAGTCTTGAAGCCGTCAGCCTGAATCTCGGAGAAGTGAGCGAACAGGTCGTCACCGTTGTCGTCCGGAGAAATGAAGCCGAAGCCTTTGGTGTCGTTGAACCACTTGACTGTGCCAGTTGCCATTATCGAATTCCTCTAACAGCATTGATGTTCCGGGAGATACCCGAGTTGCAGTGGGTAAAACAAGAAACTTTTCACCGGGAAATCGATGCCATGAGCGTTTCGATGACCACTTGCGATGTTCGACTTGCTAACCAACTGCCGGCAGTTTGCGCTCTTCGCGCTCACAGGTCAAATACTATTTTGCCTGTATGTCAGGATTCTTACCATTGCCAAGAATCCATCCCGCGGCCTTCTCGGCGATCATCAGCGTCGGCGAGTTGGTGTTGCCACTGGTGATGGTGGGCATGATGCTGGCATCCACCACCCGCAGCCCTGCGACGCCGCGTACCCGCAGGCGGGCGTCCACTACCGCCATGGGATCGTCGTCGCGCCCCATCTTGGCCGTGCCCACCGGGTGGAAGATGGTGGTGCCGATGTCGCCGGCCAGCCTGGCCAGGTCATCGTCGCTCTGGTACTGCACGCCGGGCTTGACCTCCTCCGGGCGGTACTTGGCGAAGGCCGGCTGTTCGGCGATGCGCCGCGTGACCCGCAGCGAGTCCGCCGCCACGCGGCGATCCTCTTCGGTGCTGAGATAGTTGGGCGCGATGGCCGGGGCCTGATGCGGGTCACGGCTCTTGATGCGCACGCTGCCACGGCTGGTGGGGTTGAGGTTGCATACGCTGGCGGTGATCGCCGGATAGTCGTGCAGCGGCTGGCCGAAAGCCTCCAGGCTCAGCGGCTGTACGTGATATTCGATGTTGGGGTGTTCGTAATCGTCGCTGCTGCGAGTGAAAGCGCACAGCTGTGAAGGCGCCATGCTCATGGGGCCGGTACGGCGCAGCAGGTATTCCATGCCGATTTTCGCCTTGCCCAGCCAGGAGGCCGCCAGGGTATTGAGGGTCTTGGCGCCCGTGACGCGATAGACCGAGCGAATCTGCAGGTGATCCTGCAGGTTCTCGCCGACGCCGGGCAATTCATGGACCAGCGGGATATCATGCTCGGCCAGCAGCCCTGCCGGGCCGATGCCTGAGAGCTGCAGCAACTGCGGCGAGCCGATGGCCCCTGCCGTCAGTATCACTTCACGAGCCGCCTTGATCCGTATGACGCTACCGTCGCGCTCCACTTCCACACCGCTCGCCCGAGGTCTTCCGTCGTTGCCCTGGTCGAACAGCAGGCGGTGTACTTGGGAGGAGTGCCAGAGAGTGAAATTGTCGCGCTTTTCGCAAACCGGGCGCAGGAAGGCCTTGGCCGCGTTCCAACGCCAGCCGTCGCGCTGGTTGACCTCGAAGTAATCGACGCCCTCGTTGTCGCCGCGGTTGAAGTCACTCGTTCGCGGTATGCCCGCCTGTACCGCCGCTTCGGCGAAGTCTTCGAGCACCTGCCACTTGAGGCGCTGCTTCTCCACCCGCCACTCGCCGCCATGGCCGTGGTAGTCGCGGTGGGCGGCATCGTCATCGCCGCCTTCGTCCAGACGGTAGTGATCCTCGTGTTTCATGAAGTCCGGCAGGCAATTTTCCCAGCGCCAGGCGGCGTCGCCCACCAGCTCGGCCCAACCGTCGTAATCGCGGGCCTGACCGCGCATATAAAGCATGCCATTGATACTCGAGCAGCCGCCCAGGGTCTTGCCGCGCGGGTAGACCAGCGAGCGCCCGTTGAGGCCTTTGTCCGGCTCGGTCTTGAAGCACCAGTCGGTACGCGGGTTATTGATGCAATAGAGGTAGCCCACCGGGATATGCACCCAGTGATAGTTGTCGCGCCCACCCGCCTCGATCAGCAGCACCCGGTTAGCAGGATCGGCGCTGAGTCGGTTGGCCAGCAGGCAGCCGGCGGTGCCGGCGCCCACCACGATATAGTCGAATTCCTGCTCTGCCATGGCATGCTCTCTCTCTCGATGGTCCTGTGCTCGGCGAACCGGGCCGGACCATCGCATCGTTGTTATGTCGTGAGTCCAGACTACCGCGACGGACGCCAGGATCAATTGAGTAATACCAAAGCGAGATATAAGCTTTGCTCATATCACTCACTTGCGTGGTCAGTCCGCATGCACGACCTCCAGGCCCTGCGCGCCTTCGTCACCGTGGCCCGGGAAGGCAGCGTCTCCCGGGCCGCCGCCCGGCTGCACCTGACCCAGCCCGCCGTGAGCCTCAAGCTCAAGCATTTCCAGGAGGAATTGGGGCTGACGCTGTTCCGCCGCCGCCCCCAGGGGCTCGCGCTGTCCAAAGATGGCTACACCCTGCTGCCCGCAGCGGAACGGGCCCTGGCGGCCATGGCGGCCTTCGAGCAGAACGCCCGCGCCCTGCACGGTACGCTGCGCGGCAGGCTACGCATCGGCACCATCGTCGACCCGGAATTCATTCGCCTGGGCGCCTTCCTGCATCGCCTGGTGGAGCGCGCCCCGCAGCTCGAGACCGAACTGCAGCACGGCATGAGCGGCAGCGTGCTGGAGTGGGTACGCCACGACGAATTCGATGTCGGCTTCTTCCTCGCCCCGCCCGGCCAAGGCCCGGGCCTCGAAGCGCCCGAGATCGCCTACCGCGAGCTGACCCACTTTCACTACCACGTGGTCGCACCGCCGGGCTGGGGCAGCCGGGTGGCCAGCTCCGACTGGCCAAGCCTCGCCGGCCTGCCCTGGATCGTTACGCCGGCCCTGTCTGTCCATCATCGACTGCTGCGTGGCGTACTCGGCCCGCTCGGCCTGACGCCAAACG
Organism: Halomonas sp. MCCC 1A13316; assembly: GCF_014931605.1. Classification (NCBI taxonomy): domain Bacteria; kingdom Pseudomonadati; phylum Pseudomonadota; class Gammaproteobacteria; order Oceanospirillales; family Halomonadaceae; genus Billgrantia; species Billgrantia diversa. The sequence goes on along the minus strand of NZ_CP053382.1, from coordinate 1,206,698 downwards.
GCGTGGCCCAGGTGGACCAGGAAGCATGCATGCTCGACCTGGTCCGCGCCGGAGTCGGCCTGAGCCTGGCACGCGACGCGCTGGCCATGGCTGAGCGCCAGGAGCGCGGCCTGACGATGGTCGACGGCGTTCGCCTGCCCTGCGCACTGTGCTTCGTGTGGCGGCGCGAACGCAGCGAGGAGCCAGCCATCGCCGCGGCGCTCGAGGTGCTGGAGAGTGTGTGGGGTGGCCTAACCTGAGGCCCTTCAATCCCGCACATCGATGCAGTCGCCGGGGTCCTCGAGCTGGATGGTGGCATGGTGGATGTCGTAGCGCTCGGCCAGTAGCGCCTGGATCGCCACCAGGGCGGCCTGGCGATTCTCCCCTGCCTCCACGGCGGCATGCAGCGAAGCGAGACGATGCCCCGGCGTCAGCGACCAGACGTGAACGTGGTGTATATCGTGCACCACCGGCAACGCCTCGGGAATCTCGCGACGCAGCTGTGAAGCCTGCGCGTCGAGCGGTGATCCTTCCAGCAGGATGTGCCCCGATTCCAAGGTCAGTTTCCAGGCGCTCCTCAGGATCAGCGCCGCCACCAGTAGCGAAAGCAACGGATCGATGGGCGTCCAGCCGGAGGTGAGAATGACCAGCGCAGCGACAATCGCCGCCACCGACCCCAGGAGATCGCCCAGTACGTGGAGCGCCGCGCCGCGAATATTGAGGTTCTGGCGGTCGCCGCCATGCAGAGTGGCGAATACCACCAGATTGACGAATAGTCCCAGCACGGCGATAACCAGCATGGGTACGCCCATCACCTCCACTGGCGACATGAAGCGGCGGATCGCCTCGATGGCAATCCACACCACGATGGCGATCAATGCCAGGCCGTTGACGAAAGCCGCCAGAGTCTGCACCCGATAGTAGCCGTAGCTGCGCCGGTCGTCCGCTGGGCGGGCGCTGATCCGAGCCGCGAACCACGCCAGCGTCAGGGAGGCGGCATCCGTGAGCATGTGACCGGCATCGGCCAGCAGTGCCAGTGAGCCGGAAAGAATGCCACCCACCACCTCGGCGAGCATGAAGCCGCCGGTGAGCAGAATGCCCCAGGCCAGGCGGCGCTGGCTGTCCTGTTCATCGTGTCCGCTACGATGATGATCGTGTCCCATGTGATCTCCTGTGCTGGTCACAGCGTAGCGCCGGTTCGGCCCTGACTCCACGTGCCTTTAAGCCATTGGGCGCTCCCTGAAAAGCGAGATAGTAACGGCCGGCCACGGACAATGGCGATAGAGCATGAACGCAAGATGATCGGACCTTTAAGGATGGGTTAAGGCAAGCAGGCGTAGAAAGGGGACGTACCCTACCCAAGGAGTGAACCGATGAACTGGCTCGATACTGAAAACCGCTATGGCCTTGTCTCCCGCACCCTGCACTGGACCATGACTTTGCTGGTGCTGCTCATGCTTGCCAGTGATTGGTGGATGGAAGCCCTCGAAGACCTCGGCAAGTCCAACCTGATGGGCCTGCACAAGAGCATCGGGGTATTGCTGCTCGTACTGCTCGCCTTCCGCCTGGCTTGGCGCTGGCACAACCATGGTCGCCTGGCACCGCCGGTACACTGGCGCCGCGCTGCTCGTCTCGGCCACCTGGCAATCTACGGCCTGTTGCTTGCCATCCCGTTGAGTGGACTGCTGACCGCCTTGGGCAGTGGTCACGGCGTAGCGTTCTTCGGCCTCCCACTGATCTCCGCTGGCCCCGAGATCGAGTGGCTCGAGGAAGCCGCCGAAGAGACTCACGAGGTACTCGCCAATCTCATGTGGCTAATGATCGGCGGGCATGTCATAGCCGCCCTCGCTCATCAGTGGTGGCTGGGTGAGCGAAGCCTCAAGCGCATGGCCTGAACGGCAGCCAAGGCGATTGCTTAAGGTTGCGATAAGACCGAACGGGAAAAATGCAGGCGTCAACCTATCAAGGAGCGCCTGCATGTTCCCGTTCACCACCCTGCGCCGCCACCCAGCCATGCGCAAACTGGGAAGGCGCCTGGAAAGGGGTGCCAAGGCCTTTCTCTATCGAATACTGAGCCGACGCGCTGGCCCTTTGAGGCCAGCCAACCCGAGCACCCTGGAGGGAGTGCGGCGCGTACTGCTGGTACGCCCCAACTTCCGACTCGGCAATGCCGTTATCGGCGCCCGGCTCATCGAGGCCATCGCCGAGCAGCACCCTCACATCGAAGTCGATTACCTGGGAACGGACACCACCCGCGCCCTGTTTCTGAACATGCCGCTGGCGCACTACCATGCCTTGAGCCGCGACATGCCGCTCAGGCCCTGGCGCCTGTTCGGCTTGCTGGCTGCGCTGCGGTGGCGCCAGTATGACCTTGCCATTCAGGTCGGCGAAGGCTCGCTGACCAGTTGGCTGTTTACGCAGCTCTGCGGCGCCCGCCGCACGTTGGGCCAGCACGGCCGACTGGAAGGCACCTATGACTGGGTAGACGATCCCTCACCCGAGCACGCCCACGAGCTGGCCAGCAGTCTGGCGGCCTCACTCGGCCTGGCGTGCCGGCCGCGCCCTTGGCTTACGCTTTCGACGCAGGAGAGAAACGCCGCCGCCGCAACGCTGGTCGGGCTGTCGGTGCCGGGTACCGCCGTCGGCATCTTCATCGGCGGGCATCTGGACAAGCGACTGCCGCTCCCCTTCTGGCAGACCCTGTTGCAGGAGCTCAACGCACGCGGGCAGCCCTATCTGGTACTGCTGGGGCCGGAAGAGGCACAATATCTCACCGCTCTGACGTCCTCCTCGGGTGTCCACGGCCGCATCCTGCCACCCCTGCCGCTGCGTGAATTCGCCGCCGTACTGGCCCAGTTGCCACGCCTGATCACGCCGGATACGGGCCCCATGCACATGGCGGCGGCGCTGGAGGTTCCTGTGGTCGCGCTGCTCAATGTTCCCGGTTCACGCAGATTCGCCCCCCGCGGGCCCGCCGATTTGGTACTTTTCCAGCCAGAGCCGACGGCGGTTGCCGACCTGGTGTCGAGCTGCCCAGTGCCGGCCGCCCAACCTGCTCTGGAGCGGGTCCACGTTCCGGTCAAGCCCGAGACCGGGGCAACCCGGCACCGTTACCATGACGACAGAGGAAGAGATAACCTCCATGCGCATCCTGCTGGTGGAGGATGATCCGAGCCTGGCCTCGGGCATCCGCCTGGCCCTCAAGCCCGAGCACTACACCGTCGATCACCTGGCCGACGGCACCGCGGCCCTGAACGCCCTGCACGGCGACGAGCCGTTCGATGCCGTGATCCTCGACCTGGGCCTGCCGGGGCTCGACGGCATGCGGGTGCTGGAGAGCACCCGCCGACGGGGCAATCGGGTGCCGGTGCTGGTGCTCACCGCCCGGGATGCCGTCGACGACCGCATCGCCGGCCTGGATGCCGGCGCCGACGATTATCTGGTGAAACCCTTCGAGGTGGCCGAGCTCAAGGCACGTCTGCGCGCCCTGCTGCGTCGCAGCCAGGGCCAGGCGAGCCCCGTGCTGGAGTGTCGCGAGATCCGGCTCGATCCTGCCACCCTTGGCGTCAGCTACCGCGGCCGGCCGGTGGTGCTGTCGCGCCGCGAGTTTACCCTGCTGCATGAGTTCATGAGCCATCCGGGGCGCGTCTTCACCCGCGATACCCTGACACGACTGGTCTACGGTTGGGGAGAAGACGTCGAGAGCAACGCCATCGAGGTCCACGTTCACCATCTGCGCCGCAAGCTATTCCCGGGCATGATCCGCACGGTGCGCGGCATCGGCTACGTCATGGACGAGGCGGGCGAGCCATGACCTCGATCCGCCGCCGAACCTTGGGCCTGGTCCTGCTGGTCTTCGCCATCAGCATGCTGGCCATCGGGCTGGTCAGCTATTTCTATGCCGCCCATGAGATCGAGGAAACCTACGACGCCAGCCTGGCGCAGAACGCCCGCCTGCTCGAGGGGGTGGCGCAGGTATCCCTGCCGACCGGACAGCGTGAGGCCCTGCTCGACAGTCTCGAAGCGGCACTGATGCGCGCCGAGCAGTCGGACAAGCGTCTTGCCGGTCACCGCTACGAAAGCAAGCTGGCGTTTCAGATCTGGGAGGGGGAGCGCCTGCTGCTGCGCTCTGTCAGCGCGCCGGAGCAACCGTTCACCGATCGCCCCCCGGGCTACACCGACAACCGGGTGGCCGGGGACGACTGGCGAGTCTACGTGCTCGACGTGGCCGATTCGACGCGCCGGGTCATGGTCGCCGAACGCAGCGACGTGCGCGGCGAACTGACCCGCGCCGTGGCTCTACGCACCTTGATGCCTGACCTGATCGGCCTGCCGCTGCTGGCGCTGCTGCTGTGGTGGGCCACCGGCCGGGGGCTGCGCCCACTGTCGCGCCTGGCCGAAGCGATACGCCACCGCGATCCGCATAACTTGCAGCCGCTGGTCATGCATCCGCTGCCACGCGAGCTCGACACTATCGTCGGCGCGCTGAACCGGCTGCTGGAGCGCATCCGTGAGCTGCGGGTGCGCGAAAAGCGGTTCATCGCCGATGCCACTCATGAGCTGCGCACGCCCTTGGCGGTGCTGGACCTGCATGCCCAGAACGCGCTGGCCGCCGAGTCAGCCGAGGATCGTCGCGAGGCATTGACGGAACTGCGCACCGGGGTGGCCCGAGCCACACGGCTGGTGACACAACTGCTTACCCTCGCCCGCCTGGACCCCGATGAGGCACAGCCCGAGTTGCGCCAGGCCCATCTGCTCCACGAGGTGCGGGAGGCGCTGGCCGAACTTTCGCCACTCACTAGCGAGAACGAGTTGGTACTCACGCTGGAAGCCGACGATAGAAGCGATTGGCGGCTGCAGACCGAACCGGGCGTCATAGGTATCCTGGTGCAGAATCTGGTCGGCAATGCCCTGCGCCACTCACCGAGGGGCGGCCACGTCACGGTGGCCCTGGGTGTGGATGAACGACTGGTGAGCATATGCGTGGACGATCAGGGTCCGGGTATCCCCATCGAGGAGCGCAAGCGCGTCACAGAGCGCTTTCGTCGCGCCGGTCCGGGGGCCGGTGCGGGGCTGGGGCTGTCCATCGTCGAACGCCTACTGGCCCGGCATGGCGGACAGCTCATGCTGCAGGAGGCGCCCGGCGGCGGCCTGCGCGTCGTGGCGACCTTGCCGCGATCGCTCGATCGACAAGCCCCAGCGCAGCCTTAAGCACGCGTTAAGTTTGGTAGGTAAGCCTTGGTGTCGATAACCACCAAGAAGCCCTGCCATGACCGATTCCGTTTCCCCTTCTTCCAATGCGGCCCCGAGGGTCGTCACTGCCAAGACCAGCCAACTGACGCCTTGGCAACTGCTCGCGTTGAGCTGGTGCGGCTTCCTTGCCCTGGTGCTGGCCATCGCCTGGTTGGAACTCGATTTTCGGCTCGCCGACGTCCTGTACCGCTGGCAAGGAGACGACTGGGCGCTGCGCGAACATATTCTCCTGGAAGGCTGGCTGCATCGCGGCGGCCGTCAGTTGAGCCAGTGGCTGGGCGGGCTGGTGATATTGGCCCTGCTCGCCAGTCACGTGTCGCCGAAACTACTGCGCTGGCGCCGAGCGCTGTGGTACCTGTTCCTGGCCGTGGCAAGTGCGACGTTCTCGGTCGCCGCGATCAAGCAGTTGGTGACCATGGAATGCCCCTGGGACCTGGCTCGCTATGGCGGCAAGCTGCCGTTCATCGGGCTCCTCGAGGCTCGCCCCGCCGACCTGCCGGATACCGCCTGCTTTCCCGCCGGTCACGCCAGTGCCGGCTATGCCTGGGTGGCACTGTACTTCTTTTTCTCCTTCACCCTACCCCGCCTGCGCTGGGCCGGCCTGACCATCGGCTTGGGGCTGGGGCTCCTCTTCGGCGTTGCCCAGCAGCTACGAGGCGCTCACTTCCTGTCCCATGATCTATGGACGTTGATGCTGTGCTGGACGATCAGCGTGGCACTGGCAGGCTGGCTGCTCGTACCGGAGCAGCCAATCGCAGCGTCCCTACCGGAGGGCGCCTGATGCGAGCCGCCCCCATGAAGACTCGAGCGCTTTCCCTCCCACACCGGGCCGAGCTCGCCCTGCGCCGACGGCTGCCCGCCCTGTCGCCCCAGGCGCTTACCTTGCTGGTCTGCCTGGTCTTCACGTTCTTCTACAACCAGCGGTTCTGGGCAGAGACGTTTGCCGCCGAGCCCCCCGCCGGCCTGGCCGACTGGGGCCATGTGATCGGCTACGGCGTGATCCTGACCCTGCTGCACTATATGGTCTTCCTGCCATTCATTAACCGCATCTCCGTCAAGCCGCTGCTCTCGGCGCTGCTGCTGCTGGCCGCCGGGGTCAGCTACTTCACCGGCCACTACGGGGTCTACTTCGACACCCACATGATCGACAACCTCGTGCAGACCGATACCCGTGAGGCTACCGAACTGCTGACCCCGGGGCTCGCCACGTATATGGCGCTCTATGCGGCACTGCCGATGGCGTTGCTGTGGCTCTGGCCACTGCGGCAACGCACCTGGCAACGCGGCCTGGGCATGTCGCTGCTGTGGCTGACCGGTGCTATCGCCGTCCTGGTCGTGGCACTGCTGCTCTCGTTCCAGAGCGTGTCATCGTTGATGCGCAACCAACATGAGTTGCGCTTCCTGGTCACGCCGGGCAACGCCATCGTCTCGACCGGGCAGGTTCTCGCAGCCGACGACCCGCTGCCCAGCGAGCGGCTGCCCATCGGCGAAGATGCCCGGCGCCAGCCAAGCGCGACCGGGGCGCCGCGCCTGATGGTGCTGGTGGTGGGCGAGACCGTGCGCGCCGCCAACTGGGGGCTTTCCGGCTACTCGCGCCAAACCACTCCGAAGCTGGCGGAGCGCAAACTGGTCAACTTCCCTCGGGTTTCCAGCTGCGGGACCAGCACGGCGGTATCATTGCCCTGCATGTTTTCTCCGTTTGGCCGGGGCAATTACAACGAGCGGTACATTCTCAGCCATGAATCGGTGCTGGATGTCCTGCAACGAGCTGGCTACCGGGTGGTCTGGATAGATAACCAGTCGGGGTGCAAGGGCGTCTGCGATGGCGTGGAACGTCGCACCCCTTCTGCTGAAGATTATCCCGAGAAATGTCGCAGCGGTGCCTGCCTGGACGAGGTTCTGGTCGACGAACTCGAGCGCCAGGCAGCCAGTGTCGAGGAGGATACGGTGATCGTTCTGCATATGCTCGGCAACCATGGCCCGAGCTACTCTCACCGCTACCCCGCGACGCAACGCGCCTTCACACCGACCTGCGAGGAAGCCGACCTGGGGAAATGCACGCGTGATTCCATCGTGAACAGCTACGACAATGCCGTGCGCTACACGGACAGCGTGCTGGACGCCATGATCGAGGCCTTGGAGCATCAGCCTTCTCTGGATTCGGCGCTGCTCTACGTCTCGGATCACGGCGAGTCACTCGGGGAAGGCGGGATCTTCCTGCATGGTCTGCCGTATGCCATCGCACCGGACGAGCAGACGCGTGTCCCCATGATCTGGTGGTCGTCGCCAGGCTTCGACCGTGGTGCCGGACTCGATGCCGAATGCCTGTCACGCCAGGCTGAGCGAACAGTTAGCCATGACCACCTGTTTCATACCCTGCTCGGCGTGCTGGGTGTGGAGAGCTCCGTGATCGACGCTCGCCTTGACTTCACCCAGGACTGCCGACGCCTCGAGCCGGAATTCGTCGTCCAGCTCGATGCCTCCGACCGCGAACGTTGAACCTTTCGGTGCGCTGGGCAAGCGCAAGGCCCGCCGCGGACTGCGCGGCGGGCCTTGCAATGGGAGGGTGAATGAGGCGCGACCGGCTAGCTCGGCGACGGCGGCTCAGTCGCGCGCCGCCTGAAGCATGCCGCCCTCGTCCCGTCGAGCGTGAATCTCTAGTTCAAGGCCGTCGGCATCGCGGCCCTCGATCTCGATCCGGCCGTCGCGGTCGACTTGGACCTCCTCGAACTCGGCCAGTCCTTCGGCTACCGCGGCATCCATCGCCAGGCGCATATCGCCACTGGCCATGCCCCGGGCCCCTCCCTTGCGGCGCGTGAGCTCATCCACGCGGGAATCGCCGGCGGCGAGCGACAGCCCGACCCTGGCACGCCACTGCTCGTCGAACCAACCTCCGACCTCGACGCTGTCATCTCCCTTTACTTTGATCGATTGGTAGTGCTGGACACCGAAGGCCGAGGCCTGCTGCAGCACTTCGTCCAGACGCTCGACCGGCAAACGCTGGCTATCGGCCTGGACCGCGGCGGCGCTCAGCGCCAGGGTGGCCAAGGAACCTGCCACAATCATCTTGAGTTTCATGGGACTTGCCTCCGTTGTGGTGACTCTCTCGTTATACCTCCTGCCACCTTGCGTCGAGCTGACGGGGCCGTTCACACCGGGTTCATATATGCATGGGACGGCTTCGTCACCGAAGTGCAAGGTGACCCGGCAGGGCGAGGCTCGGCAGGCAGCGGCTCAGTCGCGCTCCACGTCGATCGCGCCGCTCTCGCCCTGCTGGCTAAGCACCTCGAGCTCACGTCCGTCGGCGTCGCGACCCTCGATCTCGATGCGGCCATCTCGGTCGACCTGGATCTCGTCGAACTCGGCCAGTCCTTCAGCCACCGCCGCTTCCATGGCCATACGGACATCATCCTCGCTCATGCCCCAGGCCCCGCCGTCGCGGCGCTTGCGCTCTTCTTCGAGGGTCTCGCCGCTCTCCAGCGACAGGCGCACCTCGGCCTGCCATTCGTCGTCGATCCAGCCCTCGATCTCAACGCTGTCGCGGCCCTTGGCCTCGATCTCTTGATAGTGCTGGAAGCCGAAGGATGCAGCATGCTCCAGCGCTTCATCGAGGCGATCCGTCGCCAAACTGCCATCGTCGGCCTGCGCCGTGGTGCCAGCGAGCATCAAGGTGGCCAGGGAGCCGATCAGGATAATCTTGCGTTTCATGGGTGGTCTCTCCATTCATGGTCACGTTCTAGGTGCCCCGTTCGGGGTACAGGTCAAGTTTTACCAGCGGCCGCCTTGCCCGAAGCTGACGGCGACGTTCATGATGTGTTCATGTCAAGTTCGGCATCCTTGCGACATGACGATACGCTTGCTTAGATCACTGCCTTCACACTGGCTCGCAGCGCCCGGTCGAAGAGCACTGCCCATCCTATTGCTGTCGGCGCTCATCTGCCTGACGGCGAGCCCTGCCCTGGCCGACGAGCACTGGCGCGACCTCCACGAAGCGGTACGCAGTGGACGTCTGGTCGCCCTGCCCGAGATTCTCGACTGGCTCGAAGCGCGCTACGCGGGGCAGGTGCTCGAAGTGGAGCTGGAGCGCGACGACGGCCGCGTGACCTACGAGGTGGAGATGCTCGGCCCCCAGGGCCAGGTGGTGGAGTTCGAGTTCGACGCCGAGAGCGGCGAGCTGATCGGCATGGAGGGAGTCAATATCGACGGCATGCGGCGCAAGGGGGAGATTCCATGAAGGTGCTGCTGGTGGAGGACGACGCCGCGCTGGCCGAGGCGTTGACGGAGGCGCTGCACGAGGCCGGGGTGCTGGTCGAGCGGGCCGACAGCGGCGGCGAGGCCGATTTCCTGGTGCGCACCGAAGCCTACGATGCCGTGATCCTCGATCTGGGACTGCCCGACGGCGACGGCAGCCGCTGGCTTGCCGAGTGGCGGGATGACGCCATCGAACTGCCGGTGCTGGTGCTGACCGCACGTTCCCGCTGGGCCGACAAGGCTGCCGGCTTCTCCGCTGGCGCCGACGATTACGTCACCAAGCCGTTCGAGACCGCCGAAGTGCTATTCCGCCTGCGCGCCCTGGTCCGCCGCAGCCACGGCCACGCCCATCCGGTATTGCGCATCGGTGAGCTGGCCTTCGATACCCACACCGGCAGCGTCAGCCTGGCCGGCCGACCGATAAGCCTGACCGCCCAGGAGTCTCGCCTGCTCGCTTATCTGGCCCATGCCGCCCCTAGAGTGGTCAGCCGCAGCGAGCTCGCCGAGCATGTCTACGACCGCGACCACGAGCCCGACTCCAACGTCATCGACGTCCAGATCAGCCGCCTGCGACGCAAGCTGGGCGCCGAGCGAATCGAGACTCGCCGCGGCCAGGGCTACCGGCTCATCGACGGTACCGAGGCCTCATGAATCGGCTACGCCGATTGTCGCTGGCCAGCCGACTGATACTGGCTACCCTGCTAGTCTTGGCGATTACCCTGCCGCTGGCCGGTCTCGGCCTCGCCCAGCATTTTCGCACCACCGCCACCGGCGCCTTCGATCGTCAGTTGGAGGCGCTGCTCAACGTGGTCATCGCCGGGCTCGCCTGGGGCAACGTGGAGCAGCGGCTGGTGCAGGAGCGCAACCTCGGCGACCCGCGCTTCGAACAAGTCTTCTCCGGCTGGTACTGGCAGGTCAGCGATGGTGCCGATCGGGTGCTGACCTCGCGCTCGCTATGGGATCAGCGCCTGCCCGTCCGCGAATCGGCCGGGGTGGTCCGGCATGATATGGAGGGGCCGCGCGGCGCACCGCTGCGTGTCGTTGAGCGCGACATCCTCCTGGCCCCGCTCGAGGCGCCGCTGCACGTCAGCGTGGCAGCGCCGCGCGAGCCGCTGGATCTCGAGCTGGATCGCTTCGCCCGGCTGGTGGCCCTGTCGCTCGCCGGCCTGGGTCTGCTGGTGCTGATCATGCTGGCGCTACAGGTGCGCTGGGGGCTGGCGCCGCTGCGGCGCATGCAGGGCAACCTGGCGCAAGTCGAGAACGGCGACGCCGAACGGCTCGACACCCGCCTGCCTGCCGAGCTGGCTCGCCTTGCCGGCGCCACGAACGCCGTGCTGGCTCGTGACCGGCGCCTTATGGAGCACGCTCGCCGTGCCGCCGGGAACCTGGCTCACGCCCTCAAGACCCCGGTGAGCGTGCTCACCACACTGGCCGATGGCATCGAGGAGCCACGCCGCAGCAAGATGCGCGACGAGCTCGGACGCATCGACGACGCCGTGCGCCATCATCTGGCCCGTGCCACCGCGGCGGGCGACGTTGGCCTGGCCCCCAAGGTCGCGGTGGCCGAGGTGCTGGCGCCCATACTCGACGGCCTGGGGCGGCTTGCCGGTCGCCGCGGCGTGACACTAGAACATAGCCTGCCGGACGGTCTGCGCGTACGCATGGCGCCCCAGGACCTTCAGGAGCTCGTCGGCAACCTGATGGACAACGCCTTGCGCTGGGCGAACGGTCATGTCCGCCTGGAGGGGCATAGCGGGGACGACGGGATCTGGCTCTGCGTAGAGGATGACGGCCCCGGCATGGACGAGACGCAGCGTGGGGCCGCCATGGCTCGCGGCTCACGCCTGGACGAGCGGCGCTCCGGCAGCGGCCTGGGGCTGGCCATCGTCGCCGACCTGGTGACGCTGCACGGCGGCCGGCTGCAACTGGATGCTTCCCCCCTCGGCGGGCTGTCAGCACTTGTCTGGCTACCGGTTCGGCCGCTCGCCGAGGTTCCGGCCATGCTGGATTAGACCCCTTTCACCAATCGCGCCGCTTCCCGCCGCCGCTTGAGCTCGTAGACGACGGCAAACAGTACCGTAATCAGAATCAGGATCAGCCCCAGGGCGTTGACCGCCGGCGTCAGCCCTGTGCGCACCTTGGAGGCGATGTAGACCGTCAGCGTGGTGTCGTAGCCGACCACGAACAGCGTGGTGTTGTAGTTCTCGAAGGATTGCAGGAAGGCGATGACGGCCGCCGAGTAGAGCGCCGGTTTGAGGTACGGCAGCAGGATGCGGCGGAACATCTGCCACTGGCTGGCACCGAGGTCCAGCGCTGCGCGCTCCATGGTGCGGTCGAAGCGCTGCAGGCGCGCGGTGACCATCAGCATCACATAGGCCGCGATGAAGGTGGCCTGGCCCAGCACGGTAAGGAAGATCCCACCGCTGACACCGAACTGGCGCCAGAAGATCAACGTCGAGATGCCGATGATCACGCCGGGCGTTAGCAGCGGCGAGAGAATCAGCGCGTAGAGGAACGGCTTGGCACGGCTCGACACTGTGTTGAGGAACAGCGCAGTGGCGATGCCGATCGGCACCGCCACCAGCAGCACGCCGGTGGCCACGATCAGGCTGTTGCCGAGTGCCTGCCACATGCCGCCGTCGGCGGCGAGTTCACCGAACCAGCGCAGGGTGGTGCCGTCCCACGGCGTCACCGTGGGAAAGCGGCTGTCATTGAAGGTTGCCGCCGCCATGATCAGTAGCGGCAGGAACAGATAGGCGAAGAAGATCACCACGTAGAAGCGCAGGCCGAAGGCGAGGAAGCGTTGCGAACTCATATTTTATTACCGGAAGCGCCGCAGAAATCGGCGAACGAAATAAAGCGCAAGGCGCACGGAGCACAGTAACTGGAGCACATGGGGTATATGTGAGGATTACGCCGGTCCGACGCCTCGGCACCGCGCAACGCAGCGATTCGTTCGTGCAGGCATTTATGCGGTGCTTCCCTCATCTTCCGATGTCCCCCAGACCAACCTTGAAGAACTTCATGACCAGCGACATGAAGCCGATGCACAGCACCAGCAGCAGGAAAGCGTAGGCCGCGCCCTGGTTCCAGTTGCCCCCTTCGAAGAACCAGTTGTAGATGATCTGAGTGAACCAGCGGCTGCCCGGCGAACCGAGCAGCGCCGGCACGGCGTAGCTGCCCGCCGCTAGCATGAAGGTCATGATGCAGCCGGTGGCGATGCCCGGCTTGGCGTGGGGAATGACGATGCGGCGGTGGGTACGCACGGTGCCGGCGCCGAGATCGCGGGCGGCGCGCACCTGGTTGTCGTCGAGGCTCTCGATGGCGTTGTAGACAGGGAACACCATGAACAGGATGTAGGCGTAGACCATGCCCACCATGACCCCACCGTTGCCGTTGAGAAAGCGGATCGGCCGCTCGATGAACCCGAGCGCCATCAGCACCTCGTTGAGCGGGCCGCGAAACGCCAGGATGATGAACCAGGAGTAGGTACGCAGGATCTCATTGATCCAGAACGGCACGATCAGCAGCAGAATGCACAGCGCGGCCTGGCGCGGGGTGGCGATCTTGGCCAGGTACCAGGCCAGCGGATAGCTCACCGCCAGCGTCAGCAGCGTGACCAGCACGCTCGACCAGATCGTCTTGAAGAAAATCGATCGATGGATGTCATTGCCGAACAGGGTGGCATAGTTTTCCAGCGTGAGGCGGTCCTCGGGCCCGCCAAGCTGGGCCGGCAGCAGGTTGGGCCTGAGCGAGTACTCGATCATCTGCAGCTGCGGCAGGGTCACCATCACGATCAGCCAGACACCCAGCAGGGTGATGATGGCCATCGCCAGCGGCCCGCCGAAGCGCGCCTGGAGTTGCCTAAACATGCGCTCCTCCGGCCTGCGCCCGGCTGCTTTCCACAACCTCGCCGGTTTCATCGTCGAGCACCGGGCTGCCGTCGTCGGGCAGTACCACGGCGTCGGTCGGGTCGTAGGCGAATGCCATGCGCTGGCCCACCTTGAGCGCATCGGCCTGGTTGCGTGACACCTCATGGCCGAGCTGAACGCGCAGCTTCTCGCCCGAGGCAATCAGGCGCGTCTCGAGCATCACCCAGGCGCCCTCGAAGTGCACCGCCTCGATCTCGGTGTCGAAACGGGGGCCTGTCATCCCTTCCGCAACCGGGCGCAGGTGCTCGGGGCGTATGAACAGTACCGCCGCCTCGCTATTGGCCAGGCGTGTCTCACTGCTGGCGCGGCCGCTCAGTTCGCCCAGGGCGCCGCCATCGAGGCGCACCCGCTCGCCTTCGCGGTCGACCACGCGCGCCTGAATGCGGTTGTTCTCGCCGACGAAGGCGGCAACGAAACCGGTGGCCGGCTCGCGGTAGAGCGTCATGGGATCGGCGACCTGCTGAATGCGGCCCGCCGACATCACCGCGACCCGGTCGGACATGGTCAACGCCTCGCCCTGGTCGTGAGTGATATAGATAAAGGTAATGCCGGTCTTGCGCTGGATCGCCTTGAGTTCTGCGCGCATGTGCTGGCGAAGCTTGAGGTCGAGCGCCGAGAGCGGCTCGTCGAGCAGCAGCACCCGCGGCTCCACCGCCAGCGCCCGGGCGATGGCCACGCGCTGCTTCTGCCCGCCAGAAAGCTCGGTCACCATTTTCGGCCCGCTGCCCTCCAGCGCCACCAGCGCCAGCAACCGCTCGGAGACTTCGCGCCGCTTGCGCTTGTCGACCCCGCGCACCTCGAGGCCGAACTCGATGTTCTCGAACACGGTCATCAGCGGGAACAGCGCCAGGTTCTGGAAGATCATCGCCGTGGGGCGGCGGTTGACCGGCACCCCGGCCATGGGCTCGCCGCCAATGATTACCTGCCCTTCGCTCGGGGTCAGAAAGCCGCTGACGACGTTGAGCAGGGTGGTCTTGCCGCAGCCCGAAGGGCCGAGAAAGCTGAAGAATTCGCCCGTACCTATCGCCAGCGAGGTCTTCTCGATGGCGGTGAAATCGCCGAAGCGCATCACCACCTCGTCCAGTCTGACGCTACCATCCATCAAATCTTTGCCTTTTTTGCGTACTGATTCCGACAGCGCAGGGAAGCGGCTTCGAATTAACAATCGAAGCCGCTTTCGGAAAGTCGGCGAGCGAAGGCCAGACTAGGCAAAAATCAGCGAAAGAGCGGAGTTTACTGTAGTAAAAGAGCATCTTGAGCTGATTTTTAACGACGTATGGCCGAGCGCAGCCACTTTCCTTCCTAAGCGCTCAGGTAGCGATCCTGGTACTCATTGCGCAGCGCCACGTACCACGGCTCCTGGATCGGCCACCACCAAAGATTGGCGAGGTCCTGCTCGGTATAGGAATCGGTGAAGAATTGCCGCGTCTCGTCGGGCAGCAGTTCGGTGGCACCCTTGGAGGTCGAGTTGTAGCCGGTCGCCTTGACGAACTGCGCGCCCGCCTCCGGCGTGTAGTACCAGTTGATCAGCTCGTAGACGGCATCCGGGTTCTGGGCATTCTTGGGAATCACGAAGCCTTCCATCCATGCCAGCGCTCCCTCCTTCGGCGCGCCGTAGGCGATGTCCTCGCCTTCCTGCTGCAGGCGGAAGGCGGTGGAGTCCCAGGTCTGGCCGATGATGGCGCCGTTGGTGCGGAAGGCCGCCTGGGCGTCGTTCTCGGTATCCCAGAACTGCACCAACATCTGCTTGTGCTTGACCGCCTCTTCGAGGATGACGTCGAAGTTGGCGCGCATGGCCTCCTCACTGCGGTAGGAATCGAGCAGCGGGTGCGGCAGCCTGCCCTCGCGCTCCAGCCACAGCCCGATGCCTACCAGTGCCGAGTGGCCACGCACGGTCACGCCCTGGCCGTGTTCGGGGTTCCACAGTTCGGCATAGCTGAGGTTGGCACGGTCGATCTTGGCGTCGCGGCGGTTCCAGGTGATCGCCTCGGTGCCCCAATCGCTGGGCGCAAAGAAGCGCTTGCCATCGACCACGCCGCCCACTTCGGAGCCCTCGATGGCGCTGTCGAGCGCGCCGGCCCAGTTGATGCGCGATTCGTCCAACGGCTGTACCAGGTCGTAGTCCAGGTAACCCGGCACCCGGTCCACGGTGGGCATGATCACGTCGAAGCCGGTGCCGTCGGTGGCCCGCAGCGAGTTCATCAGCTCGTCGTTGGTGCCGTAGGGAGTGAAGGTCGCGCGGATGCCAGTCTTCTCAGTGAAGTCAGCCAGCATCTCGTCGGAGAAATAGCCCGCCCAAGCGTAAATACGCAGGGTCTGCTCCTGGGCCAATACCTTGTTGATATAGAACGACGGCACGGTGGCAGCAGCGCCGGCAGCCAGGGTGCCTTTGAGGAAACGGCGACGTGTGAACGACATGACGGGTTCTCCATGAGGGTCTTGCACAGGGTGACAGGGTCAGTGGGAACTGCCCCCGACCCTTATCGCGCGACTCCATGACGATGGGATGAACATTGAATGACCGTTCAATGCTCGTGTAACAAAGAGTAGCAGCCTCTCAGGAAAAATCCGTAAGCACTTTCAACGCTGCATACCTTCCAGGCGCCCGGTCACGGGCGCGGATCAACCTGGCTGAATCATGAAGGTACTGAACTGCGCCGTAGCGAGCATGGCGAATATCACGGCTGGCTGAAGCATACCCTTGCTGATAGCCTGCCGAGATCTAACGAAAAAAAGCGTGCAGTCAGGGAGCAGGCCAGAACGCTGCGAACCTGCCTTTCCTACGACCTGACACGCCGAGGTACCACGAAGCCCCATGTCGGCCATTACGCAGGGCGCAAGCCCACCGCTGAGGCGTTTCAGTCTACGTTTCTGCGACCCGCAACTGGAACATGCCTATCGGCGTGAAACCTTTTCCCGAACCCTGATCCAGGGGCGCGCGGCGATTCTGGTAGGCATGCTCGTCTATCTTCTGTGCGGCCTGCTGGATATCTGGCATGTCCCGCCGGAGGCCAGGTGGGATGTCTGGCAGTCTCGTCTCACCGCCCTGATGGTGCCAAGTCTGCTGCTGGTCGTCAGTTTTACCGCGGCCTTCCAGCGCCTGGCACAGTGGTGGCTGCTGGCCGTCTGCGTGGCGGCCGGGTTTGGCCTGATCGCCATCCAGTCACAAGTGCCACTCGAGAATACGCCCTACTACTATCCCGCCATGGTGATGTTGACCTTCTACACCTACAACTTCATCGGGTTACGCTTTCCCTATGCCCTGGGCATCGATGCCCTGCTGCTGGCGACTTACAACCTGGTCTTCGGTGTTCTGCTCGACTATCCGGCGCACATTCTCTTCAGCCATAACGTCTTCATCGTCTCGGCCAACCTCATCGGCGGCACCACAGGCTATCTGGTAGAGCGACAAGGGCGGCAACTCTTCCTGCGTGAGAAGGAGCTCGAGGAGGAGCGACGCTTCCACCGGGAGCGGTCGCTGCATGATCCATTGACGGGACTCCCCAACCGCGAGCTTCTCTACGATCGCCTTGAGCAGGCTCTTGTCGCCTGCCAGCGCAATCAGATGTTACAGGGCGGACTTTTCATCGATCTGGACGGCTTCAAGCAGATAAACGACCGCCTCGGCCACCGGATGGGAGACAACCTGCTCGAACAGGTCGCACAGCGCCTGACGGACAGCGTGCGCAAGACTGATACGGTGGCGAGAATCGGCGGGGATGAGTTCTTCGTGCTGGCCCGCGACCTGGATTCCGAACAAGACATCCATCGCCTGGCGAGCAAGCTGCTGGAGAACCTCAGGCTGCCGCTGGCCGGCGTACCGGCGCCATTTGCCCTTAGGGCCAGCATTGGCGTATGCCTGTTTCCCTACCCTGACATGAGCGTCAACGACATCATTCACCGCGCCGACATGGCGATGTACCGGGTGAAAACGGCGGAGAAAGACAGCTACTGCCTGGCTGAACTCAAGCCATGCCAGAGTGGGACGAGCTACCGCCCCGGCACTGCCTGACGTCACGCCTCAGCTTGCCTGGATCGCCACCTTCAGCACGCCATCGCGCTGATGCGAGAAGAGCTCGTACGCCTCGACGATTTCCTCCAGCGCATAGCGGTGGGTCACCATGGGGCCGAGATCCAGCCGTCCGGTCTCGATCACCTGCATCAGGCGGCGCATGCGCTCCTTGCCGCCTGGGCACAGCGACGTGACGATCTTGTGATCGCCGAGGCCGGCGCAGAATGCACCGAGCGGAATGGTGAGATCGCCGGAGTAGACGCCCAGGCTCGACAGGGTGCCACCCGGTTTGACCACCCGCAGCGCCGCTTCGAAGGTGGACTGCAACCCCAGCGCTTCGATGGAAGCGTCTACGCCACGCCCACCGGTCAGGCGCAGGATCTCCTCGACCACGTCGACCTTGCGGAAGTCGAGGGTGATGTCGGCGCCCATCTGCCGGGCCATGGCCAGGCGCTCGTCGACGCCATCCACGGCGATGATCAGACCGGCGCCGCGCAGCCTGGCCCCGGCCGTGGCACACAGGCCGATCGGGCCCTGGGCAAACACCGCCACGCTGTCGCCGATCCTGATGCCCGCCGACTCGGCGCCGGCAAAACCGGTCGACATGATGTCGGGGCACATCAGTACCTGCTCGTCGGTCAGGCCATCGGGCACCGGGGCCAGGTTGGCCTGGGCGTCGGGTACAAGCAGGTATTCGGCCTGGGCGCCGTCGATGGTGTTACCGAAGCGCCAGCCGCCCATCGGCTTGTAGCCGTGAGCATGGTGGCCGCCATCCTGGGCGCTGCAGCCGTCCTGACAGGCATAGGAGGTAAAGCTGGGACAGATGGCACCGGCGATGACCCGCTGCCCCTCCTGATAGCCCCTGACGTTGGTGCCCAGCTTCTCGATCACGCCGACCGGCTCGTGGCCGATCGTCAGCCCCTTCTCGACCGGGTATTCGCCCTTGAGGATGTGTACATCGGTGCCGCAGATGGTGGTGGTCGTAACGCGAACCAGGGCGTCGTTGGGGCCGATGTCCGGGATGGGCTTGTCGTCGATCTCGATGCGGCCCGGCTCGACGAATATCGCGGCCTTCATCATGGCTGGCATGGCGTTTCCTCATGGCGTGATGCCGGTAGCCGGCAGATGCCATCAGGTTCGGCCAATATCGCCGGCAGCGCCTTGACCCAGGTCAATGCTGCCGGGCGCCAGCCCCCGCCGCTACATCACCGGCACGCCGGTGATCCACACGTGCAGATGGAAAGCGAACAGGTAGTAGGCGATCAAGCCCACCACGAGCGTAACGATGGTGCCTGAGGCGCGTGGCGTCACGGCCGGGGCGGGCTGGCGACGCCGGGCAGAGCGGAAGTCGAGCACTGCCCAGAGCAAGAAGGCCCCGAAGAAGACGATGTCGCCAAGTCGCCCATTGGCCAGCAGGTGAGCAAAGGCCCACACCTTGACCGCCAGCACCATGGGATGGCCCAGCTTGGCCTTGATGTGGTTATGGGGGACATAGGCCGCCACCAGCAGAATGAGGGCCGGAATCATCAGCAGCGACACCAGATGGCGCAGCCCTACCGGCGGCGACCACACCCAGATGGGGTCGAGCCGCATGCGCCCGAAGCCCCAGATCGCCAGCGCCAGCCCGACGATGGAGAGTACCGAGAACAGCGCCTTCCAGCGCTTCTCTCCCATACGACTCATTTGCTCGCGGCGCCAATCGTCGGCAAAGATACGAATCGAGTGCGTGCCAAGAAAGAGTATGAGGCCAACGATCATCACGAACACGGCAGTGCCTCCATCGAAAAGAATGAACGAAACGTAGCCAAGCCTACTCACTTGGTGTGTCATTCGCCAGCGACGGCGAAGCCCGGCCGCCACACAGGAGACCTTGATGAGTCATGATGCCCCGCCCTTGCCCGACGTGCTGGCCGGTCCGCTGCTGCGCCGCTTGACGACCGAACGCCTGGTCCTGTGGCTGGTGGGCTCTCGTCCTCTCGAGCTCTCTCTCATGCTGCACCCCGGGGGCCACCCACCGCGGCGTTTGCTGCTGGGCGAGGAGCGGCTGCAGCGTATCCCGGTGGGGCGTCATGCCTGGCTGCACTTGATCGACGTTTCCCTGGGCACCCCGCTGCCCACCGGCACGCTGATCGACTACGACCTGAAGGTACTCGGCGAAGCCGGTGAATGCGGCATCGCAGACTGGGCGCCGCACCTGCTGCATGAAGGCACGAGCTACCCGAGCTTCGTGCTGGGTGAGCGCCACCACCGCCTGCTGCACGGTTCCTGCCGCAAGCCGCATCACGACGGACCCGACGGCCTGGTGTGCGCCGACACCTGGCTCGCCGAACGGCGCCGGAAACCGCAGGAGTGGCCGGCCTGGCTGCTGATGACCGGCGACCAGATCTATGCCGATGACGTGGCCGGCCCCATGCTTGTGGCCATTCATGCGCTGATCGCACGGCTGGGGCTGTTCGACGAAACGCTGGAGGGCGCCACGGCACCCGACAGCCAGGCGCTCTATGGCGACGAAAACACCTACTATCAGCGTGCGGCGCTGCTGCCGGACACCGAGAGCGGCACCGCCCTGCGCGAGCGTTTCTTCGGCGGCGTGCGCAAGCCGGTATTCACCACGGCCAACGCGCACAACCACTTGATCACCTTCGCCGAGGTCATGGCCATGTACCTGCTGGCATGGTCGCCCGTGCCTTGGCGCCTGGTCGAGACGAACCCTCCCCCTCTCGACGGCGAGAACCACCAGCGCTTCCAGGCCGAGCGGGGCATCATCGAGCGATTCGTGGAGGGCCTGCCCGCCGGCGCTCGGCTACTTGCCCACCTGCCCACGCTGATGATCTTCGACGATCACGACGTGACCGACGACTGGAATCTCACCGCCGACTGGGAACATCTCGCCTACGGCCACCCCTTTTCACGACGCATCATCGGCAATGCCATGCTCGCCTATCTGTTCTGCCAGGGCTGGGGCAACGACCCCGACCGCCTGGCCGAACTCACCGCACGCGGCGCGGAGTTGATGGAGCAGGCCCGGCAGCGGGAGGGATGGCTCCTTGCCGAGGAGCAGGACGACCTGCTGCGGCGACTGCGGCACTTTCAAGGCTGGGAATTCCATATTCCGGGCCCGCCTCCGCTGCTGGTACTGGATACCCGCACGCGGCGCTGGCGCAGCGAACGCCACCCGACCCGCCCCTCGGGCCTGATGGACTGGGAGGCGCTGATCGAGCTTCAGGAGGCCATGATCGACGCCCCTTCGGCGATCATCGTCTCTCCCGCCCCCATGTTCGGCGTCAAGCTCATCGAGGCCGTGCAGCGTCTCTTCGTCCTGGCCGGCAAGCCGCTGATGGTGGATGCCGAGAACTGGATGGCCCATCGTGGCGCCGCGAGCGTCATGCTCAATATCTTTCGTCATTCACGCACGCCGGGTAACTACGTCATTCTCTCCGGCGACGTGCACTACTCCTTCGCCTACGACATTCAGCTGCGGCAACGGAAAGAAGGTCCGCGGCTCTGGCAGATCACTTCAAGCGGCATCAAGAACGCCTTTCCCGATACCCTGCTCGACTGGTTCGACCGACTCAATCGCTGGCTCTACTCGCCGCGCTCGCCGCTCAACTGGTTCACCAAGCGCCGGCGGCTGGCGATACATCCGCGCGACCCCGACCGTGCCAAGGCGGGTGAACGGCTGTGGAACGGCAGCGGCATCGGTTTGGTCGATTTCGACGACGCAGGACGCCCAAGCGATATCCGTCATCTCGACGCTCGCGGCTTCGAGGTGGGTTTCCCTCCCGCCCGGGAGCGTTAGGCAAGCAGCGGCGGATTTCGAGCGGCTCGCTAACGCTCTGCAGCTGACCCTATTGGCGCTCCTCAGGCGGCGCTAGGGGATGGTAGGCAGGGCCTTCGATCACCTCGCCGTCGGTATCGAAGCGGCTGCCATGGCAGGGACAATCCCATGTCGATTCGCTGGGGTTCCAGTGCACGATGCACTTCATGTGCGGGCACACTGCGGACAGGGTCTTGAGTTCACCGGTTTCGGTGCGATGGATGGCGAGCTTCTCGCCATCCACGGTAGCCACCCGACCCTGCCCCGGCTCGATGTCGTCGAAGGTGTCGAGTTTCTCGATACCCAGGTAGTCCTTGACCATGTGCTTGGTGACGGTGACATTCTCCTTGACGTACTGCAGCGCTGATTTACCCGGCGTGATACGCCGCGCCCCGAAGTGGGCATGCCAGGGATTGTCGCGCTCGAGTATCTGGTCGGCGATGATCCTGCCGGCGAGGGTGCCCCATATCAGGCCGTCGGCGGCGAAGCCGGTCGCCATGTAAAGGTTGTCGTGGCCATGCATGCGGCCAATGTAAGGCAGCCCGTCGGGCGAGCTGTATTGCTGGGCAGACCATTGAAAGGCGAAGCTTTCCACATCGAAGTGAGTTTCGAGGTATTCGCGCAGGTTGCGGTAGGCTTCGATCTGGTGGTGTCCGAGTGGATGCTTCTCGCCGATTACCATCAGGTAGCGCTGGTCGCCGTGGCGGTAACTGCGCAGCGAGTGAAAGGGATCAAGCACCCAAAAGATGCCTTCGGGATACTCGCCGCTCCTCAGCTTGGCGCTGACGGCATACTCCCGGGTTACCAGCATGCCCGCCTGGACCAGGTTGATGCCTTTGGGTGTATGGGTGGCTTGCACGATATGCTTCGCGGCGACGCTGGCCTCGTCGGTTCTGACGATGCCGCTATCCGGATCGACCTCGCGCACCGGGCAGTGCTGCACGATCACCACGCCCTCGCTCTGCAGGCGACCGGCTAAGCCTTCGACGTAGTGCAGCGGGTTGAACTGTGCCTGGTAGGCGATACGAATGCCCCAGCTATCGAAGGGTAATCCGGCGTCCTCGATCATTTCGGCATCGAGGCCGGCGCTGATCAGGGCATCGAGTTCCTCGTTCAGGTCGTGCCGGGCATGCTGCCGGTCCTCTGTCGACAGGCGATAGGCCGGCTGACGCTTGAACTGGCACTCGATGCCAAGGCGCTCGATCGTCGCCTCGATATGGTCGACGGCTTCGGTCCTGGCCCGAACCACGCTGGCTGCCACCTCGTCGCCCCACTTGCGGCGCAGAGGCGCCTGTCCCGAGGCCAGCATGGCGTAGAGATTGCCTGTGGAACCGCCTGTCACGCCGCCCCCCACCGTAGCAGCCTCCAACACCATGACCCGCTGCCCCGCTTCGGCCAGCGCCAGCGCCGCGGTGAGTCCGGTGATCCCGGCACCGATGATGGCGACGTCCACCTCGATCTCTTCGGTCAGGTGAGGATGTTCGGCCACACCGCGGCTGCCCAGCTTCCATATCGCTTCCATAACGACTCCTTCCGTCGGCAAATCAGGCTCCTGCCCACAGTTATAGTTGCCCCACCGAGGCTGCGCTAACGCGTGGGCGATGTTGCCGGGCCCGGCCCGCGCTTCGCTGCGCTTGTCAGACGGGGCCGAACGTTTACCTTGAAGACAATGCCCTTCAAGGAGGAACTCTCACGATGCGAACCATTCCGGCCGCTGCACTCGGCTTGGCTGCCGTTGCCTTTTCCCTGTCTCCACACGTTTTAGCGCAACCGAAGGAGTCCGTTCAGACCGAGGCCGGCGCCCTGGGTCTCGAAACCGTTGTGGATGGGCTCGTGCATCCATGGGGCATGGCGTTTCTGCCCAACGGCCAACTGCTGATCACCGAGCGCGAGGGGCGCCTGCGGCTCCTCTCGCAAGAGGAAAAGCTCTCCGACCCGCTCGAGGGCGTACCCGAGGTGTTCAACCAAGGCCAGGGCGGGCTGCTGGATGTCGCCCTGCACCCCGATTTCGAATCCAACCAGCAGGTCTATCTCTCCTTCTCGGAGCCCGGCGACGGAGGCGCGACCACGGCGCTGGGCCGGGCTCGACTCAACGACAACCGGCTCGAGGACTTCGAAGTCGTCTTCCGCATGGAGCCGAGGGTCGAGCACAAGAACCACTTCGGCGGCCGCATCGTCTTTGCCGACGATGGTACGCTTTTCCTCACCCTGGCCGAACGCTTCCAGTTCGACCCGGCCCAGGATTTGTCCAACCACCTGGGCACCGTCGTGCGCCTCAACGATGACGGCACGCCGGCCGACGGTAACCCCTTCCTCGATGACGCAGAGGCCCGCGACGAGATCTGGTCCTACGGCCACCGCAATATCGAGAGCGCCGCCCTCCATCCCGAGACGGGCGAGCTGTGGATCGCCGAGTTCGGCCCGCTGGGCGGCGACGAGCTCAATCGGCCCGAGGCGGGACGCAACTATGGTTGGCCTGAGGTGAGCTGGGGCAAACACTATGACGGCGAGGACATCCCCGACCCCAGCGATGACGACGGCTACGCGGATTCGGTGAAGCAGTGGACACCGGTCATCTCGCCTTCCGGCATGGCCTTCTATACCGGCGACACCCTGCCGGAGTGGCAAGGCAGCATGTTGATCGGCGGGCTCTCGGAGCAGGGCTTGGTGCGCATCACCCTGGACGGCGAAGCGGTCACCAATGAAGAGCGTATCCCACTTGGCGCTCGCATTCGCGACGTCGAGCTGGGGCCGGATGGGTTGGTCTACGTCCTCACCGACGAAGCGAACGGCAAGCTGATACGCCTCGCGCCGCTCGAGGACGACAGCGCTTGAGATCGGCATCGCTTACTTCGCAAGTGCTGAGTCACATAAAGCAACCGATGAATACCGTATAAAAGCCGTAGCATTGCTACGTTGTAGAAGCCAGACAAAGGAATGCTTTACCAAGCGAAAAGGAGGACACATGAAGATCGATAGCCCCCAGGAACTTTTCGTACGCCTGCTCTCCGAGACCAACAGCGCCGAGAAGCAGATCACCCGTGCACTGCCCAAGATGGCCCGTGCCGCCGATGACCCGAAGCTGGTCGAGGCTTTTCAGCATCACCTCGAGGAAACCCAGGGCCAGTTAGAGCGCATCGAACAAGCTGCCGACTCCATCCCCGACATCCGCGTCAAACGCCTCAAGAGCCATGCCATGGAAAGTCTGATTCAGGAAGGGGAAGAGCTGATCGATGCCACCGAGAAGGGTCCTCTGCGTGATGCCGGCCTGATCGCCGCGGCTCAGAAAGTGGAGCACTTCGAGATCGCCACCTACGGCACGCTGTGCGAACTAGCCGAGCAGTTGGGGCACACCAAGGCCAAGGAGATCCTGGCCGAAACGCTCAAGGAGGAGAAGGCCACCGATGACAAACTGAGCAAGATGGCCAAGCAGGACATCAACAGGAAGGCGAGCTAAGCGCTTTCTTATCCTCGCGGCAGGCCGGCTCTCGGCCTGCCCGATCTTTCGACTAGGCAACTTCCTTTACCCAGCGAGGTTGAGCGCGAGCACTACGCCTCCAGGCCGAAGACGTGCTTGAGGTAGCTCACGTAACTCTCGTCGCGCGACATGGTCTTGCCCGGCGAATCGGAGATCTTGGCCACCGGCTGGCCATTGCACGAGACCATCTTGATCACGATATTCATCGGCTTCACGCCCGGCACGTCGCAGGTCAGGTTGGTGCCGATGCCGAAGCTGGTGCGGATGCGTCCCTCCAGTGCCGTCTTGATGTGCATGGCCTTGTCGAAGGTCAGGCTGTCACTGAAGATCAGCGTCTTGGTCATCGGGTCGATGGCCAATGACTCGTAGTGGCGAATGCACTTCTCGGCAAACCACAGCGGGTCGCCGCTGTCGTGGCGCAGCCCATCGAATAGCTTGGCGAAGTAGAGGTCGAAGTCGCGCAGAAAGGCATCGAGAGTGACCGTGTCGGTCAAGGCGATGCCCAGGTAGCCGCGATACTCCTGCACCCAGGCCTCCAGCGCGGCCCGCTGGCTGTCCACCAGGCGACTGCCCAGTTGCTGGTGCGCCATGACCCATTCGTGAGCCATAGTGCCCATCGGGCTGATATCGTGACGCCGCGCGATGTCGACGTTGCTTGTGCCGACGAAGTTGCCCGGGAACTCCGCCTCCATCACCTCGACGATCGCCTCCTGCACCGGTTGGGAGAGGCGCCGGCGCGTGCCGAAATCGGCCAGGTTGAAGCCGGCAAGCTGTTCGGGCGTGTAGGCCTCGCGCAGGCTATCGAGCTTGCGGCGCAGCTGGGCCACGGCCTGGTCGATCTCGACTTCGGGATAGAGAGTGCGATTGCGCACCTCGCTGATGATGGCGAGTATCACGATCTCGAACAAGATGCTGTGCGACCACGGCCCGTCGATGACGATGCACAGCTCGCTGCCCTGCATGCCGACCCGGACGTACTCCGGCCGGAAGCGGAACAGCTCCAGGAAGCGGATGAAGTCGGGCGACATGTAGGCGAAGCTCGCCAGGTAGTCCGACTCCTCGCGGGACAGCTGCAGCGTGGCGAGCCGGTCGATCTGCTCGCGAATCTCGGGAATGTAGCGCTCCAGCGGCTCGGCATCGCGACAGCGGAACTCCCAGGTCACGCTGGCATTGGGGTACTGGTGATGGACCCCCTGCATCATGGTCAGCTTGTACCAGTCGGTATCCAGCAACGACCGGATAATCGGCCCTTCGCGGTAGGTCTCGCCCATGTCGTCTTCCGTTTGCGTGAAAAATAGCTTGCGTATTTCCGTTCAGGCTAGCGCTCGCCGCCCTTCTCCACCACCCGCAGCGTCCGCCCGGGGCTCTGCGGTACGGCGGCCAGGAATTCGTCCGCCGCGGCATGCGCAGGCCGGCTCGCCAAGCTGACGCCGACGAAGGTCAGGCTCGCGACGACGATACCCCACACTCCTGCCGGCAGCCCCAGGAAGCTGTTGCCGATGGCGTAGACGAACAGCACGAAGGCGCTGGCAACGATAACGCTTACCAGCACGCCGGTGGCGGTGCCCTGGCGCCAATAGAAGGCCCCGATGATGGCCGGCACCACGGCCACGAGCCCGGCCGACGCGGCCACCGAGAGCACCGCGATCAGGCTCAGCTGCAGTTCGGCGAAGCCCAGCGCCAGCAGCGCAATGACCGGGATGACCCACTTGCCGACGGTGAGCTGGCGCGCCTCGCTGCTGCCCGGCTTGAGATTGCCGTAGACGTCGCGGGCCACCATCGAGGAGAGCGTCAGCATGATCGAGTCGATGGTCGAGACCGCCGCCGCCAGGATGCCGATCATTACGATCACGCCCAGCAGGGGCGGCACGTGACCGGAGGTCAGCAGCGATGGCGTGGCCAGGTCTGCGTTGTCGAGCCCCGGAAAGGCGACCACGGCGGAGAGTCCCCACAGCACCGAGACCAGGGTGTAGATGAAGCCGAAGACCAGGAAGCCGAGCAGCATCTGGCGCATCGCCGAGAGCGACGCCGGCATGAACAGGCGCTGGCTGACCTGAGGGTTGGAAAGGCTGAAGAAGAACCACGGAATGGTCAGGCCCAGGAAGGTGGTGAAGGTGAACAGCCCCTCCCCCGGCACCACCAGCATCTCGGGGCGCTCCGCCGCCAGCGTATCGAACAGTACCTGAAAGCCGCCTAGCCCCTGAATGACCAGGAAGGTCACCAGCGTGGACGCCACGATCATCATGATCGCCTGCAGCGAGTCGGTCCACATCACCGAACGGATGCCGGCGATATAGGAGAAAAATAGCGCCAGCGCCGTGGCCAGCAGCACCCCGGCGGTGAAGGGCACCGCGCCCTGGGTGGTGCCCTGCAGCAGGTAGCCGATGCCGGCAAGCTGCACCGCCGCGTAGGGAATCAGGAACAGGCAGTTGGAGAGCGCCACCACAATCGCCACCGCCCGGCTGTCGTAGCGCCGGCCCAGCATCTCGCTGGGGGTGACGAAGCCGAAGGCCTTGCCCACGGCCCAGAAGCGCGGCCCGAACACCGCCACCAGCGAGACCCCGGCAAAGTAGACGATCTCGAAGCCCAGCGCCCCCACGCCACCGGCGTAGGTCAGCCCCGCCAGCCCCACCATCATGAAGGCGCTGTAGGTGGTCGCACTGTAGCTGAGCGCCGAGACGAAGCCGTTCATCTGCCGATTGCCGAGGAAGTAGCCCGACATGTCCTGGCTCTTGCCCTGACGCGACAGAAAGGCAATGACGATGGCGATCGCCAGATAGCCTGCGATGGCCCACCACACGAGGGAAACGGTCATGTCACCGGTCCTTGAAGTCGCGGGTGAGGAAGACGTTCAGCACGATCACGACCAGCCCCGCCAACGCCCAGAACAGGAAGCTGCCGTACCAGCGCGGCACGTCGCCGAGCAGCGTATACGGCACCGCGTAGCACAAGGCCACCACGATCCAGACCAGCCAGATCCCCTTGCTGCGCGTTTCCTGGCTCCTTACTTCCTTGCCTTTTCGCATAGGCCTCCCTTTCGCCTTGAAAGAAGTGTATGCCCTCAGCCTAGATGACAGTCGACGGAAACGTGGCCGCCCTGCCCCACTACACTTAGGGAGCAGGGAATGGAAACGAACACGGCCAGGTGACTTCGATGAAACAGTTACATTCAAAGCCCAACCTGACGTTAACTTGCTATCGTGCGGGGGTGTTCGACCTGGATGGGGTCGTGACCGATAGCGCCCGCCTGCATTGCCTTGCCTGGCAGCGGCTCTTCGATGCCTATCGCGCAGAGCGGGTCGAACAAGACAGGGTATCGTTTGCGGCGTTCGACCCCAACGAGGATTACCGGCGCTATATCGATGGCAAGCCACGCTACGAGGGGGTACGCAGCTTCCTTGAGTCGCGCATGATTCACTTGCCATTCGGCACCCCGCAGGATAGTGCGGACCGGGAAACCGTATGCGGTCTGGGTAATCGCAAGCAGCGATTTTTCGAACAGCTGCTGGCCTCCCAAGGCGTCGAGGTCTTCGCCTCCTCGATCGCGTTCATCGAGTCGATTCGTGCTGCCGGTCTCAAGACAGCCGTGGTCTCCTCGAGCAAGAATGCCCGTGTCGTACTCACCGGGGTGGGAGCGCACCATCTGTTCGATGCCGTGGTCGACGGAATCGATTCGGAGCGGCTGGGATTGAACGGCAAGCCGCACCCCGACATCTTCAGTCACGCCGCCAGCCTACTCGCCATACCGCCAGAACGGGCCTTTGCCGTGGAAGATGCCCTGTCGGGGGTGGAGGCCGCCAGCAGAGCGGGCTTCGGTCTGGTGGTCGGGGTCGACCGTGCCGGGCAGCGCGAGGATTTGCTGGCACATGGCGCAGATATCGTCATCGACGACCTGATCGAGTTGCTGCCGTCCGAAGCGGCACAAGGGGCTCCATTACCCGATGCACTGGCTGGCTTCGATGGCATTGCCGAGCGCCTGGGACACAGGCTTCCTGCGATATTCTTAGACTATGACGGCACCTTGACGCCTATCGTCGCCCGGCCCGAGCTCGCCATACTCGACGAGGCCATGCGCCTCATCCTCAAGCGCCTGGGCCAGCGCTGTAGCGTCGCTATCGTCAGCGGTCGCGATCGCGCCAACGTTGCCGAGCTAGTGGGTATCGGTAGCCTGGTGTATGCCGGAAGCCATGGATTCGACATCACCGGTCCCGGTGGACTCCACATGCAGTATGAGCGAGCGGCCGAATTCCTGCCGCACCTGGCCACCGCAGAAACCCAACTGCAGCAGCGCCTGGCCGGAATCCGCGGCGTGCTCGTCGAGCGCAAGCGCTTTGCTATCGCCATCCATTACCGGCTGGTTGCCGAGAGTGACGTGGATCGCGTCCTGACAACCGTCGAGTCGGTGGCGGAGGGGCTTCCCCAGCTGCGACGCACCGGCGGCAAGAAGGTCTTCGAGCTGCGCCCACGGCTACCTTGGGACAAGGGCAAGGCCGTTTTCTGGCTGCTCGAGGCCCTCGACCTATCGCAGGCTGATGTCATGCCGATCTACCTCGGCGACGACGAGACCGACGAGGATGCCTTCGCGGCGATGCGTGAGATTGGTGGTCTCGGCCTCTTTGTGGGTGACGCTTCCCAGGTCACCGCCGCTAGCCATCGTTTGAGCGACACCGTTTGCGTCGGGCGCTTCCTCGAGCGTCTGGCCGATATGCTGGAAACCCACTCATGAACGACTGGACACTCGACTACCTTCACTTCGATCCCACCCAGGAAGGGCTGCGTGAAGCGCTGTGCACGCTGGGCAACGGCTACTTTGCGACCCGAGCTGCCGCAGAGGAAACGGAAGCGGGCGAAATCCATTACCCGGGCACCTATCTCGCCGGCGGCTACAATCGGCTTACGACCGAGATCGCCGGCCGCGTGATCGAAAACGAGGACCTGGTGAACCTGCCCAACTGGCTATGCCTGACGTTTCGACCCGATGGCGGCGACTGGTTCAACCTGATGGCAGTCGATCTGCTCGACTACCGGCAGACTCTTGACCTCGAGGCGGGTGTACTCAAGCGCCAGCTCTTCTTTCGCGACCATCAGGGACGGGAGACTCGGCTGCTGACGCGACGTCTGGTGCATATGGCCCACCCCCACATCGGGGCTATCGAGTGGCGCCTGCTCCCTGAGAACTGGTCAGGCCGTGTCTTGGTTCGCTCGGCCCTGGACGGTCGTGTCATCAATGCTGGCGTCGAGCGATACCGTCAATTGGCAAGCACTCATCTGGTGCCGTTGTCGACGGATGTTCCCTGCGACGACACGGTTCGTCTGCAAGTCGAAACCTGTCACTCCCGGATGTATATCGCCCAAGCGGCACGTACACGCCTGCGCGTGAACGGCCAGACATGGGAGAATAAACGCCAAACATCCCAGGAGCCCGGCTACATCGCCCATGAGCTGGCCCTCGACCTTGCACCAGGCGACGAGGCCGTCATAGAGAAAGTCGTGGCGATGCATGCATCACGGGATCGAGCCATTGCCGAACCCGGCCTCGCCGCTTGCCAGTCGGTGTCCAGGGCGGGGGCATTCGACGATCTGCTGTCGAGCCATCAGCATTTCTGGAAGCATCTCTGGCAGCGCTGCGATGTGAAGCTCGATGGAGGTGGACGCGCCCAGATGATCCTTCGCCTGCACATCTTTCATCTGCTGCAAACGGTTTCGCCGCACATCGTCGACCTTGACGCCGGAGTACCGGCCCGCGGGCTTCACGGCGAGGCCTACCGGGGGCATATCTTTTGGGATGAGCTGTTCATCTTTCCCTTCCTGAACTATCGCATACCCGAGATTACGCGCGCACTGCTGCGCTATCGCTACCGGCGCCTTGAGGAAGCACGCCACTTGGCACGTAAGGCAGGCTATCAAGGCGCCATGTACCCATGGCAGAGCGGCAGTGATGGACGGGAAGAGAGCCAGCAGGTGCATCTCAATCCCAAGTCGGGGCGTTGGGTGCCCGACGACAGTTCCTTGCAGCGCCACGTCAATGCCGCGATCGCTTACAACATATGGCGGTACCACGAGGTTACCGAGGATTGCGAGTTCCTTTCCTACTTCGGCGCCGAGATGCTATTCGAGATCGCTCGATTCTGGCGAAGCGCAGCCACCTGGAATCCGCAGCGCAAACGCTACGACATACGTGGCGTGATGGGACCCGACGAGTTTCACGACCGCTACCCGGACGCGCAGACGCCGGGACTCGACAACAACACCTATACCAATGTCATGGCCGCCTGGGTACTGGCTCGTGCGGCACACGTCTACGACCTCATCGGCGAGCGGCGTCGAGGTGAGCTGAGCGATATTCTCGGCCTCGAGAACGAGGAAATCAGCGAGTGGATTACGCTCAGCCAAAACCTGTACGTGCCGTTCCATGCGGATGGCATACCCAGCCAGTTCGAGGGATACGAGGCCCTGCAGGAGTTCGACTGGGCCGGCTACCGCGAGCGCTA
This sequence comes from Halomonas sp. MCCC 1A13316, assembly GCF_014931605.1. Taxonomy (NCBI): domain Bacteria; kingdom Pseudomonadati; phylum Pseudomonadota; class Gammaproteobacteria; order Oceanospirillales; family Halomonadaceae; genus Billgrantia; species Billgrantia diversa. The sequence continues at coordinate 1,175,485 of NZ_CP053382.1, read as the reverse complement.
TGGTGATATTCACCGTCTCGACCGGTTGCTCGAGGCGGAGGGAGATTCCGTCAACCGCTACAAGGCATCGAAGCAGGCCGACGTGCTGATGCTGTTCTACCTGTTCTCGGCCGAGGAACTGAGCGATATCTTCTCCCAGCTCGGTTATGCCTTCCCCCCCGAACTGATCCAGTCCACCATCAGCTACTACCAGCAGCGTACCTCGCACGGCTCCACCCTGAGCCGGGTCGTGACCGCCTGGGTGCTGGCACGCTCGGACCGCCGTCAGGCGTGGGACTTGTTCCAGCAAGTGCTGGAGAGCGATATCGGAGACAGTCAGGGGGGCACGACACAGGAAGGCATCCACCTGGGCGCCATGGCTGGCAGCGTGGACCTGATCCAGCGAGGCCACACCGGGCTCGAGGTTCGCGATGGCATGTTGCGCCTAAACCCCTGCCTTCCCGAAGCGCTGCCGGGCTTGCATATGCGGCTACGTTTCCGCGGTCACTGGCTCGAGCTCGACGTGAACCACGATCGCCTGACCCTGGTGGCACCCGAAGGCTGGGGCGAACCGAAGCGAATCATGTTCTGCAACGAAACGTATCCGTTCAGCGAGAGCCAGCCGCTGGAATTGCACTATTCTCCCGAGGCTCACTGCTGGCAGACAAACAAGGATTAAATGACCACCTGAGGGTAAGCTAACAGTGATTGGACAATAAGCTGACTCGCTCTCCTCCTGCCATGCACCGCTTCAAAGCCCCTGTGCACCTCGGCGCAGCCAATCATGCACGAAGGAGAGCTTGCGGAGTGCGGCACCCGACAGCACGAAGGGGTAGAGATCGGAAAGCCCCATGGATCGATTGACGTGGTTGACTCCGACCGCGAGGGAGGCCGCGACATGGATCAGGCGCATGGCATCAGGTTCCGAATAGGGATCCCAGCCCGGGTTCGGCAGCTCCGGGGTAGATAGGCCCGCCGCTACGAAGCTGTCCGTGATATCGGTCAGGTGCAGAAGGTGCGCCGCGGTCTCGGCCCAATCCTCGTGTGGATGCGCCGAGGCGTAGGTCGTCAGGAAGCGCTGCCTCCAGTCAGGTGGCGGACCATCCCGGTAATGTTGCTGGAGCGCAGCAGGGTAATCCGTACGTTCATCACCGAACTCGGCACGGAAGGCATCGAGGAAATCATCGCGAAGGCTGAGCCGCCACCAGAGCATATGCGAGATTTCATGACGCATGTGGCCGATCATGGTGCGGTAGGGTTCGTCCAGGGCCTGGCGTCGGGTTGTGCTCAACACCGGGTCCGCCTCGGCCACGCTGATGGTTACCTTACCGGCAACATGGCCCATGAGCACGGGTGTCAGCCCTTCGGCGAGTAGGTGAAAAACGGGGCGTGCGCCGGGATCCTCCGGCCGGAACCAGTGCCAGCGGCCGAGATTGTCGAGGACCCAGCGCTTGGCAGCCTCGGTCTTCGCCCAGTTCGGGATCGCACCGGGAATCGAGGGATCGGGGGCCAGCTCCGTCATGGCACAGGAGCGACAGAAAGCCCCCTGCTCTGGAGCGATCCAGTTGCAGCCGATGACCTCCCGGTTGACGCAGAAAGGAGGCATGGGCAAGAAGGCCCGCGCCTGCGGATCGTAAGCCACGGGGATACCGTCGGCGGTAGCGAGGTTATCGAACCAGAGCGAACCGGGACCCACTGGATTGGCAAAGACGCGCATATTTTCACCATAACTCTTTAACAAAATAAGAAAAATTCAAAACGATGCAGATGCTTATGGGCATGCCTATTCAATAGCCGAAAGTTGAGCATTTGGCAGAGCCACTGCCAGATGGTGCCGGGCGCCGTCGAGATGCACCCGGACCTCTCCTTTTTCGCAGTCTATGTCTTTACCATCGAGATGGGCGTGAGCAGTAACGAAACGCGCCTTGGGAAACTGCTCCACATGAACGGTGTAATGAGTAGAAGCCACTTCGATGGTCGCTTCGAAGCCCGGCCAGGCAGCGGGTAGACAGGGGGCAATGGTCAGATAATCGCCTTCGCGGCGAATACCCAGGATGCCTTCGAGCCCCGCTCGATACATCCAACCGGCAGCCCCTGTATACCAGGTCCAGCCGCCTCTACCGACATGCGGAGCAACGGAATAGACATCGGCAGCGACCACATAGGGCTCGACTTTATAGCGCGAGACCTCCTGAAGCGTACGGGCATGATTGATGGGGTTGAGCATCGAGAACAGGTCGGTGGCTTTATCGCCCTCTCCCAGCTGGGCATATGCCAGTATTGCCCACATCGCGGCATGACTGTACTGGCCGCCATTTTCTCGGAGCCCGGGAGGGTAGCCGCTGATATAACCCGGGTCGCGCGCGGGCTGGTCGAAGGGCGGCCAGAACAGCAGGGCAAGCCCGGGATCTGCGCGAAGCAATTCGCGCTCCAGCGAGCGCATGGCGGTTGCGGCCCGCTGAGGATTTGCCGCACCGGATAGTACCGCCCAGGATTGCGCAATCGAGTCGATACGGCATTCCTCGCTCTCCTGGGTACCGAGCCAACTGCCGTCGTCGTAGGTCGCCCGCCGATACCATTGGCCGTCCCAGGCGTGATGTTCGAGCGAATCCCGCAGCGAGGCTGCATGGGCCCGCCAGCGGCTGGCACGGGCAGCTTCCGAGCTGCGCTGTTCGGCAAGCGGAGTGAATATGTCCAGGGTGCGTACCAGCAGCCAGCCCAGCCAAACGCTCTCCCCCTTGCCCGCTTCTCCCATCCGGTTCATGCCATCGTTCCAGTCGCCGCCGCCGATCAGCGGCAGGCCATGCTCACCCGTCAACGCCAGGCACTGGTCCAAGCCGCGGGCGCAATGCTCGTAGAGCGAGGCGATTTCGTCGGCGATCATGGGCTGGAAAAAGGCGTCATGCTCGCCGTCACCGAGCAAGGCGCCTTCCAGGAAGCTCACCGGCTCGTCCAGTACGGCGGCATCTCCCGACGTCGCGATGTAGAGCGCACTGGCATAGGCCAGCCAGACCCGATCATCGGATATGCGGGTCCGGACGCCCTGACCGGAATGGGGCAGCCACCAGTGCTGCACATCCCCTTCGACGAACTGTCGCGAAGCGGCACGCAGCAGGTGAGCTCGGGTCGTCTCGGGGCTGGCAAAGGTCAGGGCCATGCCGTCCTGCAGTTGATCGCGAAAACCGTAAGCGCCACTGGCCTGGTAGAAGGCGGAACGGGCCGTGATGCGACAGGCGATGGTTTGGTAAAGCAGCCACCCATTGAGCATGATGTCCATGGCACGGTCGGGAGTGGAGACTTGCACTGCACCAAGCTGCTTCTGCCAGTAGGCCGTGACCTTGGCGAGCTCGGCATCAAGATCGGCCTCGCGATAACGGATGATGAGGTCTCTGGTTTCGTCGTCGGAGCGGCACTGCCCAATGAACGCGACGACGTCTATCGTCTCACCCACCGCCAGCTCGATGGTGCACTGCAGGGCTGTGCAGGGATCCAGGCCGGCACCGGTGGCGCCGGAAAGCGGGGTGCGACCGGCAAGCCCCGCAGGAGAGGCCAGGTTGCCCCCGTGGCCGAGAAATTCAGCGCGATCCGCTGTCCAGGCCGTTTGCAGATCGCACAGGTCGGCAAAGGCAACGCGACCGGGGAACGCCATGTTCCATGGATTGCGTACGAACATTGCGCCACTATTCTCATCCCGCTGCGTTATCAGGAACGGGCCTGACGAACTTCGAGACCGGCCAAGCGACCATTCCACGTAAGCGGTAACGGACAACCGGCGGGGCCGCCCAGAGCGGTTCTCGAGGGTCAAACGCGAAATACGAACAGGATCGTCGAGCGGCACGAAATGCACGAGGCCAAGTGCGATACCGTGTGCCTCGTGCTCGAAGCGGCTATAGCCGAAGCCGTGCCGGGCGACATAACGCCCCTCGTCACGCACCGGTAGTGCCGTGGCCGTCCACACCGCGTGGGTCTCTTCATCGCGCACGTAGATCGCGTCGCCGCTGGGGTCCATTACGGCATCGTTCGCCCAAGGGGTGAGCGGGTTTTCGCGGCTGTTGTCGGCCCAAAGGTAGCCTGAGCCTTCCGCCGACACCTGGAAACCGAACCCGGCATTGGCTATCACGTTGAGCCACGGGGCCGGCGTGGAGCGCCCTGCCTCGAGTACGGTCACATACTCCCTACCCTGCTTGTCGAAGCCCCCCAGGCCATTGAAGAATTCGAGAGCCGGCGGAGTCTCAGCGCCCGGCGCCTCATCTACCGTCTCGCGCGGAATCGCCTTCTTTGAGGCCAGCTCAGCTGGTGGGTAGCGAAGCGCGGGAGGGATCAGCGCGAGCTGATCGGCAATCGGCCCGCGGTGTGCCAGCAGCGCCACCCGCGCCACGGACTGCAGCAGAACACGTGCGTCGAGCCTCATCAGATCGGCACGCAAGGTGATGACCGAGCCCTGGGCATGGCCCTCATCGATACGTGGCCGCGACTGGCTGCTGTGCACCGCGGTCTCGATGGCTTGTTGGAGGTCCTGCACATAGGAGGAGGCACGTTCGTTGACTATCACCAGGTCGACGCCGAGACGTTTCATGCGCCAGTACTCGTGAGCGCGCAGCAGCTGACGAACCTGAGCCATGTCATCGATCGAATCGATGCGCAGCAGGACGATCGGCAGATCGCCGGAAATGGCGTGCGGCCATAGTGCCGACTGCGGGCCTGCCCCGCGCGCAATGGCCTCGCGCGAGGCCCTGAAACGGGGATCAGCATACAGGATGGGAGCGGCCAGGCGTTGGAAGTCCGCCGCTTCATCGAGGCTGATGGCCAAGTGACGCAGCTGAACTTGCGCCTGGGTCCAGGCCAGCGTCTTGGCCCGCTCAAAGGCGCTGCGGTCGTGGTGCTTGTCGATCAGGTCCAGCAGCGCCTCGCGCGATCTTGCCACGACGGTCCAGAAGGCGATACGGGCCACTTTGCCGGGGGCAACCCGGAGGCGATGGCGTAGCGAAAATATCGGATCGAGCACCGTGCCGGTGGTATTCGTCAGCGGCTGCTTTCCGGTCAGGGCAGCGGCTGTCGTCACCGTGTGCCCCCGACCGATGAATCGGGCACGATCAGTCTCGTATTGCGTTTCGCCCAGGAGCTGCCCTTCCACTACAGCGAAATGGGCGGCCCAGATCTCTGCCTCGTCCGGCCCACGCCGGCGTCGGGTGGCGATCAGTGCATCGAACTCATCGAGGTACTCGGTGACCACGAACAGCTTCGCGAAGGCGGGGTGGGCATTATCGGTAGCCGGTGTGGTCAGCACCAGTTCCGAGTATGAGGTCACCTCGATATCCCGCGTCTGCCGTCCACTGTTGGTCAGCGACACGCGCCGCACCTCGCTGTCGTCCTCGCCCGAGACAAGGACATCGAGGTGGGTGACGAGATCACCATGACTGTGCGTAAAGCGGGCATAATCCTCGGCAAAGAGCACGTCGTGGCGGTCCTTCTCGACACCCATGTCTTCGCCGGGCATGGGGCCGCTGGCCGACCAGGCGTGGGTCATGCGGCTGTCGCGCAAAAAGATGAAACTGCCCCAATGATCGCGGGTCGCATCCTCTTGCCAGCGACTGATGGCGATATGTCGCCAACGGCTGTACCCCGCCCCCCTCGCCGTCAACATGACCGAGTAGCGTCCGTTCGACAGCAGATGGGTCAGCGGCCCCCCTTCGTTCGTTGACGTAATACACCGAACCGCATGGCTCTCGTTGAGCGTCTCGCTCGGCGCCGACTTTACTTCCTCGGCACGCGGGTGAGCGATGGCGGCATCACGCGGCAGGCGTTCCTGCAGCAAGAGTTCGCTGGCCTGGATAATCGGCTCACGATGGAAACGTTCGCGCATACGGCCGTCATGCAGCGTATTGGCGATGGCCACGATGGTCATGCCCTGGTGGTGGGCCATGAAGCTACGCACGATAACGACTTCCTCACCCTCCGGGACACGCGAGCGAGTGAAGTCTAGCGCCTCGTAGAAACCAAGGCGGCCCAGTGCCCCCATGTCAGCGAGCCGCACGAAGTTGCGACGTGCACCAAGAGGATCGACCATGGTCGCCAGGCCCGTCGCATAAGGTGCCACGACCAGGTCGGCAGAGAGGCCACGCTTCAATCCCAGGCCGGGCACGCCGAAATTGGAATACTGGTAGGTGAATTCCAGGTCGCGGGCGTTGTAAGCGGATTCGGAGAGCCCCCAGGGGACGCCCAGCGAAGTGGCATACGCCATCTGGCGCTTGACCACCAGGCGGTTGCTTTGCTCGAGGAGGCTACCCGCGGGGGCGCGCATCACCAGCGACGGCATCAGGTATTCGAACATCGAACCCGACCAGGAAATCAGCGCCGAACCATGATCCAGCGGCGTGGCCGTACGCCCGAGGCGGAACCAGTGGCGCGTGGGTACATCGCCCTTGGCAATCGCCAGCAGGCTGGCCAGCCGCGCTTCGGAGGCGAGCAGGTCATAGCAACTGCTGTCGAGGGTATTTTCTTCCATGGAGTATCCGATCGACAGTAACTGCCGCTCAGGAACGAGCAAGAAGCCAAACTCCATCTCCAGCGCCATGCGCCGCGCCGTGCCAGCGATGTCTATGAACCGAGCCCGAAGCCGGTCTCGGAACTCGCTCTTGGCAATCAGCTCTCGCTCGCGGCAATGCTCGTCTACCGACGTGTGCAATGCGCCCACCCAGAACAGAACCTCTTCGGCCCAGTGACCTTCGAGGTTTTTCAGGGCCCCTTGGGCCATGCCCGCGGTGCGGTCGCTGAGTCGTTTCAGCCCCGGCAACCACGCCTCGTGATTGGGGTCTCCCTGCAAATGCGCCGCTACATCACCCAGGCCAGCCTTGAGCGATGTGAGCCCCGCGCCATGTGCCATGGGCGTCGCCTCGAGAGCCACCTGCGCCAGGTGGACGTGATCCGCAATCCCTGGGCGAGGATCGAATGACAGGTCGGTTTCCAACCACATCTCGCAGGCATTGGCGACCACCAGCAGATGGCCCGCAAGATTGCCGCTGTCGACCGAGGAGACGTACTTTGGGTCCAACGGGCGAAGATCCTGGGTGCCATACCAATTGAAGAAGTGCCCCCGATAGCGCGGCAGGGTCTGCATGATGCCCAGCGTGGCCTCGAGACGCTCGGCGCCAGCCAAGGCACCTAGCCAACCGAAATCGCGAGCGGCCAAGACCGAGAGAAGATAAAGCCCCATGTTGGTTGGGGAGGTACGCCGAGCAATGACGGGTTGTGGCGTTTCCTGGAAATTGTCCGGCGGCAGCCAGTTGTCGCGCGCCGTGACGAACGTTTCAAAGAAGCTCCAGGTGCGCCGAGCGATCAGTCGCAGTTCACGCGCCTCGGCCTCCGATAGCGCGTGCTGCGGCGCCAGACTCCGCGGCCGGCTGATCCACGCGGCAATAGCCGGTGCAGCCAGCCAGAGCAGCGCCAAGGGCAGTACCACCGGCCAGGCCCCTGGGGCATGGCTCACGGTGCCCAACGACACCACTAGAGCCAATGCGGTCCCGGGCGCCATGCTCAGGTAAAAGCCCGTCAACGTCAGTCGCGGGCGCCCCATCGACTGGGCGGCGGTCGTCCACTCGAGCAGATGGCGGCGAGTGATCGATACGCGTACCAGGGTCCTGACGATGGCATCCAGCATTCTCCAAGTTTGGTCGGGCAGTAAGGCAACCCACAGCAGCGTCTGGGCCGACGCTAGCTTCAGCTCGAGGATCCATTGGTGGAAATAGTGAGGCCAGTTGACGCCCGCTCGAGTCGGAACCAGCGATATCAGGAGGGGCAGCAGCGTGGGCGCAGCGATGGCCGTGACGACAAACAGCGTGCCTGCCAGCGCCGCCTGCAGCGGCAACAGCCAACTGACCACGAGACCCGCCAGCAGCAGCGGCGTCAGTAGCGAGCGGCGCATATTGCCCAGCAGTTTCAGACGCCCGGTCCAGGGCATCTTCCGCGCAAAAATCCATGGCACCAATTGCCAGTCTCCGCGGGTCCAGCGATGCTGGCGCTTGGCGGCGACATCGTAGCGGGAGGGGAACTCCTCGATGACCTCTACATCCGAGGCGAGACCGGCACGGGCGAAAACTCCTTCGAACAGATCGTGACTGAGCACGCTGTTCTCAGGGATCCGTCCGCTGAGTGAAGCTTCGAACGCATCGACATCGTAGATGCCCTTGCCGGCGAAAGAGCCCTCGCCGAGAAGATCCTGATACAGGTCGGAAATGGTTGCGGCATAGGGGTCGATACCCCCGGGCGCGGAGAAAAGGCGTTGATAGAGCGAACCCTGTTGACCCAACGGTAGCGAAGGCGTGACACGGGGCTGGAGGATGGCGTAGCCCTCCATGACACGCTGGTGGCGTTCATCGAACCTGGGTCGGTTCAGCGGGTGTGCCATCTTGCCGATTAGCCGGCTGGCCGAGCCACGGGGCAGGCGAGTATCGGCATCCAGAGTGATGACGTAACGCACGTCGCTCGGCAGAACGGCTGGATTCAGGAAGGTGGTATCACGGGCGCCACGAAGCAGGCGGTTGAGCTCATGCAATTTGCCACGTTTACGCTCCCACCCCAACCAGCAGTTTTCGCTGCGATTGAACACCCTCCTACGATGCAAGAGATAAAAACGCTCGTCACCCTCACTGTCGCCATAGCGGTGATTCAGCTGTTCGATTGCCATACCGGCGGCGGCCAGCAGCGGGGCATCCTCGGCGATATCCTCGTGCTGGGCATCGACCCCATCGGTCAGCAGAGCGTAAACAATGGCGCCGCCTCCGCTGGCCAGGTGATGAACCTCCAGCCGTTCGATCTGCTCCTGCAGGTCAGCCTCGCTGGTCAGCATCGTCGGTACGGCGACCAGTGTACGGAGTGAGGACGGAACACCTTCGGAGAGGTCCAGGCTCGGCAAGGGCTTCGCACTGACGGTGAAAATAATAAGGCGATTGACCAGCAGCGTAGCCACTTCGGTGGCGGGCAGCAGCCCCAATAACCCCAGTAACGACAGCCACCCCAGCGGGGACTCACCTGCGGAAAGTGATAGCGACCATAACGTCCCTATTACCAGCACCAGCAACCCGACGGTGACGAGCGCAATCAGGCCGACATAACCGCTCATGCCGTACGATAGAAAGGCCTGCCGCAAGCGCTCGCGCGGCGAAGGTCGAAAGCCGATCGCTTGCTCTAGTGAAGGCCGGCCTGACGCAATCAGGAAATAACCTGGGTCGCCCAGCCGGGCGGCCTCGACCGGACCTTCAGCATTCGCCGTCGCCTCACGCGCCGCGGCCAGAGCATATTCCACGACTTCCAGTTCCTCATGCCCGGAACCTCGGGCCAGTTGCTCTACGGCACTGCGGTAACTATTGCGTGTGGGGAAATCCTGCGTCGCGAAGGGGCTGCCTTGGTTCAGTCGTGCGTCGACCAGGCTGACGCTTTCGAAAAGTTCCGACCAGTCGATACTCGATACCAAGCGCATGCTGGTAATGACGTTGCGCACGGTGACGTTGGCCGCACCTTGGCGCTGCTGAGCCTGCTGAACCATGTCATCGATGGAGTCGCCCTGGGCAGCGACTCGCCCCTCCAACCAGTCCACCATGGGGTTGGCTCGCGAGTCCAGCCCTCGCAAACGCTTGGCCAGTTGGGCGACGAAAGGCGCTGCCAGTGGCTTCGTGTTACGCGGAGGCGTAGCTTCAGCCAAATTGGCACGATGCCCCTCGGGAGCGAGCCATCGAGTCGCCAGCGAGTCAGCCTGGTTGCGCGCCGCCTGTTCGCTGACGATCTGATCGGCAAGGCGTCGCAGGTTCTCGACAAGCACGATTCGCAGGGTAATCGCTACCGCCCATAGCTCGCCGATACTCAAAGGCTGAACGCGTTGATAGGCGGCAATGAAGCCTTGCAGGTTATCGGGATCGAGGTGGCTATCGGTATGGGCGACAAAGGCCCAGGCCAGGCCGAAGACACGCGGATAGCCGGCAAAGGGGCCTTCGGCCAGTTTCGGTAGCTGTCGATAATAACCGGGAGGCAGGTCGCCGCGGATCTCACGGATCTGGGCTTCGATGATATGGTAGTTGTCGAGCAGCCAGGCCGCGGCGGGAACGATATCTCGCCCTTCTGCCACCTCTGCGGCACTGGCGCGATATGCCTTCAGCAGAACCTGGGCGTTATCCTCGAGCCGTCTTGCCAGTGGCAACACCCGAGGGGGCTTGTCAGTGACACGCTGAGCCAGCGCAAGGCTGCCGGCGTGCTGTTCGAGCCGTTCGGCACTGAACAGCTCTTGCCGCACCGGGGCCGTGTCATTCCACGGCTTTGACGAGGCAAAAACCCCGAATGCAATACGATGAAGAAAGGCCACAAGTGCTGTCCTGGTCGATGCGTCTTACCCACTGGGGCAGGCAATATTTCACTACCAGCATCATGCAAAAAAACCATGCTCCTGTCGGTTCGCTAGCGCACACTCCTTGCTGGATCTGGACGTAAAGAAGCCGCTTAAGCGCGCTAGCGCACTGAACGTTTGGACGGGTTGGGGCAATATCGGTTGGTCGCCGCCATGCATTTCGCGGATGGCGTCACCGAGGCCGCCGATATGAAAAACTTTAACGCTCAGCCAGCCAACACTCGTGCCCCATGGTGCTTACATCCATTCGTCGCGCGCCGCCCCGTAGTGACTTGACCACATCCTCAGGCGAGACGCAGCGGGCAGTCATCGAGGGTCTGCGATCGATCATTGCATTCCATATCTGGCGAACTTCATCATAATTAGGGTCGTAGGGGATAATGACACTCCCCTCGAATTCGTCCGTGAACTCCTTCAATGTTTTTTTTGACATCTGATTCATGACGTTCACCATGAATAGTACTTAAGGACAGGCTAAAGACTGCTTCCTGATGGAGTGAACTTTCTTTGACCAATCTGGCAGGGGCAGCACGACTCACAGCAAGTTCATGTAAAGAAGGCGCTTCGTCAGAGGGCGCCAACAGTATAGCCCGGGATTCAAAACACCTCGCTTTTTCTATAAATTTAACGATCTTCAAAAAAGCTGGGAGAGGAAACATTGTTGTTTATATTTATATATCTAAATTAACTATTTCTGGTTCTACCTGCCACGCAGCGTACTGGTGCGGTGTGACTAGCCAAGCTGCCGCAGCATTGCTATGGGTTAGAGAGGAATCTTCAGGGAGAACGACACCGTGACCCAGCATGAAAGAACCGTGATGGCCTTCGACGATCAGGGCCGCGAGTACATGATCGACATGTTCGCCAATCCCCGCGAGCTCAGCGAAATGCAACACGAAGGGGCCGTTCGAGGCACGCCCACCTTCCGCACCCACGACGGACACGACGTGAGCTACCTGGGCAACGGCGAGTTCATGGTGATGGTGCCCGGCGAGGAAGGTGGCGTGACGGTGAGGACAGACGACTCAGAGTTCGTGTAGCGCGAGATTCGGCATCCAAGGCCGACTGTCAGCTTCGAGCGGCCGCGGGTGAGTCAGGCATCGTTAAAAGTGGCTGGTGGCTGCGGGGCGCGATTGACCGTCAACGAGAAGATATCTGGCCGGCCGTAGTGGCCTGCCACGTCCAGTGATCGCCGTGCCCGCAGTGCCGATTCGATCTCGATCCGTGCATACAGTATTCCCTTTTCACGGTTCAGTGGCCCCGCCGAGACACTGCCCGACGGAGCGACGACCACAGCGTTGCCCTCGTTGATCCACTCGTCGGGCGTATAGAGCCTGTCACGTTCGGGGAACGTGTCGGGGATATCGCTTCCCTGGAGGGCAGTCGCGGTACCTATGACCCAACATCCACCCTCCTTGGCGATATGTCGCAATGTCGCGAGACAGGTATCGCTGGAGTCCCAGGTGGGATTGATGAAAATTTCCATGCCTTGGGCATACAGGGCATAGCGCGCCAGCGGCATGTAACACTCCCAGCAGATCAGGCTGCCTAGCCGGCCGGCATTCGTCTCCACGACCCGGAGACCACTGCCGTCTCCCATGCCCCAGACCATTCGCTCAGGATTGGTCGGCATCAGCTTGCGGTGGCGATTCAGCAAGGTTCCTTCCGGACCGATCACCACGACACTGTTGTAGAGGGTCGTACCACTGTAGCGACTGTCGATTTCATTGATGCCCAGCACCAGGGTCAAGCCATGGCGGGCCGCTGCATCCTGCAGGGGAGCAAGATGCCCGGAACGCAGGTCAACGGCGTTTTCCCGTAGCTGGGCATGGATTTCGCTGGTCAAGGCCATGTCCCCGCCCGGTTTGAGTCGCCAAATCCAGGTGGGATAGCCCGGAATATACGCCTCAGGAAAAACGAGGAGTGTCGCCTTTTCCGCCACCGCTTCCTCGATCGAATCCAGCATCTGCTCGATGGTCGCGTCTCGCTGGAGCATTACCGGAGGTTTCTGGATGACGGCAACCTGGGTAGCCATGACCGCGCTCCTCGTGTGTGGCGGGCGAAGCGCCACTCAGCTCGCTCGCCGCCCTGAAGAATCCGACACCAAGGTATTGTCCAAGGGCTTGTCAGGCAGCCGGCATCGGGGCCGGATTGATGTTCTGGTTGATGCGAAAGACATTCGTCGGATCGAATTTATTCTTGAGTTCCACCAGCCGACCGTAGCTCGGCCCATAAGCAAACTCGATGCGCTCGGCCTCGTCCCCGGTCAGGAAATTCACGTAGGCGCCGTCACTGGCATAGGGTTTCGATCGGGCGAAGAAGTCTCGCGCCCAGGCAATACAGTGCGCGTCTTCGTCCGCCGTTTCCCAACGGGCATGGACGTTCAAGACGTAATTGGCGTCGCGGCTCGCGTAGGCCATTGCGTCAGGCTGCGCTCGGCCGGCCTGCCCTCCTATCGTGCCGATGAAGATTTCACACTGCGAGGACGGCAGTGAATCGGCGTATTCCACGATGGCATCGATAGCCCCTTCGCCCAGGCTTGAGAAATTATGCGATTTCCAATAGTTGCGGGCCCCCGCGGTCAAAAGCCCATCGAAGGCTTGCTGCCAGGCTATGTACGGCTGCACCGCGATATGCTCACCGTGCGCGGTGCCGAAGCCTCTCAGCGGCTCGATGGACCGCTCCCCTTCGGCAGGATCGCCGGAATAGCATAAGGCGAGCGCCACGACCTCCTTCCCGTGAACCTCCTCGGGCAGGAAGGGCAACGGGGGGGCCTGGCGGGTGACCATCCAGACGTTAAGTTCATCCGGCATCGTCTCGGTGAAGCGGGCAAACTGGGTGATCACCGATTTCGCCTGATCGAAGGGAAAGACGATGAGACCGCACAGCACGTTCGGCCCCACGGGATGCAGCTGGTACTCGAAACGCGTCACGATGCCGAAGTTACCCCCGCCACCGCGAAGGCCCCAGAAGAGGTCGGGGTTTTCCTCTTCGCTGGCGTGCAACTGGCGGCCATCCGCCGTGACCACGTCCATGGCGAGCAGGTTGTCTATGGTCATGCCGTACTTGCGGCTGAGCCAACCGAAACCACCGCCCAGGGTCAGACCGGCCACCCCCGTGGTGGAGTTGATGCCCAGCGGCGTGGCGAGGCCGTGCTGCTGGGCGGCGGCGTCGAAATCACCGAGAGTGCAGCCCGGCCCGACGGAAGCCCGTTGATGCGCCTGGTCGATATCGACTTGCCTCATCAGCGAAAGGTCGATCATGAGCCCCTCATCGCAGACGGCGTTGCCGGCGATGTTGTGCCCTCCGCCGCGAATGGAGAAAGGCAAATCGTGCTGGCGCATGAAGCTCAACGACTTGATGACATCCTCAGGCGAGACACAGCGTGCTATCAGGGAGGGCCTGCGATCAATCATGGCATTCCAGATCTGGCGAACTTCATCGTATTGCGGATCCTCGGGAAGCACGACGTCCCCCTCGAAATCAGAAATAAAATGCTTCAATGCCGTTGTCGATACGTTCTTCATCACAATCACCCTGCATGAGGCTCAAGCGCAGGCATGACCTGCCCCCGGGCAGATAATAAGGACTTCGACCAGTCTGGCGATTGTGCAACACGACTCACAGCAAGCCCGTGCGAATGAGGGCGTTTCGTCAGAGAGCGCCAACAGTATAGGCGGGCAATTACCTTCTCACCCGGTTTCTTTCTTTTAATACAAATGCTCTAGAATCCAAAAAATATTATAAAAAGTGTGAGTATATACTAACGTATTACTACTCCTACTCCGTCATTCGAGTCAGCATTGACTATACCAACCGCCTGGGAATGGCGTAGTCCCAACTGTGGCAAAACACCCTATGTTCGCCTTCATAGGCATCAAGCGTCGCGTGTAGATGAAATTCCTGAATGTCGGATGTCAGCACGGTGCATGTCGTCGTACTTACTTCCCAGTCATCCCGCTTGAGTGAACGGTGCCAGCTCACCTTTGCCCGTACCGAATCGAAGTCGTCAGCGCACGATTCATAGGTCTCCACCGAGCGCATCTGGACCTCGATTCCACTATCCTCGAGTCGCACCCGGCCATTGTCGTTGATTACCTCCAGGGTCGAGCGGTCTTCCGCCAGGTCGCGATGCACATACCAGTTGTGATGGCCGGGTTCGAGACGCCGGGTGGGGATGGACGAAGCTCCTTCCGCTACACCGAAAGGCGTCAAACCGGCATCCGACTCCCGGGGGGGACGGACGGGAAGAATCAGAGCGGAATGCTCAAGGGAGAGCGTCAAGCGCACCGGCTCGGGTGGCGGCCACGCCAGCGGCCAGTAAGAAGTCGATAGCGAGAGACGCAGGCGATGGCCGCGAGGAAATTTTTGGGCAACGTCATTCAACTGCACCTTGGCTCGATAGTGGCGACCCGGTTCCAGGGCGGACGGAACCTCATGCCCACCGCGATGGGTGAGATTGAGCAGCCCATAGGTCACCCGCGTCGCCTTGTCATCCGGCGCCACGTCGGAAAGGCGTACGGCTAGTTGGGCGACAGGGCGATTGGCCGCGACGTATAGCTCCAGCTCCGGCGCACCCATGATCTCCAGCGCTTCCTCCAGCGGAGGACTATCAAACGTGAGGGCGCCCCCGTCTTCCTCTCGCTGGTCATGGGCCAGGTCGGGTCCTGCGGCATAGGAGCACCACTTGCCGGCGAACAAGCCGCACGTCAGCGGCGACTGCACGCTGCGGGTGTCGTCATCGCGGCGGCGTTTTCCATCCACTACCAGCCGACCCGGTGCCAACGGCAGACGCCATGGGGCAACGTGGGGTGAAGGCCAGGAGGGCTCCGCCACCCAGCGCCCGGGGCGAAAGCCGGGAGTGGTTGTCGGGGGCATGCTGTCCTGCATCCAGACCCGGATCGCGGGATCCTCGTCGACGCCTCGATCCTCTTCCTTGAGCCACTGATCCCACCAGCGCAGGCACTCCTGCAGAAACCCGACGGCCGGCCCCGGTTCGCCGAGATGAGGATATTTGTGGCTCCAGGGGCCGATCAGCCCCTTGCAGAGATCCGGTAGGTGCTGTACCAGCCGCTTGACGGCATTCGAATAGCCGTCGGCCCAGCCGCTGGCGGCCAGTACCGGCACCTGCACGCGGGAAAAATTCTCGCAGATGGAGCCATGCTTCCAGTAGGCATCTCGATGCGGGTGCGAAAGCCAGGTGGCCAGCCACAACCCGCTGCCCTCCAGCCGTTGGTGCCACATTTCGCGCCAGGCCTCACCCACTACGCTGGGGTCGGGCGGCATTGAGTTGTAGGCGAACATGGTGGAAGCCCAGGAGATGTTGTCTCCCAGCAGGCAGCCGCCCATGTAGTGCACGTCATCGGCATAGCGATCGTCGGTGGAACAGACGCTAACCACCGCCTTGAGTTGCGGGGGGCGGCGGGCAGCCAGTTGCAGGCCGTTGAAGCCGCCCCAGGAAATACCGATCATCCCTACCCGGCCGTTGCACCAGAGTTGGGCGTCCAGCCAATGCAATATCGCCTCCCCGTCCGCCAATTCCTGTTCCAGGTATTCATCCTTCAATACCCCTTCGGAATTGCCGCTACCCCTTAAGTCGACCCGAAGCGATGCATAGCCATGCCCGGCGAAGTAGTAATGATGAATGGCGTCTCGCCGGGCGGAGCCATCCTGCAGGCGATAAGGAATGTATTCGACTATTGCCGGTACCGGATCGTCAACGGCTCCCTCGGGCAACCAGAGCCGAGCGTGGAGTCGAATGCCATCGGCCATGGGTATCCAGACCGAGTCCAGGCGTTCTACCCGGTGAGGAAAATCGCTCACCACTCTCATGTTGATGCTCCGTCATCCGGTCCGGCTGCGCTCGCGCCCTGGCCGGCGAGCGGCTCGATGTCGAACGACAGCCTGTCGCTGCACCAGGCGATGCGAGACAAGAGTTCGTCGTGACTGTCGGCCCCGATGAACAGCACGCCCAGCTCCCAGGAAAAGGAATCTTGGTGTCGCAAGTCGGAGAGCCGCATGCCCTCGTGAACATCGATATCGACCACCGTGCCAGGAAACGCCTCCTCAACGCATTGGATGTCTTCCCGGGAAGGGACTCGGCGCACCACGCCGTCTTCGAACACCCTCAGCATCTGCTTGGCCGCCAGCGGATAGAGACCTTCGCGATGCGGCATGCGTGGGGCCATGCCCAATGCCACGTCTACCATCACCTGGATATGCGGCGCCCCATCGACCAAATGAAAGATGGCCGCATGAGAGCGCGAAATACGCGTATTGATCTCGAGCAACCAGACGCAGTCGTTATCAGTTTCGTAGAAAAATTCGATATTGAACGGCGCATCATCGTAACCGACCTGCCCGATGATGCCCCGGGTCGCAGCCAACATCCGCTGCTGCACAGGCTCAGGTAAGGTTGAGGGATACTCGTAGCGCATCAGCACTGAAGGGTGCTGCGAGTCACGGATGCTGTCCACCGTTCCGGTGAGGTGTACTTCACCGTGCTGCACGTAGCCTTCAAGGGTACATTGCCGCCCTGAGGAGATGATGGATTCGAGGATACAGTGATGCCCGGTTACCGCCGCTATCTCTTCGGGCAGTTCGACATAGGCCATGACGTCGTCGAACGGCCTGCCGAAATGCCCTATTCCCTTGCGTATCAGCGGTAGGACATCACGCAGTTGCTCGACATCGGCCACATGGAAACCCAGGCGCGAGGAGTGAGCCTTCACCGGTTTGATCCAGAAGGGATAGTCGATGTGTATGCTTTCGGTGGCGCGATCGTCGAAGGGATCGAGCATCTGAAAAGACGGAACGTACTCGGGGACCACCTTGGCCTGCTCGAGGCGGCTCCAGTACTTATGCTCGCACTTGAGAACCGCCTCAAGCGAAGGGCCGCGCAGCCCAAGGCGTTGGCACAGTACTGGCGCCAGCAAACTGGTGGGAAAATCCCAGTAGCCGACAATCGCGTCCACCGAGCCGGGAAACTGTTCGAGCTGATCCAAGGCATCCTGCAGCAAGCGGTCGAAGCGATACTCGTCAGCGTGCACCACCTCATCAAGCGCCAGCAAAGGATGGATTACATATTCTTCGGCATGCCGCAGATGCGGCAGCAGATGATCACTCAGCTCATCCAAGCCGATCATGAAGATGTTCCAGGCCATGGTCTCTACCTCGCTTCCCAGAGTAACGGTGACGAGGTAGCGCTCCACTCCGATGCCTTAGCCGCTTCCCCTCTTTCAAGCATGGTAGTTCACGTTGAAAACACCTTGATCCAAGGCAAGCCAGCGGCGGTAATCCGGCGTCGCACGACACACTTAGCCGTAGCGCCTTCTAACTGCATGTATCCACAATTATACGCGTCTAGTTGACATACCACTGTTCCTTTTATAGAACGTTCGTTAAAAGGAACAACACGAGGTATCCTCAATTGGACAAACTCTCCCTCGGCACCCTGGGTCAGCACCTGCAGAACCTGCGCCAGGCGCAAGGCTTGTCGCTATCGCAACTGGCCGCCGCTGCCGGTATCGCCAAGTCGAACCTGTGTCGCCTGGAGCAGGGCAACGGCAACCCCACCCTGGATACCATCTGGCGCCTGGCGGTACAGCTGAAAGTGCCCTTCGGCACCCTGGTGGCGCCTATTGCCGTGCCCCTGGGCGAGGATGGCGTGGAGGTACGCCTACTCGACCAGGGCAAGGACACACCACAGGTTGACGCCTACTGGATGCGCTGCGCGCCGCATACCCTGCGTCTTGCCGAACCCCATACCCCCGGCGCCCGGGAATCGCTCACCCTGATCAGCGGTACGCTGGAGGCAGGCCCGGAAGGTGACACCCGAACACTCGCGGCCGGAGAGACCCTCACCTTCGCCGCGGACCGTCCCCACCTTTACCGCACCGGGGAAGCCTGGGCCACGCTGCTGCTCAGCGTCATCTATCACGAGGAACCCACGCCATGAACCTGCAAGCCGCTTCCTCGCCGTCCCGTCCCTGGCTGACCGGCATGAGCGAGGCCATCCCGCTGCTCGGCGGCTATGTGCCGGTGGCCATCTCCTTCGGGTTGATCGCGACCCAGGCCGGATTCAGCGCCTGGGAAGCCGTCGTCATCTCGACGCTGATCTATGCCGGCGCCTCGCAGTTCCTGTTCGTCGGCATGGTGGCCGCCGGCGCACCGCTATGGCTGGTGGTGGCCATGACGCTGCTGATCAACCTGCGCCATGTGGTCTATGCCCCTAACCTGGCACCCTGGCTGACCTCCAGCCGCCTGTGGCCTTGGCTGATGCACGGCCTCACCGACCAGGTCTTCGCCCTGGCTCATGCCCGCCTGCCCCAGTTGCCGGTATTCCAGCGCCTCGGCTGGTTCGGCGGCGCCGCGCTGCTGGCCTGGATGAGCTGGATCGGTGGCACGGCCCTGGGAGCGTTTGCCGGCGGCGAACTGGTCGCCCGCTGGGCCCTGATGGGTGAGATCCTGCCCTTCGCCCTGCCCGCTCTCTTCCTGGTGCTGATAGCGCCCCGCTTCACCTCACGGCGCTGGAGCCTGGCCCTCGGCCTGACCATCCTGGCCGCCCTGGCGCTGACCGTAACGGGCCTGACCAACCTGGCGATTCCTCTCGCCGCCGCCTGCGGCGCCCTGTGCTTCCAGGTCGTCAAGTTTGACCACACCCAAAGAAGCGAACACGCACAAGGAGAGCGCCATGAGTAGCACCCTGTGGATAGCCGTTCTCGCCTCGGCGCTTGGCACCCTGCTGATACGCGTGCTGCCACTGTTCTGGATGCAGCGCCGCCTCGCGCGGCAAGGCAACGGCGACAGCCTGGAAGCGATGCCCCAGTGGCTGAGCCTGCTCGGGCCGGTAATGATCGCCGCCGTGTTCGGGGTATCGCTGATGCCGGTGACGCCCAGCGCCACCTCCTGGCTGGCCACCGTCATCGGCGTTCTCGCGACCCTGGCCGTGTGGTGGTACAAACGCACCCTGGGCTGGCCGGTGGCGGCCGGGGTGGCCGCCTATGGCGTGGTGGTGATGCTGGCGGGCACTGTTGCTTTCTAATGTAGCCAGGACGGTGTCAGCTTTTGCCACGGAGAGCCCCATGACCATAACAGCCCAGCCGCGCACTACCGGCCAGCGCCGACCCCATGCCGTATCCCGCCAAACAGGACCAATCGCCCTGCTGCTGGCCTTGCTGACGGCAACCTCGACAGCGACAGCCGATTGCCCCGGCCCATCCAGTTTCGACCTTGCCGCCATCAGAGGCCTTGGCGAGGCTCCAGCCCTGCGCACCGGCCGGGAGGTGGTCGTCGACGGCGTGGTGACCGGCGAGTTTCTCGGCCGCGACCGGCTGGGCGGTTTCTATTTGCAGCAAGCGACGGAGCATGGCCCCGTCGGCCTGTTCGTCTATATGCCTGGCGCAACCTCGAGCGATGGGGCACTCATCGCTCCCGGCACACATCTGCAACTCCACGCCCGTACCGGCGAGTACCGCGGCCAGATCCAGCTGCAGCGGGTGGAGCGGATCGAGACCTGTGCCCGCGATCGACTGCCCGAACCGCTGGCAGTGAGCTGGCCACTCAGCGAGGATCAGCTGTCACGCAAGGAGGGTCTGCTACTGACGTTTCCTCAGGCGCTGATCGTCACTGGCAACGACGAACTTGCCCGCTACGGCTCCCTGAAACTGGCCTCAAACCGCCTGTTCCGGCCCACGAATACGCCCGGCGAGGCCCAGCAGCGGGACATCCTTGGGCTGGACGACGGCAGCTACCGCGGCTTTCCGAGCCCCATTCCCTACCTGGATGCGAACGGCACCCGCCGTGTCGGCAGCAGCGTTCAGGGCCTGACGGGGATACTTACCTACGCCTTCGACGCCTACCGCCTGCACCCGAACTTCGAGCCGCACTTCGAGGACACCAACCCCCGCCCGGGGCCGCTGCCAGCGCCGGGAGAACGGCTGCGGGTGGCGACCTTCAATGTCGAGAACTACTTCACCAGCCTGGGCCAGCGCGGCGCCGAGAGCGCCGAAGCGCTGGAGCGCCAGCGAGCCAAGCTCGCCGCCGCCGTCAGAGGACTGCAGGCCGACATCCTGGCCCTGGTGGAAGTCGAGAACGATCCGCGTGCCCTGGCCGACCTGGTCGAGCAGCTGAGCGAACGGACCGGAGTCCGCTATCGCGCGGTCGGGGGAGATGCCGACCTCGGCTCTGATGCCATTCAGCTCGCCCTGCTCTACCGGCCAGACCGGGTGGAGGCCGTGAGCGAGCTACATGCGGACAACGATCCCGTTCACCACCGCCCACCAGTGGCGGCCTTCTTTCGCAGCGTGGACGGCGGCCCGGCCTTCGGCGTCGTCACCGCCCACTTCAAGTCAAAGACCGGCTGCCCGCCACGGGGCGATATCGACCGCGGCCAGGGCTGCTGGAACCAGCGCCGGGTGGCGCAAGCGCAGGCCATGCACGGCTTTCTCGACCGCCTCGCTGTCGCCGAAGGACACGAGCGCCTGCTACTGATCGGCGATCTCAACGCCTACGGCGCCGAGGACCCCATCCACACGCTGACCCACGCAGGACTGGTCAACCTGATCGCCCGGGAGCTGCCGCCGGAACGCCGCTATAGTTATGTGTTCCACGGTGAGTCGGGGTACCTGGACCATGCCCTGGCCAGCCCCGAACTGGCAGCGGCAGTGGCAGAAGTTCGCCCTTGGCCCATCAATGCCGACGAGCCGCCTTTCCTCGGCTACGACGGGCCGGACAACGCAGCGCCGCACTTCCGCCCCGACCCCTTCCGCTCATCAGACCACGATCCGATCGTGGTGGACTTGGAGTGGCCGTGACCTACTGGGGTTGTGGGTGCGGCCCTGCCCGCCGCGGTGTTCGGATACCAGGTCTTCGGCGGAACGCACACGGCGCCCCCCGTCGATTACAACACGCCGGTGGGAAGACGCCTACGCTTATCGCTGTTGATGCTGCGGCTCTGAACAGGGACTCGATGCCGAGAGAGTCGAAGAGCTCGTCCTTGTCGGTGCAATGAGTCACGTCTGCATCAATGCGACCAGCCGTGCGGGTGCCGGCTATCAGTGCCGCTGGGCGGCGCCACGGTTTAAGCTATGGTTCGACTGGGATGCAATCTTGACCTGGTAGCCGCTAGGTAGCAGTGACGTCTTAGCTGAGGCTCTGCGTCTAACTTCAACGCATCTAAGGAGCAAAGCTGCCGAGGGCCACTTCGTACGAGCGCTGAATATGGTCTTCCATCAGTTCCCTTGCTGTCTTGACGTCCCTGGCCAGGGCCAGTTCCACCAGTTCACCATGTTGTGCATCCAGGATGCGTCTGACTTCCGGATCGCCAGGCGCCAAACGCCGATAGCGGTCAAACTGATCGTGCAATTGCTCAATGAAGCGCAGCAGCCACGCGGAACCGCAGGGAGCTACTAGCGTGCGATGGAAGCGCATGTGCAGCCGCTCCCACTCCTCGTCCATCTCCGGTACCGCATCGGCACGCTTCAGTCGATGTGCCGCTGCTAGAAGCTCTGATTCCCACTCGGCGTCACCTCGCTGAATGGCCCGTTCCAGCGCCATTCCTTCCAGTTTTTGCCGCATGTCTGCAACATCTTCGAGCTCGTCGCGTACCAGACGCGGCACCCGGAAGCCACGCTGGTTCTCCTGGATCAGCAGGCCATAAGCCGCGAGGCGATTGAGGGCTTCACGCAGCGGACTCAAGCCTACTCCATAGCGCTCCTTGAGGGCACTGATCGCCACCTTTTCGCCGGCGGTGAACCGTCCATTGACCAGATCCTGCCGCAGGGTGTCGTAGATCCTGCTGGAGGCCGTCACCCCCTCCTTGCGTTCGATAATGCCCATGCTACCTCCCCGTGACCGTCACACATTGAGGGTTGACGCTGCTTTCTTTTGCAAACTATATTCTAGTTCAAATAATCGTTTTTCTGGCGCAAAAAAGCAATTATGACAATAAACCAATTTATAGCACTAAGATCGACCATCCGAGGTTGGGCCCATGATTGACCAGTCGCCCGCTTCGCTGAGCAAGGTTTTCTGGGCTTTTACCCGCATCGGCCTGCTTGGCTTCGGCGGCGGGCCGGCCATGATCCCCCTGGTCCGCGACGAGGTCGTCACCCGTCATCGCTGGTTGGATGACGATGCCTTCGCCGACGTGCTCGCCATTGCCAATACCCTTCCCGGGCCCATCGCCACCAAGATGCCGGGCTACATCGGCTATCGCATTGGAGGCATCGCCGGCTGCGTTATCGCCGTCGCTGCCGTCATCGTTCCCATGATGCTTGCCATGATCCTGTTGCTGGGTCTGTTCAGCCGTTATCGCGATGTCGCCTGGATCCGCGGGATGGGATACGCCGTCGTGCCCGTGGTCATGGTCATGATGGGCCAGCTGACGCTGGACTTCTGGAACAAGTCGCGCCTTTCCCTGGGCCCCTGGTTGAGCCTTGCGATGGGGGCGGGATCAGGGGTGCTCATCTACCTGCTCGGTCTGCATCCCGGCTGGATCATCGGTGCCCTGCTAGTGACGGCGATGGTCTCACCGGAACCACGTCCGAGGGAGGCCCGTGAATGATTCACTGGGAGCTGTTCCTTGCCTTTTTCATTCCCAACATCATCGGTTACGGCGGAGGTCCTGCGATCATTCCGCTAATAGAGGCGGAAGTCGTGGGACGCTATGGCTGGATGACAGCCCAGGAATTCGCCGAAACCCTGGCGCTGGGCAATGCCTTGCCAAGCCCCATCGCCACCAAGATGGCCGGTCAGATCGGCTTTGACGTCGCCGGTGCCAGTGGCGCTGTCGTCGCTGTGCTGGCCACTGTGGTGCCTTCCCTATTGCTGATGCTGGGCGCTCTGGGACTTCTTTACCGTTACCGTGACTCGCCCCGCGTCAAGCGTATGAGTCAGTGGGTACGCCCGGTCATTGCCATGATGATGGCCTGGCTGACTTGGAGCTTCTTCACCGAAGGGCTGGAGACGGCAGGCCTTGTGCATACCCTGCTGATCGGCTCATTGGCGGCCGTGGCACTGCTGCGGCTGCGAATTCACCCGGCCTTTATTGTGATGGCCGCTCTGGCCTACGGGGGGCTCTTTCTCGGCTGAAAGACCCAGAACAAGAATCGATACGGAACACGCGCTCAACCGTGTTCGGCGCAGCCCGAACCTTACGACAAAAGCCACAACATCCGAGGTGTTACATCATGATGCGCAACAAGCTGACTCCCATCATTGCCACTCTTGGCCTTGCCATTGCCGGCAGTGCCCAAGCTGACTACCCGGAAAAGGACATCCGCCTTATTATTCCCTACGGCCCAGGCGGCGCCACCGATATCATCTTCCGGTTGATCTCGAAGGAGGCCGAAGAGCATCTGGGCGAATCGGTTGTGCCTGTGAACATGGCCGGGGCCGGCGCGACACTCGGTTCACGCAACGTCAAGGATGCCGATCCCGATGGCTACACCCTGTTGGGCAGCCATGACACCATTGCGCTCTCCAAGCTGGCCGGCACCGTGGACTACTCCTACGATGCCTTCGAGCCCGTCACCCTGCTGACCCAGACCATCAACCTTCCGGTTGCCCACGCCAATCATCCCGTCAAGAGTGCCGAGGAGATCGCCGACTACGTCAGCGAGAACCCCGGAGAAGTCCGCTTCAGCATGATCCCGAGTTCAACCGACCACTTCTTCTGGGTGCAGTTCTTCGATGCCGCGGGCATCGACATGGCTGACGTGCGCCTGGTCGGCTATCCCGATACCGGCGAGCAGGTTTCCGCCCTGCTTGCCGAAGAGATCGACTTCGCCATGTTCAACCTGCCTTCCGCCGGGGCCTTCTTCGAGGATGGCAGCTTCACCCCTCTGGGCGTGGCGCATCCCGAGCGGCTCGATAGCCTGCCCGATATCCCGACGCTGCGCGAGCAGGGTATCGAGATGGACCACTCCACCAGCCGTGGCCTGTTCGCTCCCAAGGGAACGCCGCAGGAAGTCCTCGACACCCTGGCGGACGCCTACGGCAAAGCGCTGGAAGATGACGAGGTCCGCAGTCGCATCGAGAACGACTTCGGCTCGGTAGTGCGCTACCTGCCCGGGGAGGAGTACCAGGCCTTTCTGGAGGAAAATGAGGCAGCCCTCACCGCCGCTGCCGAAAACATCGACTTTCAGAACTGAGACGTAGCGAGCCCCCGGAGGCCCAAGTCTCCGGGGCAAGCACGGAGAGCAAGACCATGCTGACCTTGACCAAGGACCGCGCCCTGGCACTCGCCATGCTGGTCATCACCGGCATCCTGATGGCAGAGACGCGAAACATCGCACCGCCCACCAGCTGGCAACCTTATGGGTCAGCTCTATTCCCGCAGATCCTGCTGGGCATCATTGCCGTCCTGTCCTTGCTACTGCTGCTACGCACCTGGTTGGTATCTCAGGGCGTAGCCAGCAGTGAACCGAGTCGGCCACGCCGCTCCCTCACCGAGTGGGTCCGACACAATGCCACTGTACTGTCCCTGTTCGGCTTGTTCGGACTCTATGCCCTGCTACTGCCGCTGATCGGCTATCTGATTGCCACGCTGGCCTTTTTGATGGCCTCACTGGCCTTGCTGCTGGGTATCGATACGCGCCGCAAGTGGCTCATCAATTTAGTGGTCTCGTGCACTATTGCCCCGTTGGTGTACGTGATCTTTCGTTTCGTCCTCAACGTCTGGCTACCCTGACGACGGAGTGACTAATGGCTGACTTTTTTTTACAAGCGCTTGCTCAGGTCGGCACTCCGTCGGTGCTGCTGCTGATCCTGATAGGTGTGCTGTTCGGTATCATCGGCGGGAGCATACCCGGCTTCACCGTGACCATGGCCATCCTGGTGGTGTTTCCCTTCACCTTTGCCATGGATCCCGTGAGTGGCGTTTCGCTGATGGTCGGTGTGTTCGTCGGGGGTTATTCGGGCGGCATCGTTTCCGGTGTGATGCTGGGGATACCCGGCACACCCTCCTCCATCACCACCGTCTACGATGGTTACCCCATGGCCCAGCGTGGGGAACCTGGGCGCGCGCTTGGCATCGGCGTCGCCGCCTCGTTCATCGGCACCCTGATCAGCGTGGCCGTGCTGGTCTACTTCGGTCCGTTGCTGGCCAGTTTCAGCATGAACTTCCGTCCTTGGGAGATCACGGCCTTGATCATCTTTGCGCTGACGCTGGTTGCCGGTCTCTCGCATGGAGCCCTGCTCAAGGGGCTGCTGGCCGCCGCCCTTGGCCTGTTGATCACCACGGTGGGTTATGACCGCAACAGCAACCTGCGCTTCGACTTCGGCTTCGATGCCCTCGGTGCTGGGTTCGAGATGCTTCCGGTGATGATCGGTATCTTTGCTTTCTCCCAGTTGATGGGGAATCTGGAGAAGCTGCGTGACGATCCGCAATCTGCCAAGGGCGCCAATACCAACGTCGCCATCCCCTACACGCGGATCCTGCGTGACATGGCCGGCCAGAAACTCAACACGCTTCGTTCGTCTTTGATCGGCAGCCTGATCGGCGCCCTGCCGGGTACCGGCGGCACCGTGGCCAACTTCGTCAGCTACGACCAGGCGAAGAAGTTCTCGCGCCACCCCGAACGCTTCGGCACCGGCATACCGGACGGTATCGTGGCTTCCGAAGCCTCCAACAGCGCGGTGGCAGGCGGGGCCTTCGTGCCGACCCTGGCACTGGGCATCCCCGGCGATCTGCCCATGGCCATCATGATGGGCGTGCTGATCCTGCACGGCATCACCCCCGGGCCGCTCATGTTCGAACAGAATCCGATATTGGTGGGGGCCATTTATGCCAGCCTGATGATCGGCGCGGTGGTGATGGTGCTGTGTCAGCTGCTATTGGTACGCTGGTTCGCAAAGATCTCTCTGATACCGCAGCAGATTCTGGTTCCGGTCGTGCTGATGCTGTGTGCCATCGGTTCCTATGCCCTGAACAATAACTTGTTCGATATCTGGGTGCTGTTCGCCTTCGGCATCCTCGGCTACCTGCTCTGGAAGGCCTCGGTACCCCTTACCCCGCTGATTCTCGGCGTGGTGTTGGGAGACAACCTGGAGCGTCAGCTGTTCCGCGCCCTGGAACTCGATAGCAGTTGGCTGACTTTCCTGACGCGGCCACTCTCGGCCCTCTTCTTGTCCCTGGCCGTCGCCTCCGTGATTTTCTCGCTCTACCAGAACCGCAAGATTCAGCGCCTTCAGGCCGATGAGGCCACGTCCCGCAACGCCTGACATCTTCAGAGGAACCCCTATGCAATTTGATGCGCGTTATTACCCCAGCCCCTCCCGTCGCATGGCAACGTTTGGTCGTCGCGGCATGGTCGCCACCTCACAGGCCCTAGGCGCCGAGGCGGGCATGCAGATCCTGCACGAGGGCGGCAATGCCGTGGATGCGGCAATCGCTACCGCCGCGGCGCTCACCGTGGTGGAGCCCACCTCCAATGGGCTGGGCAGCGACGCCTTCGCCATCGTCTGGATGAATGGAGAACTCCATGGCCTGAACGCCAGCGGGCCCGCACCACAGGCGGCCACCATCGAGGCTGTCAAAGGTCTTGGTCACGAGGCGATGCCCGAGCACGGCCTGATTCCCGTGACGGTTCCCGGCGCCCCTGCCGCTTGGGCCAAATTGTCTGAACGCTTCGGTCGATTGCCTTTCGCCAAACTGCTGGCACCAGCCATAACACTGGCCGAGGAAGGCTTCCCGATCTCACCATTGGTCAGTCAGCTATGGGAAGAAGCTTTCGAAACCTATAGCCGCTACAGTGAAGAAGCCTTCCAGCCTTGGTTCAAGACCTTCGCACCTAAGGGCCATGCACCACGCCCCGGCGAGATGTGGTCATCTCCTGATCATGCGCGCAGCCTGCGACTGATCGCTGAAACCCATGCCCGTGCCTTCTATGAGGGCGAGCTGGCCGACCACATGGATGCCTTCTTCCGCGAGCACGGCGGACTGTTGCGTCGCGAGGATCTCGAAGCCTTCACACCGGAGTGGGTGGAACCGATCAGCACCCGCTACCGCGAGCACGATATCTGGGAAATCCCGCCCAACGGCTGTGGCCTGATCGCTCTTCAGGCACTCGGCATGCTGGAGCACCTAGGGGAAGAAGTAAGGGATCCGGTCGAGACACTCCACCGGCGCATCGAAGCCACTAAACTGGCCTATGTGGACGGTCTGCACCACATTACCGACCGTGATGCGATGCACCCGAGCGTAGAGCAGATGCTGGCCGAGCCGTATCTCAAGGGGCGTGCCGCCATGATCGGCGACCAGGCGTTGGATCCCGTGCACGGCAACCCCATCACCGGCGGTACCGTCTATCTCGCCACTGCAGACGGCGAGGGCAACATGGTCTCCTTCATCCAGAGCAACTTCAAAGGCTTCGGCTCGGGCATCGTGGTACCCGGCACCGGCATCAGCCTTCAGAACCGCGGCTGGTCGTTCAAGCTAGATAAGAATCACGCCAACGCCCTGGCTCCGGGCAAGCGCACCTATCACACCATTATTCCCGGCTTCATCACACGCAACGGCCAGGCGGTGGGACCGTTCGGCGTTATGGGGGGGTTCATGCAGCCCCAGGGCCATGTCCAGGTGATCACCGGCATGCTCGATGACGCTCTGAATCCGCAGGCTGCGCTGGACATGCCACGTTGGAAGTGGACGAAAGGGCGCACCGTCGAGGTGGAACCCCACTTCCCCGATCATCTGGCCCAGGCGTTGGCGCGCCGCGGTCACCACATCGTCAAGCAGGCGGATTCCGTGAGTTTCGGTCGTGGGCAGATCATTCTGCGCGACGCGGAAACCGGGGTGCTTTGCGGCGGTACAGAGCCCCGCACAGATGCCGCGGTATTGCCTTGGTAAGTAACCGGGCGACTGCCGGCCGGAAGATGCGTCACGGTCGGCAAAGCAAACATAATGACAAGGAGATGCACATGCGATTTGCTCACTCTCAAACCGCTGATTCCATAAAACCTTGGACCCGCCGGGTTCTGACTGCCGTGGCTGGCTCGGTTCTTGCCGTTGGCTGCGCTTCCGTCAGTGCTCAGGAGGCCTACCCGGAGGAGCCTGTCGAATTTATCGTCCCGTGGGGGCCCGGCGGAGGCAGCGACGTTCTGATGCGGCTGGTCTCGAATAACATCGAGGAACACCTCGGTCAGCCACTGCCGGTCATCAACATGCCGGGCGTCAGCGGGACAGTAGGACTCGCTGATCTGGCCGAGCGTCCTGCCGACGGCTATACCGTGGGGCAGGTTCATGACGGGTTCCTGGTTTCCCATCACACTGGCCTGACCCCACTCAACTGGGACGACTTCGAGCCTATCGCCTCCATAACCGCCTCACCCCAGTACCTCACGGTCAATCCCGAGAGAGGCTGGGAAACGATGGCGGACTTTGTCGAATATGCCCGCGAAAACCCCGGTGAGATCCGCTTCGGCGTTACCTTGGGTGGCGTCCCCCACCTACACGCCGCGATGATCGCCGAGGCTGAGGATCTTGAGTTCCGCTACGTCGGTTTCGAAGGCACCGGGGAGCGCATTCGCGCCTTGGTCGGCGGACATATCGATGCCGCCATGGGCGACATCGCCTCTAGTAACCAGTTTGTCGAGAATGGTGACCTGGCCTTCCTGGCCGTGGGGCATACGGAGCGCATGGCACAGACGCCTGACGTCCCCACCCTGATGGAACTCGGTTACGAGGATCTCCAACTCTCGATTCTCAGGGGGCTCATCGCACCGAAGGGGACGCCGGAAGATCGCATCGCCGTGATGGCGGATGCGCTTGAAGCCACCGCTAACGATGAGGATTTCATCCGTGCCGTGAACAATTCGGGGGCAGAGGTCCATTACATGGGGCCCGACGAATACCGCGCCCACCTCGAGCGGCTCGATGCCACAGTCGAACGCCTCGCTGGGCAACTGCAGCAATGAGTGATGCAACACGCTCTGCCCGGTCATCGAATGACCGGGCTCAACTCGACGCCATGCGGGCCAGGGCGTGGGGGCATATCATTTTCAATGGTGCCCTTGCCCTGCTGTTTGCCTTCATGTTCCTGCGGGCCGGCGAGCTGCCCTCCTCGATGTGGGAGCCCATGGGAGCCGGCACCTTTCCCAGGTTGGTCCTTGCGCTTCTGGTCATCTTCAACTTCATGATCATCGTCAAGGAACTACCTCACCTTAAGAGGACATCGGCGCTCGCGTCTGGCGCCGTGCGGAACTGGCTACGCCAGCATCGGCTCGCCTTTGGAGTACTGCTCCTCTTCGGCCTGTTGACCGCCGCGGTTCCCGTCGTCGGATTCCGCTGGGCCAGCTTCCCGTTCCTGGTCGCCTGCCAGTATCTGCTCGGCGCGCGGAGCGGCAAGGCGCTGCTGATCGCCGCCCTCATTGCGCTGGTGATGTCGTTCGGCCTGGATATCCTGTTCCGCCACGTCTTGACCATCTCTCTGCCACGAGGCTTGTGGGGCTGACCCCATCATCAGGAAACCGCCAGGAGGAACCTGTACATGCTGGAAGCCATACTGTCCGGGGCCGATCAGCTCTTTACCCTGCCTACCCTGCTGACCATGCTGGTTGGGGTAACGGTGGGCGTCATCGCTGCCGCGATTCCAGGCTTCACCATCACCATGGCGATTGTCCTGACCCTGCCGCTGACCTTTACCATGCCACCACTGCAAGGGGTGGCCACCATGCTGGCCGTGTACATCGGCGGGTATACCGGCGGCATGATCAGCGCGGCCCTGCTGGGCATCCCGGGTACGCCATCAGCAGTGGCCA
This sequence comes from Halomonas sp. MCCC 1A13316, assembly GCF_014931605.1. Lineage (NCBI taxonomy): Bacteria > Pseudomonadati > Pseudomonadota > Gammaproteobacteria > Oceanospirillales > Halomonadaceae > Billgrantia > Billgrantia diversa. The sequence goes on along the minus strand of NZ_CP053382.1, from coordinate 1,145,352 downwards.
CCACTTTCGATGCCTTTCCCATGGCGCGCAATGGAGAACCTGGACGTGCCTTGGCCCTAGGTATCTGGGCATCGTTCTTCGGCACCCTGATCAGCACTCTGGTGCTGATTGCCGCCGCGCCCCCGCTGGCGCTCATCGCTGTGAAACTGGGTGCCTGGGAGTATTTCTCGTTGGTCGTCTTTGCCCTGACCATCGTCGCCAGCCTGGTCGGGCGCTCGATGGTGCGTGGCCTGATGGCAGGGTTGCTGGGCCTTCTAATCGCCACCGTCGGCGCGGATCCGCTGATGGGTGTCACCCGTTTCACCTTCGACCTCCGCGTACTCTCGGCTGGCATACCCTTCCTGGTGGTCCTTATCGGCATCTATGCCGTCAGCCAACTGCTGCGCGAGGTGGAAAACCCCGACCAGGTGCAACAGGGCCGCGAACTGATCACGGGCCGCATCGAATTCCGGCCATTTGCGGCCCTGCGCGAAGTCGTGATGAATCCCATCAATCTGTTCCGTTCTTCAATGGTCGGGGTATTTATCGGCGCAGTCCCGGGCGCCGGTGGCAGCATCGCCAATCTGCTCGCCTACGACCAAGCCAAGCGCGGCTCCCGCCATCCCGAGGAATTCGGCAAAGGCAGTAGCGAAGGGGTCATTGCATCGGAGTCCGGTAATTCGGCAACGTCGGGTGGGGGTCTGATCCCGATGATCGCCCTGGGCATTCCAGGCAGTGCGGTCGATGCCGTGCTGATGGCAGCACTGATGGTACACGGCATCGGGGTCGGCCCCAGGCTGATCATGGATCACGCTGATACGGTCTACGGCATGTTTATGGCCATGTTCGTTGCCGGTGTCATGATGCTGGTCATCTGCCTGCTCAGCATGCGCCTGTTCCTCAAGGTCACCAGCATACCCAAGTCGGTGATCGTACCGGTGGTGCTCACCTGCTGCCTGGTCGGCGCATTCACCCTCAATAACCGGGTCACCGACATCTACCTGCTGCTGGGCATCGGTGTGGTGGGCTACATCATGACCAAACTCGACTATCCGCTTGCCCCGCTGGTACTTGGCGTCATTCTCGGCCCCATCGCCGAGACCAACCTTCGTCGAGCCTTGATGACCAATGAGGACTGGACGCTGTTCTTCACACGCCCCATCTCGGCAGTGCTGTTGGGTCTGGCCGTTATCTCCATTGTGCTGGCCATACGATACCATCTACGACAAAACCGCATCAGGCCGGAAGAGGCCTGATATCTTGTCTGTCTCCCCTTCTCTAGAAGAGAAGGGGAATCCTTCGACGCTCAGGCGCGGCCTACATTTACCCTCCTGAGCTCAGTTTGTCCTTCCATTCGCCGAAGAAGCCCCGGGCATGCTGGCCTCCGTGGCCTGGCGCGAAGTCGTAGATTACCCTCTCGGCTCGGCGTCGGGGCATTGTGGTCTAGGTCCAGATGTTGGCTTTCATACGTCTTATTCTTGCCTTGGGGCAGAATGGTGGCGCGACCGACCCGAGGCATATGGGCGGGTTGTGAAGCGAAATCGGACCCTCACTTACTGCCCTCTTCAGTTTGCCAAGGCAAAGGACACGACAAACCCCACGGCGGTGGCGAAGGAGTTCAATGGGCGGCCCCGCTCGAACGCCTCAGGCATAAGCGTATCGGCCAGCGAGGCCAGTACCGCCCCACCAGCGAAAGCCAAAGCGAATGCCAGAGTCCCGGCCTCCAAGCCTGTGGCAAGACTTCCGAATAGCACGGTCAACGTCAGGATCACGGCGGCTGCGGACCAGATGAGGATGACGCTGAGCGGCCTTTGGCCGCCTTTGCGCATGGCCATGGCGCCTACCAGAGACTCCGGCAGGTTGGAAGCAAAGATAGCCATCAGCAGGGTAAGACTGGCCTCTTGTTGCAGGCTGGCACCAAGCGCCAGATTCTCCGGCACGCCGTCCAGAGTCACCGAAGCCAGCAAGGCGAAGCCCATGCCCCGAGAAGCGCCCTCCTTGAGCACCTGGATCTCTTCGTCCTTGCCAGCACCGGCCTCTGTGTCGGCAGCAACCGGGGCGGCCTTCTTGTCCAGCCAGGTGTTGATGACAACGAAGACCCCGGCACCGGCGATGAGCCCGGTTGTGGAGCGGGCAAGCCCCCCGGCCTCTACAGCCAAGGGAAAGAGATCGAAAGCCAGAGCCGAGATCAAAGTGCCACTAGCGAAAGCCAGTAACACACCGGTGATACGGCGGCTCGGCGACCAGTACGACCCGGTAACTCCGCCGATGATCAATGCGATCGACGCAATTGCACCAAAGCCCAACGCCATTTCCATAGCCAATGCTCCCTTTATGATGACTGGTGTCAAAACTGCCCTGTCAAAGTCCCATAGCGAGAGGCACCTCTATACGGAGGTCAGGTCAGTCCAGCTCGTCCATGAGACAGGCATGAAAAGGAAGATAGCGGATATTTTTACCTTCTAAAATCAAGATGCTTCGAAGAAACAAGCTTCCAAGAGACTATCCAGAATGGTCGGCGTCAGCGTAGCTAGCCGTCAGCCGTGCGGGGGAGCCATCAGCCGGCCTGTGAGCATTGCTCACATAGCAAAAGCCGCCGATCATGGATCGGCGGCCTGAATCTTGCGTCGGTGCGGCCCGCAGGCTTAAGGCTTACTTGGCCTTGGAAGTGGTTTCCTTGGCCGCCTTGGGCGCGGACGTTGTCTGAGTCTCGCTCTCGGTGGCCGGCTTGACGTCTTGCTGGGCCTGCTTGACGCTATTCTCGGTCAGCTTCTGGCTTTGCTGCACGAAGTCCTGCTGCAGGGCCACGACTTTGCCGGCATCGCCCTTCAGGCGCTCGGTCAAGTCCTTGGCGACGGCCTGCTGACCTTCCAGATAGCTCTTAAGGCCCTCGGCATCCTTGACCTCGGCCAGGCTACGCAGCTGCGCCAGGGTGGTGTCGCTGTACGCTTTGGCAGCCTCGAGCTGGGCATTGACCAGCTTCTCGGTGTAGTCGACGGACAAGGCAGCGAAGGCACGCGCCGGTGCGAAGAACACGGACTCGAGCTGGGCGGTATCAAACTGCTTGGTATCGAATGCGAATGCGTTGCTCATGATGGGAACCTCCGGGGTTCTGAATGTCTTGGAGCGGGAGATTCCCGCTCTGCTGCATACCACACACAGTAGCAGTGACTTTTGTGCACTGCAACATAGATCGAAGCATGGATCTGCGCCTACCACTAGCCAGCCGCACAGCAACCGATCGAAAGCGACGATCTGCCGGGTTGGGTACAGCGAATGGCTAAGCTCGGTGTCAGCGCAGCAGGATGTGGGACGCGCGAGGGCGGGTTGGCCTGGCGTGTCAGCATGTTGGGCCGAGCAGCAGCATGCCCATTGATAACGCAACCTACAAGGCGGTGAAGGTTACTATCGGCTAAGGCACTATAACGCGAAACCCGGCCGAGAGGCCGGGCTGAATCTTCGCTTCCGTTCCACCTTCTCAAGCATCCTGCTCGAGCATCCTTGGTACCGAGCAATCCTTTGCTCTGCCTTCCCTCTAGGGCTCTCCGTCGCCCGTTACACACAAGGTAGTCGCTGCAAGCGAAGCGTGGTTTATCGCAAGTTAACCAGTCCTGTAAGAAATTGCCGTTTCGCTTTGTACGACATTTCTTACAAGCGATTAAGCGGGATAGATCAACCCAGCATCCTCGTCGTTCCCGGGCATCTGATAGCCAGGGCCCGAGTCGTGACGACCTGGCGCTTAACGAGCACTTGGCCAGCCGGGATCACTCCTGATCGTCAAGCCAGGCCACCACCAATTGCGTCAGAGCCACCAGGGAGTCGCAATGCACCCGTTCCCAACCATGGGAAGCATCAGCGCCGAAGCATGCCAGGGCGTTGCGCAAATCCATGCCTGCCTGGCTGGCTGAGTCCCCGTCACAGTAATAGAACGGGAAGCAGTCACGGGTGAAGGGAATCGCATGCTGCTGGCAGAGCGCCACCAGCCGACGGCTCGCCACCGGATGCAGGGGGCCTTGACTGTTCATGAACGCGATGGTCACACCGTCGGAACACACCTGCTGGCCTTCGCCCTGGGCGGCAATATCAAGGTTGAGTACCTCTTCCACCCCGGCCAGCAGCGGTTCATTCATCCCCACCCCAAGTTCTTCGGCACAGGAGAATACCAGTCGGGTGCCGGTGAGATCGGCACCGGCACGCAGTGCTGCGAGTACGCAGGCAATGGCCGCCTTGTTATCCAGATGCCGCGCGTTAATGAAGCCGGTCTCGGTGACCACCGGCTGGCTGTCAATGCTGACCAGGCTGCCGACGCCGATCCCAAGCGCTTCCAGGGCTTGGGATGAGACATTCAGTAGATCGAGCCGCAGGGCAGTGTGTTCCCAGCTGCTGGTCTGCGCATCCACCGCCTCGTTGAACACGTGCCCCGAGGCTTTCTCAGGTAGCAGGGTGCCGCTCGCAGCAAAGTTGCCATCGTAGTCGTGGACCCGCACCCGAGCACCGCTCGCAAAGCGCGCGTTCCAAGTTCCGATGGGGCGTATCGCCAAGCGCCCATCGTTGCGCTGGCGAACCACCATGGCGCCAAGCGTATCGAGATGCGCGGTGATGGCACGAAGCGGGCTATCCCCCTGGCGCTGGGCATATAGGTCACCTCGCGCCGTGGTGGCCACCTCCAGGCCAGCCGCCTCCAGCCTGGGAGCAAGCCAGACCACCATCTGCTGAGCATGGAGAGAGGGAGAAGGAATCGCCAGCATGGCGAGCAGATCGGCAACCAAGGCATCGGTATCGATTGGTGACATAAGAATCCTCAGGCTGATGGTAAGACCCTTGTTCTCAATGAGCGGTTGGTCGAGTTTGGGCACGCGTGCTATCAGGATAAACGTAGCGGAAATCTCACATTGGCGGTGGACCGGTTACGGGGGGAAGGTCAGGGACAGGAACTCTCCGCATTGTTGATAACTACAACTATGTGTTCACAGCCGCTTAGAATTACAACACTTCAGCGACAATATGAAGTTTTCGATCCAAGTCGGCGTCGCTTTCACCCTCACTCTTTCCATAGCCGAATACAAACATGTCCAGAATCCATCCTGACACCTGTTCTTCCTTTAGTTGACAACGCTGAAGCTCAATCATCAGCGGCTGCTGGTCGAGGGGAAAGCATCCCGTCGGTAGGATGGTCTGGAGCAAGTTTCCGGCGAACACCAACGCCTGGTCGTATCGAGTGAACTGGCTCCTATCTTGAAAGTGCATGCCGACACCGAAGCAATGCACCACCGAGTCTGTTTCGGTATACCACCTAACCATGCGAGCCGTCTCCATCAAGCCGCCGGGGCGATTCACCTTGAGAAGGAAGTCTTCCAAGAATGGGAAGCCTTCGATTTCAGGGATTGCCTTGATAGCACTCGGATTGTTGACCAGCCGCCGATACGGATGGATTTCGCCCTCTTCATACTGCTCTGCGCCGTAGGGAATACTGAAGGAGTCGTCATCAAGCCTGACGAGCATTTGAACTGTATTGGTCATGTTGCCTCCCATCGAGTACTCCAGCCGCGACTCTCTCCAGCCCCGTAACAACTGGCCTTGCCTAAGGTGCGGCGCACCGTAACACTCAGTCCACGGCTGGGGAAGTTCGCCCACCAACGAGCTGCAGCCGCACATCGGTTAGGCGAACAGTGAGAGGGGTGCATTACCCTGTCGAGCGGCTTCAGACTTCAGTATTACGTCGCCGGTGACGCCTGGCGCGCTGCACCATGCGGTAGCGCGAGCGGATCTCGTCACGCTCCATGTAGCAGCCCTGTAGCCAACGGTGGCCACTTGTGCCCTCGAAGGCGTCGCGGGCGTGCAGTAGCCGACGATTATCGAAAATCACCGCATCGCCGGGCTCGTAGGTGAAACGAATGGCGAAACCCGGCTCGCGCAGCATCCGCTGCAGGGTCATCAGCGCTTCATAGGCCGATTCCACTTCGTCGAAAGGGATCTGCAGCGGGCCTCGCAGGAAGTCGGCAATTCTCACTTCGAGCAGCTCGCCGCGATGGTCGAGACGGATCATCGGTGAGTACCAAACGTAGTCGGTGGTTCTGGCCGTATTGGCATAGCACCAGCGCACCCGTGTCAGGATAGTGAAGGCTTTTGGATTGCGCTCGCGCAGTGCCTCGGCCACGGCGAAGCCGTCTAGCATCACTGCTTCGCCGCCCTCAACGCTATTCTCCAGACAATGCAATATCTGTAGGCCAGGATGATATTCCCGCGTCGGCAGGTCAGTGTGCGGCGGCAGGGCGATCGAGGTGTAGGCGTTAGAGTCCGGATCCGGCTTCGCCTTGACATCAAATAGCAGGCCGAAGTTTGTGGGCCGGATTGGACCGATACGCTGGGCGATCGCCTTGAGCGAATCGGGCTCGGTAGGCAGGCCGCGGAGGCGCACAATCCCCTTGCTCAGCACGCTCATCAAGGCCGGGGCAAGGATCGCTTCCTCGGCCTCGCCAAGCGGCTCGGTGTCGAGCAGGCCGCTGGCATCCAGGCTATCCGGGCTTGCTTCAGCACCGCCGTACCAGAGCGTAACCGGTACCAGCGGCGCCTCGGGGTCACCAGCATTGTCGTAGTCGTGAGCACGTAACCAGCCGGGGTGGAAGCGTAGGTAGCCGACATCGGTGACAAAGTTCACGCACAGCGCACCGGCTTCATCAATCTCGGCGCTCGTAATTTCCGGCCAAACAGGCAGGGTAGAAAGATCCAGTATGCGCTCGCGGGTCGCCGGATTCACGGTTGTCTCATCCGCGGCGTTTTCGCGTAGCCAGATACTGTGATAGCGGCTCTCACGGCCGTCGCTCCAGCGTACCGTCAACAGCCTCGACGTGAACGATACTGCCTCAAGGTCGGCTTCTATTGGCCAGGCGTCATAGTCGGGGGACAGGGGAAGAGAAGTGGTCATCTTGGCCTCCTTAACGTTTCGTTATTCCGCCTAGAGTGCCACTGCGGTGGGCTCGAATCGCGACAGGATTCGACGCCCACTATGCACGGTTCGACAGTACCTGTCGGCGCAGCCGGCTAGGAGTGAGGCCGTGACGGCGGCGGAAGGCGCGAGAAAAGCTGGAAGCGGAGGCAAAGCCGCAGGCCAAGGCGATCTGCATGATGCTATGCGGCGTCTTGCGTAATAGCCAGTGGGCGTGATCCAGGCGTCGAGCAAGATAGACTTGCTGCGGCGAAGACTTGAAATGGCGAGCGAAGAGGCGGTCCAGGCGGCGCCATGAGATGTCGAGCTCACCGGCCAGCTCGCGAATGCCCAGCGGCAGCTCCAGGTTGGACTCCATCAGGGCGATGGCACGCTGCACCAGCGGCTCTTGGGGCATCACGGGGTCACGCTGGCGGCTGGCCGGTTGGCGGCCCTGATCGTGGATCAACTGATCGCGTACCTGTGCGGCCAGGTCGTCGCCATGCCGACGCCGGATCAGATCGAGACTCATATCAATAGCCGCGCTGCCGCCGGCGCAGGAGAAGCCTTCGTCGGTAACCTCGAAGACCGATTCCACGGCATCGACCTTGGGAAAACGAGTACGGAAATCGGGGAGGCATTCCCAATGCAGGGTTACCGTCTGGTCATCTAGCAGTCCAGCTGCAGCTAACGCATAGCAGCCGGTATCCATGCCGCCGAGTACGCAGTCGTCGGCGGCACGCGCCTGCAGCCAGCCGAGCAATTCGTCATCGATGCTGCTTTCAGGTTCGAAGCTGGCGCAGACCGCCAGGCTGGAAACCCGTGGCACGTCTTGCAGTGAGCAGCTCGTGGCCAGGGTCATGCCGTTGGAAGCCACGACCGGCTCACCGTCGCGGCTGATCGGGTCCCACTCGAACAGCGTCCGACCGCCTATACGGTTAGCGATGCGCAGCGGTTCGATGGCCGAGAAGAAGGCCACCATGGCGAAGCGCGGTAGAAGCAGAAAACCGATACGCTCGGGGACGGTGTGGGGAGGCTTGAGTCTCATGATCAGGGGAGAATACACCACATGTCGCCCGGAGGGGCGACTTACCAGTTGGTGACTCAGACCTATCAGGGCTCAATGTTATTTGGCAAAGGCTGGCCTTTATACTGAGGCACGCACATGCTAACGCAGCGTCCCGACAACCTTAAGGCCCCCTCCCTATTTGTCGCCTGAGGCCTATACATCGTCGCTCGGCGTCAAAACATTGCATCAAGAAGACCGCACACTGATGGCACTTTGCGTTCGTTCATTAAAGGAGGCCCAACATGAACCGCAATGTCATCCTGACTTGTGCCGTCACCGGCGCCGGCGATACTGCCGGCAAGAACCCCAACGTTCCCGTGACACCCAGACAGATCGCCGATGACTGCATCGCCGCGGCCAAGGCCGGCGCCAGCATTGCCCACATCCACGTGCGTGACCCCGAAACCGGCGGCATCAGCCACTCCACCGAGCACTTCCGCGAGGTGATGGAGCGAGTCCGCGAAGCGGATACCGATATCGTCATGAACATCACCGCCGGCGGCGGCGGCGACTGGATCCCTGACGCCGAAGACCCGACCCGGGGCGGCCCTGGCACCGATATCCAGACCCCGCGCGAACGCCACGCACCAGTAGGCGAGCTGCTGCCGGAGCTGTGCACCCTGGATTGCGGAAGCCTCAACTTCGGCGACATGGTCTACGTCAATCCTGCCGACTGGCTGCGCGAGCACGCCCGCCTGGTGCAGGCCGCCGGGGTCAAGCCCGAACTCGAGTGCTTCGACCTGGGCCACGTCTGGTTCGCCCGACAGCTGCAGCAAGAAGGCTTGATCGACGGCGACCCGCTCTATCAGCTCTGTCTTGGCATACCGTGGGGCGCCGAGGCCGACACAGAGACCATGCTGGCCATGCGCAACAAGCTACCGGACAACGCCAACTGGGCAGCCTTCGGCATCGGTCGTCAACAGATGCCCATGGCTGTGCAAGCCGTGCTTTTGGGCGGTCACGCCCGGGTCGGGCTCGAGGACAATCTTTATCTCGAAAAAGGTGTCTTGGCCACCAATGGCCAGCTGGTCGAGAAGGCCGCCGGTATCATCGAGAACTTGGGGGCTCGGGTCATGACTCCCGCGGAGACCCGCGCGCACCTGGCACTACGTGATCCGAGCACCGGCCAGACCGCTGCCAGCGCCGCGGGAGGTGAGGAATGAGCCGTCAACTCTCCGTCATCGGTACCGGCGTCATCGGTAACGGCTGGATCGCCCGGGCATTGGCCAATGGCTGGGATGTGGTCGCCTTCGACCCGGATCCGGCGGCCGAAGCACGCACCCGCGCCTTCGTCGATAACGCCTGGCCGTCTCTCGAGAGACGGGGGCTCGCCGAGGGTGCAGACCCTGCCCGGCTAACCTTCGTCGGCAACCTGGAGGAAGCAGTGGCCGGCGCCGACCTGGTCCAGGAGAACGTACCCGAACGCCTCGAGCTCAAACGCGAGATCCTCGCCGCCCTGGACGCCGCGGCGGCACCGCAAGCGATCCTCGGCTCCTCGACGTCCGGCTTCAAGCCGAGCGACCTGCAGCAGGCATGCACGAACTCACCGGGACGGGTCATCGTTGCCCATCCCTTTAACCCGGTCTACCTGCTGCCGTTGGTAGAGCTGGTCGGGGGCGAGGCTACCCAGCCCGACCAGATCGAACAGGCTCAAGGACTCTACCGGGAGCTGGCCATGCGCCCTCTGGTCGTGCGCCGTGAGATCGAGGGACATATCGCCGACCGCCTCATGGAAGCCCTATGGCGAGAGGCACTGCATCTGGTCAACGACGGCATAGCCACGACCGAGGAGATCGATGCCGCAGTGATCTATGGCTGCGGCCTGCGCTGGTCGTTGATGGGCACCTTCCTCACCTTTCACCTGGCAGGCGGTGATGCCGGAATGCGCCATATGTTGGAGCAGTTCGGTCCGGCACTGAAACTGCCCTGGACGAAGCTGGAGGCACCCGAACTCACCGACGAGCTGATCGACAAGGTAGTGGAAGGCTGCGAGCATCAGGCCGCAGGGCGCTCGGTGAGCGAGCTTGACCGCCGACGCGACGACTTTCTGGTAGAGATGCTCGACCTGGTACAGAAATACTGGCCCGAAGCCGAAGGTCTGGAGGGACGCATCTGATGCGGCTTCTGGAAACCCAGGTAGCCCCCGAATGGGTCGATTACAACGGACATATGAATGATGCCGAGTACGCCAGGGTCTTCTCCCTGGCCGTCGAGGCGCTGATGGAAAGCATCGGTCTGTGTGCAGCGGGTCGAAGCCGGTACGGCTATACGCTGTATACGCTTGAGACCCATCTCTGCTACCGCCGGGAAGCCCATGAGGGTCAGACACTGCGGGTCGAGGGAAGACTGCTGGATCGGGATGCCAAACGGCTGCATCTCTTCTTCGACTTGCGAGATGCCGAGGACAATCTGCTAGCGACCAGCGAACAGATGCTGATGGGCATGAACCAGCAAAGTGGCTGTCCCGACTCTTTTCCCGGACCTGTCGCAGAGGCCGTAACCACCCTGCCCCAGTCGGCAACGGGAGAATGGCCAGAACTCGCCGGGAGGCGTATCGGCATTCGACGAGCATGAGTGTGTCGATAGACCAAGCGCTGGCGCTGCCGACCTTCTTCGCTACAGGGTATCGTTAACCGGCATGCTGACGGCGCACTTCGCGGGGGGACACTCCGTAGCGGATTCTGAAGGCTCGCGAGAAACTGGAGCCGGAAGCAAAGCCGCACGCCAGCCCCACGGACAGAACCTCCATGTCGGACTCGATGAGAAGATGCCAGGCACGCTCCAACCGCAAGTTCCGATACCAATCGCGAGGAGATGTGCCAAGGTACTGCTCGAAGAGTCGCTGAAGTTGCCTTGGAGAAAGACCGCTACGGTGCGCCACTTCGCTCAGAGGTAGGGACACCTCTTGATGCCTCTCCATCAGTGAGATGGCCTCCACCAGACGGCGGTTATGGATGCCTAGCCGCCGGGCCAGCGACATGCGTTGCTGGTCGCTACGGGTACGAATTCGTTCGTGAATCAGCTGCTCTGATACATCGACGGCCAATCCCGGTCCGTGGCGACGAGCGATTACTTCTAAGGCCATATCCATGGCCGCCGTACCTCCAGCGCAGGAAAAACGTCGCTCGCCTAGCTCGAAGAGATCGTCAGACGTCTCGATACTTGGGAAGCGCTCCTGAAAGGCCGGCAGGCTTTCCCAGTGCAGAGTGACTCGCTCGCCTTCCAACAATCCCGCCTCGGCCAGCAAAAAGCCTCCCGTGTCGAGCCCTCCAAGGACACAGTTTGCCTGGTTCAAGCGATGCAGCCAGGCCATCAGCGGGCGGCTCAAAGTCTGCTCGGGACCAAAACCACTGCATACCGCCAGTGACGGAAGTTGATGCACGTCTCCAATGGCACAATCAGCCAGGAGGGTCATGCCGTTGGATGCCGTGATCGGCTGGCCGTCCTCGCTGATCAACATCCAATCGAAAAGCGGCTGCGCAGCGATTCGATTAGCGATTCGTAACGGTTCGACCGCGGAGAAGAATGCCATCATCGAGAATCGCGGCAGCAAAAGAAACCCCAGTATTTCGGGCAAGGGCCCTTGATAGTCCAGGCGCAAAGACCAGCTCCTCTTTGTTAACAACGACTCGAGGGTAACAGGAAGCTTTACTAACAAAGCGTTCGATTTTCACTCCGCCGCTCCCGAAATAGCAGGTATCAACTCCCATCACGATGTTGCCCAGCAACACTGCCCCGCTCGGCCGTGACACTGGGCGCCTCATCGAAGCGGCGCCGGTATGCCCGGGTGAAGTGTGCCAGCTGAGTAAAACCCGTAGCCAGGGCCGCTTCGGTCACCTGGCAGCGGCTATCAGCCAGCAACTGGCGGGCTCGGTCGAGGCGCATACCCAAGTAGCATTGCTGTGGACTCTCCCCGAAGTGACGCTGGAAGAGTCGTGTCAGCTGCCGCTGGGACTGTCCCACCTGCCGACATACCTCGGGGATCGGCAGCGCCTGGGCCAGGTTGGCTTCCATGGTGGCCAACGCCCGTACCACACTGCGTGACAGGTCCCGGTACCGTTGTCGTTGAGCGCTGCCACCGTCGCCACGCGCCCTCTCATGAACCAATTGGCGTCCCACCGCGTCGGCCAGCGCCGGTCCATAGGCTTGGTCTATCCACTCCAGCATCATGTCGATACTCGCCACGCCCCCCGAACCAGTCAGTCGCTGGGGATCGAATTCAAAGCGCGCCGGGCTGATCTCCAGATCCGGAAACTCGAGACGAAAGGCCGGCACGCTCTCCCAGTGCAATGCCACCCGATGCCCCTCCAGTACTCCCGCCCGGGCCAGGATGAAGGGTGCAGTATCCAGGCCACCCAGCCAGCCGCCGTGGGCGGCGATGCGCCGCAGCACGGCTCGGTCCTGGAAGCGCACCGTCGCCTCCGCTTCGTAGGAAGAGACGACCATCAGGCGCGTGATGTCTTCCAGCGACTCCAGCGCGCCATCCACGTCGATTCGGACGCCGTTGCTGGCCACTACCGCGTCGCCATTCGCCGAAAGGAGCCGCCAGGCGAACAGGTTGCGTCCGAAGCGATTGGCCACGCGCAGCGGCTCCAGTAGGCAAAACAGGGTCAGCATGGAGAACCGGGGTACCAGCCAAACGTTTAGGGTATGTTCGGCCTCCTCCGGAGTCAGCAGGGGGGGTGAGTCGGGACGCGGATAGGGCCACGCAGCATTGTTGCCATTGCTCATGGCCAATAGAATCAAGCCTACGGCCAATTTAATCAAGTCAGGTTCGGCGGGGAGGGGTAGTGTGGAGCGCAACCCCGTAGCATAGTCCGTGGAGATGCCGCCATGACACAAGTCACCCCCCTGGCCAATCGTCGGCGCCTGGTGATCGATCACCACGACCGGACACGAGAATTCGCTGCACTATGGCTGCGCGAACGAAGCCCGGATGCCGAGACCCGGGACCCGCGCACCGGCCAGCGGCTGATCGAGGCCGCCGAGCTACCGCTGGACCTGAGCATCGAGAGTGCCGAGGTCCATGATGGCCGGCTGAACATGCGCTTCAGCGACGGACATCACTCCGCCTTCGACCTCGCGGCGCTGTTCGACGACCCGGCCAGCGATCCACCCCTGAGACTCTGGGATGCGGTCAGCGCACCGCGCCCAGAGGCTGACTTCACCGCCGCGCTGGAAGAGGACTCGGCGCTGTCGGAGATGCTCGAGGCACTGCATCGCAACGGTTTCGTGATCGTCTCCGGGGTACCCATCGAAACTGACGGTATGCAGCCACTAATCGACCGCATCGGTCCCCTACGACGCACCAACTGGGGCGGCATCGCCGACGTCAAGTCGGTAGCCGATGCCTACGACCTGACCATGACCCAGCGCGGTCTGGAGCCGCATACCGATAATCCCTACCGTGACCCAATACCCGGGTATATCTGGCTGCACTGCCTGACCAACGCCGCTGAAGGCGGTGACAGTACCCTGGCCGATGGCTTCATGGCGGCCCGGCTGCTGCGTGAGCGTGATCCTGAAGCCTACGACTGTCTCACCCGGGTTACCCCGGGGTTCCGCTACCGCGACGATGACACTCATCTCGAGAGCGAGGGGCCACTGATCGAGCTGGACAGCCACGGCGAGCCGGTTCGGGTGCGCTATTCCAACCGCACCGAGCGAGTCCCGGCCCTGCTTGTTGAGGAGCTTGAGGCATACTATGCCGCTCGCCAGGCCTTCTATCAGCTGATCACGGGAGAAGAACTGACCCTTCACCTCAAGCTCGGCCCGGGCCAGATGCTGATCATGGACAACTATCGCCTGCTGCATGGCCGCAGCGCCTTCCAGCTCGCCGGTGGCGTACGTCACCTGCGTCAGGGCTACGTCGATCGTGATAGCACGGCCAGTCGGCGCCGCGTGCTGCGCCAGCGACTCGCCACCACCCAGTCCCATGGAGAGCCCGCATGAAACAGGCCCGCTTCCGCCACTTCGGCGAGGCCCAGCGTGATGACTGGGCGCTGATCGACAACCGCTTCCGAGACTATGTCGCCGATGCGCCGCGCCGGGTGCTCGGCCACCTGCACCGTCTGGCCGGCGACCATCACGGCTATCCGGTGGATCGCTACGAACACAGCCTGCAGACGGCAACCCGAGCGCTACGTGACGGCGCCGACGAGGAGATGGTCGTCTGCGCATTGCTCCACGACATCGGCGACGAACTGGCCCCGGCCAACCATGCCGAAATCGCCGCGGCCATCCTCGAGCCCTTCGTCGATCCGCTCAATGCCTGGATGATTCGCCATCACGAACTCTTTCAGGGCTATCATTACCGCCACTTCTTCGGTCAGGACCCCCACGCCCGGGAGCAGTACCGCGATCATCCGGCCTATGAGCGCACCGTGCGCTTCTGCGACCACTGGGATCAGACCAGCTTCGACCCCGACTACGACACCCTGCCGCTTGAGCATTTCGTGACCATGGTGGAAAGGGTCCTGGGGCGCACACCCCATGGCGGGCTGCCCGAGCCGCTTCCCGAGGAGGCGCTGCGATGAGTCGGACCTGCGCCCAACACCTGCTACGCCTGCTGGAAGCCTATGGCGTGGATACCGTCTTTGGCATTCCGGGGGTGCATACCATCGAGCTCTACCGTGCGCTGGGCGACAGCGCGATCCGCCATGTCACCCCGCGCCACGAGCAGGGTGCCGGCTTTATGGCCGACGGCTACGCCCGGGCCAGCGGCCGGCCGGCGGCCTGCTTCATCATCACAGGCCCCGGCATGACCAACATCGCCACCGCCATGGGTCAGGCACTGGCCGATTCGGTGCCGATGCTGGTGATCTCGAGCGTCAACCGCCGCGACACCCTGGGGCGCGGTCAGGGGCGCTTGCATGAGCTACCTGGACAGCAACAGACGCTGGCCGGCGTCAGCGTATTCAGCCACACGCTGCACGACCCGGCGGCGCTGCCGGAGATCCTGGCCCGCGCCTTCACGATCTTCCGAGGCGCGCGTCCCGGGCCGGTGCACATCGAGATTCCCATCGATCTGTTCGATGCCCCGGTTGACGAGACTGTGCGGCGCCCCATCGAGGTGTTCCCCCCGGCGCCCGCCCCGGCCGCCATTGCCCTTGCTGCCGAGTGGCTGACCCGCGCTGAGCGTCCTCTCCTGCTGCTAGGCGGTGGCTGCGTCGCCGCCCCCGAGGCCGCCCGCGCTCTGGTGGAACGGCTCCATGCCCCGACCCTGACCACCATTAACGCCAAGGGCGTGCTGGGTCTGGATCACCCCCAGGACCTGGGAGCCACCGGCAGCCTACCGGCCGCACGCCGCTTGGCGGCCGATGCCGACGTCATTCTGGCGCTGGGCACCGAACTGGGCGAGACCGACTACGACCTGGTGTTCGACGAGGGCTTCCGCCTCACCGGACGGCTGATTCGTGTGGATATCGATCCCCAGCAACTGGGGCGCAACCACGCCGCCGACCTGGCCCTGGTAGCCGACGCCGGCGAAACCTTGACCGCCCTGCTGGACGCACTGCCCGGGGAGCGTCGTGATGATGGTCGCGCCTCGCAGGTACGCCGCGAGCTGGCACTGGCCGAGGACCCCGAGCTGGCACCCTATGCACCGCTCTATGCCACGCTCCGGGCAACGCTGCCCGACGCGATCCTGGTGGGCGACTCCACCGGGCCGGTGTATGCCGGCAATTATCTCGCCTCATTGCCCGCGCCACGCCGCTGGTTCAATGCTGCCACTGGCTACGGCACCTTGGGCTATGGCCTGCCCGCCGCCTTGGGCGCCGCCCTGGCCTGCCCCGAGCGGCCAGCCGTGGCCCTGGTCGGTGACGGTGGCTTGCAATTCGTGATCGGCGAACTGGCCACCGCCCGGGATCTCGACCACCCAGTGGCCGTGGTGATCTGGAACAATCATGGCTACGACGAGATTCGCCGCTACATGGCCATGCATGAGGTGCCCCAGCTCGGCGTCGACCTGACGGCCCCGGACTTCGCGGGCCTGGCCACCGCCTACGCCTGCCGCTACCGCAAGGTGGACGATCCGGCAACCCTCGGCAAGGCCCTGGGGCAGCTGGATGCGGCGCGTTCCCCCCTGTTGATCGAGGTGGATGCCGAGGCTTGGATGGCGGCCATGCAATGACCGTCCCCCGCTCCGTGACCATCCACCGGGGTCACGATCAAGTGGCCCGCATCCAAAGACCACAACTCACAACGAGCCATTGAGGATTCCCGACATGCGTAGACCCGCCCTCCTGACCACCCTGGCCCTATCCGGTCTGCTGCCGCTCGGCGCCCAGGCGTCACAGGACGCCAGCGACGAACTGCGCCTGGTGGTGCCGCCCTGGCCAGGAGTAACCGTCAAGTCCGAGATTCTGGCCCAACTGGCCAAACCGCTGGGCTACCAAGTAGAGGCCCTGGAGATCAGCTCGACGGTGGGGTACCAGACCCTGCAGAGCGGCGAAAGCGATGTCTTCCTGGCTGGCTGGCTGCCCTCCCAGCAGCAAAGCTACGACGCCGCCATGGAGGCCGGCGGCATCGTCGACCTAGGCAACAATGTCACTGGCGCCCGCATGGGCTTTGCGGTGCCGGGCTATGTCCACGAAGCCGGCATTACCCATGCCGAGCAGTTGGCCGACGCGGAAGTGCGCGAGCGCTTCGGTGGAGAAATCTACTCCATCGAGAGCGGTTCCACGGTGAGCGATCACCTCCACGAAGCTGTCGAGGCCGATACCTATGGACTCGGCAGCTGGAATCTCCGTGAGTCCTCTACCCCAGGCATGCTGGCCGAGGTAGACGCAGCCAAGCGCGAGGAGCGCTGGATCCTGTTCTACGGCTGGACGCCTCACTGGATGGCACCGGCGTATGACATGGAGATCCTCGATGATCCGGAAGGCGTGTTCGGCGAGAACAACGGACAAAGCGATGTGCGTACCATCGTCGCCCGCGACTACCATGCCGCCAATCCCAACATGGTGCGCCTGCTGGACCAATTCGAGCTGACCGCCGACGAACAGAGCGAGTTCATCCGCGACTACGGACTTGAGCAGGGCGACCTGGAGACCGTCGCCCGAGACTGGCTCCAGGCTAACCCCGAGCGGGTGAGCACCTTTCTCGAGGGGGTCACCTCCCGCGATGGCGAGCCGGGCCTGGAAGCGGTGCGCACCAGTCTGGAGTGATGCCCGCCGGGCCGGAGGGAATCCGGCCCAGCGCTTACCACAGCGAGGAACCCCATGCGCTATTCACGATTGACCGAGCGGATCGCCGGCGAAGGCGCCGCAGCCTGGGACATTCATTACCGCGCCCTGGCGCGTCAGGCAGCCGGTGACGACATCACCGTGCTCTCGGTGGGCGACCCCGACTTCGACACTCCGGCGCCTATTGTCGAGAGCGCCGTTGCAAGCCTGCGCGGTGGCGCTACTCACTATCCCGACGTCCAGGGCAAGCTGATGCTTCGCCAGTCCATCGCTGGCGACTATCGCCGCCAGGGGCTCGAGGTGGGTCCGGAGAATGTCATCGTCATGGCCGGCGCCCAGTGCGGGCTCTATGCTGCCGCGCAGTGCCTGCTCGATCCTGGTGACGAGGTGCTGGTGCCCGAGCCCAGCTATGTCACCTATGAAGCGGTGCTGCGCGCCACCGGTGCCGAGCTGGTACAGGTGCCGCTGCGCGGCGAGGCGGACTTCCGCCTGGAGCCGGCGGCCCTGGAAGCCGCCGTAACCCCACGCACCCGTGCCATCCTGCTTAATAGCCCCCACAACCCCACAGGGCAGCTGATCGACGCAGCAGCCTGGGAGTCCATCGCCGAGCTGTGCCGTCGTCACGACCTCTGGCTGATCTCCGACGAGGTCTATGCCGAACTGATCTTCGAAGGCGAGCACATTTGCCCCGCCTCCTTGCCAGGCATGGCCGAACGCAGCGTGGTGATCAGCAGCCTATCCAAATCTCACGCCATGACCGGCTGGCGCCTGGGCTGGATATTGGGTCCCGAGCCGCTTATCCAGCATCTGACCCATCTGGCGTTGTGCATGCTCTACGGCTGCCCGGACTTCATCCAGGACGCCGCCTGCGCCGCTTTCAAGGCGCGCCCCGCTGAACTCGGGGCGATGCGCGAGATATACCGGGCACGCCGCGATACAGTCTGCGAGGCCCTCGCGGAGAGCCCTGCGGTCACAGCAATTCGCCCGCCGGCAGGCATGTTCCTGATGGTGGATGTTCGTGCTACCGGCCTCTCCTCGCAGGCCTTCGCTGACCGCCTACTCGACGAGGAGGGTATCTCGGTGCTCTCCGGCGAGGCCTTCGGGCCTTCAGCGGCCGGCTTCGTGCGTCTCAGTCTTACCGTGGAGGCCGAGCGCCTCGCCGCAGCCAGCCGCCGCTTGGCTGCCTGTGCCGAACGTGCTCGCGCCGAACTGCCACAGACCCCGGCCCAGGAGGCCCAGTGCCTATGACATCATCGCTAGAGCGATCATCCCATACACGGGCCACCACTGCGGCTGCGGTGAAGGCCGACCACCTGACCAAGCATTTCGGCGAACTGGAGGTGCTCAAGGGCGTCTCCCTCGAGGTTACCGAAGGCACCGTTACCTCCATCATTGGCGCCAGCGGCTCTGGTAAGAGCACCCTGCTGCGCTGCATGAACCTGCTGGAAAGGCCCGACCAAGGCAAGCTGCGGATTGCGGATGAGACGATTCGCTTCACTCGCAATCCACAGGGCGACATCATCGGTCTGGACCGGCACCAGCTGCAGCGGCTGCGCGCCAAAGTCACCATGGTCTTCCAGCAGTTCAACCTCTGGCCCCACCTGACCGTACTCGGCAATGTCATCGAGGCTCCCATGCGGGTCAAGGGGCTCTCACGCAAGCGGGCCATCGCGCTGGGCAAGCACTACCTGGAGCGGGTCGGCATGGCCGACCGACACGACGCCTATCCCGCCTTTCTCTCCGGGGGCCAACAGCAACGAGTTGCTATCGCCCGCGCCCTGGCCATGGAACCGCGTCTCCTGCTCTTCGACGAACCTACCTCGGCTCTTGACCCGGAACGGGTCAATGAAGTGCTCGGAGTGATTCGCGGCCTCGCCGACGAGGGCCGCACCATGCTGCTGGTCACCCACGAGATGCACTTCGCTCGGGAGGTCTCCGACCAGCTGGTCTATCTCGATCAGGGGCGCATTGCCGCCTCGGGTCCCCCGGAAGATGTCTTCGATGATCCCCGCTGCCGCCAGTTCATGGCGCCTGCAGCCTGAACGCTCCACTAACCATAACGACAGGAGAAGCGCCTTGAAATATCCGATTATGATGGCCGTCACCCTAACCGCCCTGGGCCTTGGCCAGGCGGCCCAAGCCAATGACCCCCTCCAGGTGGGCATCTCAGGCGAGCCCTATCCGCCCTTCACCTATAAAGCCGCAAGCGATGACTGGACCGGCTTCGAGGTAGAGCTGGCTCATGCCCTGTGCTCGGCCATGGAGCGCGAGTGCGAAATAGCGCCCACCGGCTGGAGTGGCATTATCCCTTCTCTCAAAGCCGGCCGCATCGACATGATCATGAATTCCATGTCGATCACCGAGAAGCGTCAGCAGGTCATCGACTTCACTCGCCCCTACTACTTCACTCCAGGTTCCTATGTGGCAGCCAGCGAATTGGAGCTCGATATTCCCGACGGCTTGGACGGCCTGGTGATGGGTGTGCAGGGGGCCACCACCAATGCCACCTACGCGCGCCGTGAACTTCGCGATAGCGGCGTGGATATTCGCATCTACGACCAGGCGGAACAGGTCAATAACGACCTGCTGGCTGGACGACTGGACGTGATCCTTGCCGACGAGATCGCCATGGTGCAATTCCTTGAGCGCGACGAGGCCGAAGGCTTCGAGATCAAGGCCACCGCCCCCCGACATGCCGCTTACGGCGAGGGCATCGGCATCGGCCTACGCCAGGAGGACGATGCCCTGGAGGACGACCTCAACCAGGCTATTGCCGCCGTGATCGAGGATGGAACCTGCGCCGACCTTTCCGAGGAGTACTTGGGCACTGACGTCTGCGTCTACGACTGAGCCACCACCGACAGTCATCGCTACCCTCGACGCCGATGCCGGTGTCGGGGGCATTTCGTCCTGTGACCGAGGAAAGACTCGACCATGATTGCCATGACACCGGAAGGGCTTGGCGACTGGGCCGGACCCATTTTGAGCGGGGCCCTGACCACCGTGCAGATCGCTGTGCTGGCCTATGCCATCGGCCTGTTGCTGGGGTTGCTGGGAGCCGGCGCAAAGCTCAGCCCCTGGGCGACCCTGCGTGGCGTGGCCACTGCCTACTCTACGCTGATCCGAGCGGTGCCGGAGCTGCTTCTGATCATCCTGCTCTACTACGCCGGCGCCCAGGTGTTGGACACGTTGCTGGCACATTTGGGCATGGCTGGCGCCGTGCAGATCACCGGCTTCGCCACCGCCGTCGGCGTGCTGGCCTTCGTCCAGGGTGCCTACATGACCGAGGTGTTCCGCGGTGCCATCCTGGCCATACCACGTGGACAGTTGGAAGCTGCCGACGCCTTCGGCTTCTCGCGCTGGACCCGCTTCCATCGCTTCGTGCTGCCGGCCATGTTGCCCAATGCCCTGCCGGGCATGTCCAACCTATGGCTGATCCTGATAAAGGACACCGCCTTGATCAGCGTGATCGGCTTTAATGAGCTGTTCTTCACCATCCAGCAAGCCGCCGCCAGCAGCCGCGCTTACTTTCTTTTTTACGCCACCGCAGGTGTCATCTACCTGCTGATGACTCTGACCTCCACGGCGCTGTTCGCCCGCCTCGAGCGCCATGTGCGTCGTGGCCAACCTACGGAGGCCTGAGATGAACTTTTCCTGGCTTAGCGATCCCTTCTATCAGGGCTATCTGTGGGAGGGCTTCATCAATACGTTATGGCTTTTGGCAGTCTCGGCGATAGGTGGACTTCTTCTCGCCGTGGGGGTGGCCCTGGCCCGACTGCGCGGTCCCCGCCCCCTGGCCTGGCTGGTCTGGGCCTTCACGACTGTCATCCGTGGCACCCCGCTACTCGTACAGCTTTTCTTCTTCTACTACGGAGTGGGGCGCCTGCTGGAAGGCGTGCCGGGCATACAGGACAGTGTCTTATGGCCACTGCTGCGCGACCCCTTCTTCTTCGGCGCCCTGACCTTCATTCTCAGCGTCGGCGCTTACTCAGGCGAGGTGATTCGTGGCGCAATGCAGAGCGTGCCTCGTGGTGAGCTGGAAGCCGGCCGGGCCTTCGGTCTCTCCGGTTTTCAAGTGCTGTACCGACTTTGGCTACCGCGGGCCATTCAGCTTTGCCTGCCGACCCTGACCGGCGAAATGATACTGCTGCTTAAGTCCGTACCCCTGGTCTCCACCATCGCGCTGATGGACTTGTTGCAGGCGGCCAACATCATTCGCGACGAGACATTTCTGGTCTACGAGCCACTGCTGTTGATCGCAGGCATTTACCTGGCCACCACCATCGTACTGACACTGATGCTGCGCCTGGTGGAATTGAACTTCCCTGGAATGCAGCCAACACGGCGCCGTTGGCTACCCATTCGCTGAGCAAGACGAGACATTATGATCACCTTGACCGAGCAGTTTATCGATAATACCTGGGTTAGCAGCCGTGCCGAGGCGCGCCTCACGGTGCTGGATCCATTTCGCGAGACGGTGATCGGCGAGGTGACCCGCGGCAACCCGGCGGATGTGGACGCCGCGGTAACTGCCGCGCGACGGACCCTGCCCGGCTGGCGGGCCACTCCGGAAGCTCGGCGCGGCGGCTACCTGGATGCCATTGCCACGGGGCTCGAGGCGCGCCGCGAGGACCTGGCCGAACTGTCAAGCCGCAACAACGGCAAGCCCTTGGCCGAGTCCCGACAGGACCTGGACGATGCCATTGAATGCTACCGCTACTACGCAACCCAGGCCCGGGACCTGGGCGAGCGCCAGGGCCAAGCTGACGCGAGCGGCATCGAGGGGCTCTCAGCACGGCGCTATTGGGATCCCATCGGCGTGGTGGGGCTGATCACTCCTTGGAATTTCCCTCTGGTCAGCAGTGCCTGGAAATTGGCTCCGGCACTCGCCGCCGGTTGCACAGTGGTGTTCAAACCCTCCGAGATCACGCCCTTGCCAGAGCGCGCACTGGCAGAAGTCATGCTGGAAGCAGGATTGCCCCCGGGGGTGTTCAATTTATTACATGGCGACGGCGAGAGTATCGGCGCCCCCCTGAGCCACCATGCCGGCGTCGACAAACTCTCCTTCACCGGCAGCAATCCGGTGGGCGAGCTGGTGATGCGCGCCGCCGCACCCGGCGTGAGACCGGTCTCCCTCGAGTTGGGCGGCAAGTCACCGATCCTGGTCACTGAAGATGCTGACCTCGGGCTCGCCCGCGACCTTGTGTTGGCCGGCATCTGCTACAACGCCGGTCAGATGTGCTCAGCCACCAGCCGTTTACTGGTCCATGAGAGGCTGGCGGACGAGCTATATTCAGCCATCGACGCCGCAATGAGCGCACTGCGTCTGGGCGACCCCCTAGCGCCGGAGACTGAGATGGGGCCATTGGTCAGCGCCACTCAGCGCGATCGAGTGCAGGGCTACCTAGCCATTGCCGACAGGGAGGGATTACACAGCAAGACCCCCTCCCCCCCCCTGCCCGAGCGAGGATTTTTCGTCGCCCCGCGTCTTTACCGGGACGTCCCTTCCAGCAGCCGCCTATGGCGAGAGGAGATCTTCGGGCCAGTACTCTGCGCACAACGGGTCGCCAGCGACGATGAGGCCATCGCCTTGGCCAATGACTGCGATTTCGGTCTGGCTGCCACCGTGGTGGCCGGTGACCCAGACCGCGCAGAAACCATCGCCCGGCGCCTGGAGGCGGGCAATGTATGGTGCAACTGCGACCAGGTGGCCCCACCGCACGCGAGCTGGGGCGGCATGAAACGCAGCGGCATCGGCCGCGAACTCGGCCCAGCCGGGCTCGATGCCTACCTGGAACCGAAGCGTATCACCCGACCGGCGGTGAATTAAGTTGCCTCAGACAGTCAGGGATCACATTTATAATGACTGATGGAAAGGCCAGTTAAACGAGCAGGCTATCAATTGGGATGATTGGTGGGCCCAGCTGGACTCGAACCAGCGACCAAGGGATTATGAGTGCAATTTTGCTAATATTGAGGACCGCGCCTGCCATGCGGTTATCTTTTAAAATCAGATAGTTGAGAATTTCCACTACTTACACTAACCACACCGATTCCTCGCAATCAGCAACCAACCAGCAACCAACGTAAGCCTCCGTCGAATACCGCCGGCGCGTGGTTAGGCGTTTTTGCCAGTACTGCGGCAGGGTTCGTGGAAATGGCTGTCCTTGTGAAACGGGAGCCGCTCCAGCACGTCCTTCAGGTAAGTGATGGGCTCATGGCCGTACGGGCGACAGCCGGCACGGCGGGGGTCGAGGGGCGGGCTAGGCACGAGCCGTCCTCGCGCGGAGCGCAAGATCGCCAAGGATGCGCAGGGTGGCGAAGCAGCCCGAAGGGCCGAAGCCCGGAGCAGCCCGACCGCGGGCGAGGAAAGTGCCGGCGGGGGTGGTCCAGGGTCAAGAGGTGATGTAGCCCTCGAAGCGGTCAAAGGCCATCATCAGCGTTATATGCCGTAACGAGTGCCCCTGCTAGCGAAACTACCAAGCTCAGAGGGCGAATTCCTCTACACGAATCTTAGTAGCAGGCCACTTGCCGCCCTTCTGGCAGCATAGCCGGGTAGATAGCCGCAGCAAGAGTTACCTGCGAGAAGCACTGCAACAAGGCTGACACCGAGCGCGGTGTGTTTTCATCAAACCGAGACCAGCATCCATTTGGATGCCGGTCATGGCAAGAACGTCAGGACTTGGGACCTGGGCAAGTGTCTCAGTCCCTCTTCATTTCTCTCCTCCCTGTGGTTTTTCTGCCAAGTATTCGACGGGCTAATACATAACCGCTCCGCCACAGATATTGATATCCTGGCCGGTTATCACCCAAGACTCATCCGAACAGAGGTAAACTACGCAGTGTGCAATATAATCGGGATCAACAAACGTTTTAAGCGCCGTTACCTCTGCCTTCTCTGTTGCCACCTCTTCGTAGCTCTTCCCTGACGCTTTCATGATGCCTTCAAAAACATGCTGCTGCCGTTCGCCGGTAACAGAACCGGGACAGACGGTGTTTACCCGAATTCCGAACTTGCCGACCTCAGCTGCCAGGGAGCGGCCAAGGCCGATGACTCCCATCTTGGAGGTCGCATAGGCGAGCCTGAGCGGCAGCGGCCGCTTACCGGTGATTGAGGCCACATTGATGATGCTGCCGGCTTTACGCTGTTTCATCACGGGAATGACGTGCTTGGAACTGAGGAACACTCCTCTCAAATTAACGGCCATAGTCACATCCCAGCCGTCGACATCCACCTTGTCTGTTTCATCCACCGGCCCCATGATGCCGGCATTGTTCACCAGTATGGTGACTGTGCCGAACCGCTCTACGGCAAACGCTATGAGCGCTTCAACCTGCCGCTCATCGGTGACATCTACTCCCATTCCCGCAGCCTCGCGGCCGTATGCGCGGGTAATCCCTACAGCAGCCTCCTCGGCGGCAGCGGCATCTATGTCTGCAATGACGACATGAGCGCCCTCGGAAGCAAGCTTACTGGCGATATGGAGACCAATCGCCTTCGCCCCGCCGGTGACAATAGCTACATTTCCCTCTAATTTCATAATGTTGTTCCTTTTATGCGTAATTTAAACTACGGTGTCCAGGCGATCGGCGGATTGCTCTTCCCGTCAGCCATCACTTCAACTACCATCGGAGCGTCGATCCTCAGAGCCCTCTCAAGGGTGGGAACGATATCCTCGCGCCTTTCCACACGATCCCCACACATCCTATATTCTCGGCAACCTTCCCAACGCAGGCCTCCACCTTTTGTTTATTGGTAATATCGGCAGCGAAGGCAAGATGTGCTGCTCCGAAGAGGTCGCTGACGTGGCGGGCGCTGGCTTGCTTTTATTCCTTCCGGAGATCGGCCAGTGCGGTGAGAGAGCCGCTGATGAGAACGCTTCAGCCAGGCCCTTCTCTATACACCCCGCTCCCCCGGTTATCACTACATGCTTTGCTTCAACGCTGAACAGTTCACCCTGATCATGCTTCATTGTTCTTTCTCCTATTAGAGATTCTTTCAGCGATGATCGGATAGAGAATGGAGACAAGGGAGAGCAGAAGCAGCACGACAGAGATGGGACGCGTAAGAAAGGGGGTTACATCGCCTCCTGTCGACATGGTGGCTAAGCGCCAGTTTTTCTCGATAATTTCGGTAAGAATATATCCCAGTACAATTGGAGCGAGGGGAATGTCGTTCTTTACGAATATGTAGCCCAAGACACCGAAGACCAGCAGGACCCACATATCGAAGACGCGGTTGTTCAGGGAGAAGACACCGATGACGCACATCATCATGATGGTCGGAAGCAGGAAATGCTTGGGTACCTGGATCATGCGGGCGAGCTTTCTCATCAGCCCCCCCTCTATGAAATACATCATGACGTTGGCGACTAAGAGGGCGACAAAGATCGTGCCAACCACATCGGCATTGTTCGTGAACAGCAGCGGTCCAGGCTGGAGGCCGTGGATCATGAGACCGCCCATGAGAATAGCGGTCACCACGTCTCCCGGTATGCCGAGGGTCATCATCGGGACCAACGCCCCGCCTGTTACCGCATTATTCGAGGTCTCCGAGGCGATAATTCCTTCGTAATGGCCTGTTCCGAATTTCTCTTTCTGGCGGGAAGCCTTCTTTGCCTGATCATAGGCTATAAATCCGGCGGTGCTGCCCCCGGCTCCCGGAAGAATCCCGATAAAGGTACCGATTGCCCCAGAGCGCAGGAAATTAATGACCTGATGTTTGACCAGCTTGAAGGGCATGGTCAGCAGATTCCGTTTATCCTGCAGTTTTATCGCCTTCGTCGCGGTGTTCACTTCCCTGGCGTCGAGAAAGATCTGGGTCGCCGCATAGAAGCCCAACATGGTGGCCAGAGCGGAAAACCCGCCCTCCATCTGGAGAAAGCCGAGCGTGAAGCGTGGACGGGCGGTGACCGGGTCCATCCCGACTGTTGCTATGAGCATGCCGATCAATGCGGCGATCAGCCCCTTGTTGAGATTCTTCGCCGAGAGACTGGCGACAACCGACAAGCCGAATACTCCCAGGGAGAAGTACTCCCAAGGTCCGAACTTGAGGGCGATCCGTGCCAGTTGCGGGGCGATGATGATAAGAATGACGGTACTGAAGATCCCCCCGACAAGCGAGGAGAAAACACCGATCGAGAGTGCCTCGAGCGGTTTCCCGTTCCGTGCCATGGGATAGGCGTCGAAGGTTGTCACAATCGATGAAGGGGTTCCGGGAATCTTCAGCAGCGTTGCGGAGATAAGACCGCCTGATATGGCGCCTACATAAATGCCCAGAAGCAGCGAGAGACCATTGAAGGCTCCGAGCCCGTAGGTGAACGGCAGCAGCAGGGCCACAGCCAGCGTTGCCGTCAAGCCCGGTATGGCGCCGAATATGATTCCGAAAAACACACCCCCGGCTATCAGCAGGAGAGGCACTAACGCAAATACATGTCCGATACCGAACTGAAGTGTCTCAAGAAATACCATAGAGGCCCCTCTATATGAGTATGCCCTGCGGGAGGAATACTGAAAGCACTGTGCTGAAGAGCACATACGCCGCAAGGCTGATGCCAATGACCACCGATACCGTAAAATACCAGGGGTGTTTCTTGTGAATCGAGCCGAGATAGAGGCTCGTTGCGCTCATGAAGGCTATTGTAGTGATCAAATAACCGATGAACGGAATAATGAGGATATACAGCGTTGTTGCTACGACCATAACCAGTACAGCCTGCTCATTGGTGGCTCCCATTTCCGGCTGTTCGAGACCACTCTCTGCGGCGGCTTCTGCCGACCCGCTTTTTCCCCGTCTATTCTGCATCACTGCCTTGATAATAAGGTATAGACTCGATGCAGCCAGAAGCATACTCACCACCCGCGGAAAAAAACTTGCTCCGGCCATCGGAGCAGTGATGGTGCTCTGGGTGATGTTGTAACTGCCAGCAAAGAAGAACGCACTCACAAGCAGCAGAAACACACCTATTCCTATATCTGACTTCACGATGGCTTTTCCATTGTTTAATCGTTACTGGTCACAGCCGGACGGAAAAGTCACATCCGACCGTGACACTTCACGTGGACGTAAACAGTCTTCTACTGTTCAGCTTTGAGCAGGTGACTGATCTTCGCAACTTCCTCGTGATTCCGCTTGATTTCAGCCAGGAACTCATCGGAATCCCTGAATTCGATCTGATATCCTAGCTTCTTCATAACGTCGATGAACTCCTCATTCTTCGTAGCCTCTTCGAAGGAGTCCGAGACTCTGCTGACTACTTCATCCGGAGTTCCCGCAGGTGCGAAGAAGCCTCTCCAGACCTGGAAGACGAAATCGATTCCCCGCTCTTTGAGCGACGGCACGTCGGGTGTCAGGTAATGCCGCTCGGACCCGGTTGTTGCCAAGATTCTCAGGTCACCTGCCTCAACCATGTCAATGATTTCTGAGACCTGTGAGCTCATTACGTCAATATGGCCGCCGGCCAATGCAGCACGGGAATCAGCCCCGCCCGAGAAGGGGATGAGGTTCACATCGATTCCGGTCTCATTTGCAAAACTTGCTGTTACCGTATGCGTCGTTCCGCCGACACCGGCGAAGCCGTAGCTGAGATCGCCCGGGTTTGCCTTAGCATACTTGATGAGTTCCTCGATCGTCTTGAACGGAGAATCCGCATTTACTGAAATCGCGCTATCCTCTAAGGTAATCGAGGAGATGGGAATGAGGTCTTCCCACGGAGGGGTATCATACAGACCTGCATGATACCCGATTGCGATTGCCATGACATGGCCGAGCAGGGTATATCCGTCGGGGCGGGCATTGACCACTTCCATGGTACCTATCTTCCCCCCGCCACCGGCGATGTTCCTGACCACAATGTCGTCCGCAAGGTCACTGAACCTAATAACATTACGGGCAAACGCATCTGTTCCCCCTCCGGCACTGTATGGAATTATCATCTGAATCGGCTTGTTCGGATATTCAGCCTGCTGGCCTTGCGCCGAGAGACTACCGGTAGCGAGAATCGCTACGGTTGTCATAAGCACTAATACCTTTTTCATCACAGTCTTCCTTTATTTTTGGCAAGTGATTCTATTTTAACGTAAAGCAGCATCTATACCCGTAAAATATTATTTTAATATTTTACGGGCTTACTTGCTGTGCATTTTGGTCTTACGATGTTTTCTAATCATATCCAGCCTCACTCCTTTAGAAAAATGCTACTTGTTTTTTGTAGCAAAGCTTCCCTACGCCGGCAAACGACACAGGGGCGAAAATCATCGTTTCGAGAGGCCGAGCAATTCGCGCGCCTCATCTGGCGTCGCTACGTTGCCACCCATTCGCTTGATAATGGTAACCGCGTTCTCCACAAGTTCGGCATTGCCCGCGGTAAGTTTGCCCCGTGATATATAGATGTTGTCTTCCATGCCGACCCTGACGTGGCCACCAAGTAGATAGGATTGGGCGACGATGGGAAACTCCATGCGTCCGATTCCGAATGCAGCCCATCGAGCATTATCTGGGAGAATGCTTCGCGCATAGAGCAGCGTCTCGGGTGTCGCCGAGAAACCATATTTGGCGCCAAGAACGATCTGGAAAAGCGGTGGGCTTTCTAAGACCCCTTCCTTGAGAAGATCATGAGCGAGGTGAATGTCGCCGCTGTCGAAACACTCGAGTTCCGGCATCACTCCGGCGTCCCGCATCATTTCCGCCATGATTCGAACGTTACTCGGTGTATTGATCACCACGGAGTCGCCCGAGAACATCGTGTTCAGGTCGAGGCTGCAGATATCCGGCTTGATCTGAACGACATGCTCCACGCGTTCTTGTGGTGGCAATAGTGTCGTGCCGCTCGCGGCCACCTTGGGATCATCCTTGTCCGGAACAAAGCGCCCGCCTGGTCCAGTAGTTAGGTTGATGATGACCCCGGAGCCCTTTTGCCTCAGTAGATCCACAACCTGACGGTAGAGGTCCACGCGCATGCTCGGCGCACCGGTCTCCGGATCGCGCACGTGAATATGCGCAATGGCCGCACCAGCCGCCTCTGCCTCGAGAATCTCAGAGACGATTTCCTGCGGAGTTATCGGCAGTTTCGGGTGCTGTTTTGGGCTTGTGATGTTCCCGGTGACTGCGACTGTAAGAATTGTTTTTTCTTGCAAAACCGGCTCTCCATTTTAGCTAGATTGGTGAATGGCAGGGAGTGAATGTCAGCCCCGGTCAACCAGGTCAGGCATGATCGCCTGTCAGGCCTCCGCAGACATGCAACGCTTGCCCGTTAACAAACCCTGAACGCTCATCAAGGAAGAAGCTCACCGCGTTTGCGATATAGTCTGGCGTGCCAATGCGGCTGGTGGGTATCGCGTCGATAATTGCGCGAGTTTTCGGATCATCGGACGGATTATTACGGTAAAAGGCGGTCGTCTCTATGGTCCCTGGCGCAACGGCATTTTCAGTGATTCCGAAGCCGGCAAGTTCAAGGGCCCATGTCTTAGCCATCGAAATCAACGCGGCCTTGCTTCCGCCGTAGAAGGTGCGACATTCCTTTCCGAGCGCCGTGCGGCTGGCGATATTCACAATGCGCCCGAACCCCGCATCCCTCATGCCCGGCATGAGTGCTTGAGCGCACTGTGCGTCAGTACGAACGTTCAGCGTCATGACAGTATCGAAATCATCCAGCGACAGCTCTTCGAGAGAAGCTGGCTTCACGACGCCGACATTGTTTACCAGTCGCGTAATCGCTCGCTCGCGCAGTATCTCGGCAAGTTCAGCCCGGGTCGCGTCCGGGTCGGATAGACCGACTTCGTGGTACTCCCCGATAGCCCTATCCTCGGGGGGACTCTGGTCGAGGATGATCGGGTGGTAGCCGTCAAGGCGGGCACAGCGGGCGATCACCCAATCGATATTGAGGGAGCCCCCCGTGATAAGGACGTGCTGTCTCAAACCTTCTCCTCCTCGCGATTCGCGCGTGAACCCGCTTGGCCGGCCTCATGCTCGATCAAGGCTTGTGGCGACTGGAGCCGCTTGGCGAGCCTCTTGGCATCGTGATCTCATTGGTAGCATCGCGTGATCAAACCAGTCAAGCCAATTTGATCATTCCTGCCTCTGGACTCGATCATAGTGTGTCACTATCATGTACTCAGTAATCATCAGGACGACGGGGCGCCCGCACAAAGGTGGACCACAGACCGTGAGGACAACGAAGAGGACATCCAACGACATGGGGCATGAAACGACGCACGCCCGCGTCTATCGCTTGTTAAGGCAACAGTTGATGAGTGGCGACTACCTCCCGGGGAGCTCACTCAGTATTCGCTTTGTAAGCGAGACGTTCGATGTGAGCGCGACCCCGGTGCGCGAGGCGCTCAAGCGCTTGGAGTCCCAGTACGCACTCACTAAGGGTCCCGGACGAACCATGATCGTCCCCCAGCTGTCGCTTGGTGAACTGAAGGACATGCGCGACATCCGGCTCAACCTGGAAGGCTTGCTGGCGGCGAAAGCGGCTGAGCGGGCAACGACTGAGGAGGTCGACGAAATCGCCAACATCTGTAGCCAGATGGAGACTGCGATCAATGAACGTCACCTTGATGAGTATTTCCGCCTGAACGCGGATTTTCATCGGGCCGTCTACGTCGCGAGCAAGGCGGAGGTGGCCATCGGCTTCGTCGATAGCCTCTGGATGCGCGCAGGACCCTACATGCGGCTCCCCGTCGCCGCCAAATCGGAGTCCGGCTTCAGCGAGGGGAGGCGACTCCCGATGGAATGCCACTGGGCATGCACGGATGCGCTTCGTCGTCGAGATCCCGAAAGCGCGCGCAAGTCCATCGAGACCGACATCTGGACCGCGAGCGCGCGAACCCTAGAGCACTTAGCCGAACAAAGCCGCACGCAACTCGATGGCGTCATACCGCAGTTCACTCTCCGTAGAGCACACGACGCGTAGTAAAGTACGCCGCTCAACAAAATCAGCCGAACACCCGCCCTGGTGGTTTCACTGACCAAGTGCAACACGTGACCCATTAGGTACGGTGTTGCCATGACTCACTGCTATCGCCATCTGTCTGATGAAGACCGAGCCGTCATCATGATGATGCGAGGTACGAATTCGATCCGGGCCATCGCCACTCTTCTGGGCCATGCGCCTAGCAGACACGGCCGCTGAATGCGCCCCAAGGCGTCGCGAAGCGCGGCCGTTTCCACTCGAGCGGCGAGAGTCGGCACGACAGCAACATAGCGTAAGCCGTGCGAGCCGATGATGCGCCCGGGCAAGCTGCAAATCTGCTAGAGAAGAGCCTCCACTTCCCCGGTCAAGGGCCGGAACCTCAATGGTTCAAGAAAAGGTGGCCACCGGTGACACCATCTAGCAGTAGTGAATGATCTCCGTACTGCGGATGGTGGGTACTGACCTCCCATAGCGGTTTGCGCAGGTGCAGCACCTTCTCGATGACCACCTCGGCGGAGTCGCGGCGTTTTAGCCCGTGTCGACGTGACTGCATCACATGGCGCTTGGCGTGGCGCTCCAGCGATGCATCATCCAGCGTCGGCGCTGGCAGATACGCCCCCTCCAGCGCCTCCCCCAGCACTACCGACTCGATGGTCGTGCTCACGCCCTGGCAGCGATCCACGCAACAGTGCATGATCTCGCGGCGCTGGTGCAGGAACTTGCGGTATTCCCAGCCGAAAGAGCACAGCAGATAGGGAAACCCAATGGGTTTGACGTGCAACCAAGCCGCATCAAGGATCGCGCCTGCAACGCATGTCTTTGGAATTTCAAAAGGTTATGGCTTTCCACACATTACATGGCTCACACCGATTTCACCCACTCAGCAACCAAAACGCAACCGGGCAGGATGCCCCGCTTTTTCCCAGCTCTCTCATCTTGGGCGTGGTGCACCGGGGCACCGGGGCACCGGGGCGCCGACTGGGACTTGAGATCATGGCGAGGCCCATATCGCTATCCTTGCAGGCGCACCACCGAATCTCACCGCACCGGGTAAAAGACGTCACCCCAATGACCGTGGGCGTTGTTGAGCAGGATCTCGATGATCACCAGCACCACCCATCAGCGCATCCTCGGCGAGCTGAAGACCGAGATCAACCGCCTTATCAGGGAAGCCGAGTCCCAAGCCGAGGCGGAGATCATCGTGCTGGCTCGCCGCCTCGGCCTAAGGCCCGGGTTTGCCGGTCCGTCACCGTCCGCCTGGTATGCCAACTGTCCTGGAAAATCCCCACCGCTTGATGGTCAGCAACAGCGCCAATGAGTTTGGCTACTGCTACGTCAAAGGTGGCAGTGCCGAACTCGAGGCGTTGGCCACTCAGCGCAAGTGAAGCCCGCTCGTGAGCCGCGGCTACCTGTTCACTTCCGAGTCGGCTTCCGATGGCCATCCCGACAAGCTCGCCGACCGGTTAACTGACGCCATCCTGGATCGCTACCTGGAGATCGAGCCGATGGCACGGGTCGCCATCAAGACTCTGGTCGCTCCCCTCCTCTGCGCGGTTGACCCGCTTCGACACCTGCAAGCCCTTCAGCTTCTCGGACAAGAGATCATCCACAGCGGATTTTGAATCCGTATTTCGACAACCACAGGCCGCGCTTGCTACGGGCTTTTGTCGATAATTCATCTACTTGAAATTTTACACTGGTTGACCTTATCCCCCAGAAACCGGTCCACCATCAATGTGAGATTTCCGCTATGTTTATCCTGATAGCAGGAGATCTCGCGATGAAGCGAAACCGACATACCGAAGAGCAGATCATCAGCATCCTCAAGGCCAACGAGCGCGGCGTCTCGATCGCCGAGCTGGCCCGGCAGAACGGCGTGACCGAGCAGACCCTCTACCGCTGGAAGGCCAAGTACAGCGGCATGGAAGTCTAGGAGGCCAAGCGCCTGCGCGAGCTGGAAAGCGAGAATGCCCGATTGAAGAAGCTGCTGGCGGAAAGCACCCTCGACAATGCCGCGCTCAAGGAGAACGTTTCGGGAAAGTGGTGACGCCCGAAGCGAAGCGGCGTGCGGTGAAGCACCTGGTGACAGGCGGCTGGCTCAGCCAGCGAGGCGCCTGTCGGCTGCTGGGCCTGGCCAGATCAATGGCTCGATACCAGGCCATACCGCGTGACGATGCGCCGCTTCGGGCACGCCTGCAAGCCTTGGCGACCTGCTATCCCCGCTACGGCTACTTGCTGCTGCACGCACCGTTGCGTCAGGAAGGCTTGGTGCTCAATCGCAAGCGTACCTACCGGCTGTACTGCGAGCATGGCCTTCTAGTTCGGACCCGGCGGCGCAAGCGGCTAATCCGGCCAAGGACATCGATGCCACTGCCGGACCGGCCCAACCAGCGCTGGTCGATGGACTTCGTGTCGGATCAGCTGGCCTCGGGTCGTCGCTTTCGTGTGCTGAGCATTGTGGACGACTTCAGCCAAGAGTATGTCGGGCAACTGGCGGACACATCCATTTCAGGACGTCGGCTGGCCCGGTTCCTGGATGAGATCGCGCAGCAGCGCTCATTGCCAGCCTCGATTGTATGCGATAACGGGCCGGAGCTGACCAGCAAGGCAATGTTCTTCTGGGCGCGTGAACGGAAGGTGACGCTCGTTCATCCAGCCGGGCAAGCTGACGCAGAATGCGTTCACCGAGAGCTTCAACGGCAAGTTCCGAGACGGCTGCTCAATCAGCACTGGTTCTTGAGCCTGGCGGATGCACGACACGTAATTACTGAATGGAGAACTCACTACAACCATGTCAGACCGCACAGCTCGCTGGGCTATTTGCTACCGGTAGCGTATGCCGAGAAGTGCGCATGAAGCAGCGGATCCTCACATTGGTAGCGGACCTAAACCAAGGGGAAGGTCCTCGGAAATCGTTTAATACCGTGCAGTGGGATGGCGACCTGATCGGTAGCGATCATATTGCCTAGGCGCTCTCTTCATGCGCATGCATCTTTGACTACACCTTCACTTTATCATTACCGCATCTTTCAAAAATATCTGCGCTAGGGCAAAAACTTAGTGCCTCCGCTGTCGAGGCTCCAGAGCGCATGGACTTCCAGCAATCACCAACTACAGGACAGTGATTGCAAGCTGCCTCCAAGGCTTCAAGCTGGGATGGATCGGTGTCAATAAAGTCATTTCTCGCCACCCCAAACTGGCTCATCATCACCGGCAAAAGCATTTCGGCGGGCATCATACCCAAGCGCCCCCCATTATTAAGTTGCCTCACGATCTCACGCTCAAAACTAGCTTCAAAACTGAAGCCGGCATCTTGAATCATTTTCCGATAGGCTTCGGTAGACCCATCCTGCATATCAAGAACGACTTTCCTCAATGAGTGTTTATAAAAAAAATTCGAAACCCTATGCATCCCAGCCACCAAATAATCGATAGAGATGTTCATGATGTATTTCACTCCGGGTAGATGTTTCTATGAAAAGGACGCAACACACAATGCTTTTATATCTAACCATTATAGGATGAAATTTGCAGTTTTCTTTGACGCAAGTCATTTTTTTCACAATTAGAAAACGGCGAGACTAATCCCCCGAAAGTGTCCCTTTTCTGTCAACTGACAGAAACCCATGCTCAATCGTGGGTTTCGGTCCTTCAGTCTGTTTTGTTGGCATTTGATAGGTAGCCCATAACCAGTGGATCCTGCCCCCTCGTCTCTACACCTATATGATCAAAATATTTAGGAGGTTGGCAGCATGTCGAACGTAGCAGGCGCCACCCAACCCATGCGACTAAAGTCGCATCATATTGCCTTGCATTACTATCGAAAAAATACTTAGATATAGAAGTATATTCAGCCACTCGACAAGAAAGGTGGGTATCCTATGGCTAGCCCCTCCGATGAACTTCCCATGAGCGAACTGCTCGTCACCGCACTGGACGCGATCGCAGATGGCATCTACCGCATAGAGCTCATTGATCCCGATGGCAATGATCTACCAGAATTCACACCCGGCGCTCATGTGTGCGTCGAGACTCCCAGCGGGCAAGTGAGACATTACTCGCTGTGTAACGATCCCGACGAGCAGGATCGGTATGTCATTGCGGTCAAGCGCGAGGAGGATGGCACTGGCGGTTCGAGGAGCCTGGTTGACGATTCCCAAGTAGGCGATCGCCTAAAGGTATCAGCTCCGCACAACGACTTCTCACTAACAGGCAACCCTGCTCGCTACATATTTATCGCCGGTGGAATTGGCATCACACCGATTCTCTCGATGATTGTTCACCTGCAGGCAACGGGTGGCAAACCATTCAAGCTTTATTACTTAACGCGTGAGCCGTCCCAAACCGCATTTCTTGAGCAGCTCAGCGCCCCCGAGTACCGAGGCAAGGTGGTCATCCATCACGACCATGGCGATCCCGACAACTCCTATGACCTGTGGCCGATCCTTGAGCAGCCAAAAGGGGCCCACATCTACTGTTGCGGTCCTCGGGGACTAATGGAAGCGGTTCGCGACATGACCGGACACTGGACTTCCTCCAGTGTGCATTTCGAGGACTTCGGCGGGAGCCAGTCGGCCAGCGCAGCTGAAGATACACCTTTCACCGTACGCCTCCACAAAACCGGAGAGGCGATTCCGGTACCGGCAGGCGTATCTATCCTCGAGGCGTTGAGAGTGAACGGCCATCAAGTGCCCTACTCCTGTGAGAGTGGTACCTGCGGCTCCTGTCGAACCCGACTGTTGGAAGGTGAAGCAGAGCACCGTGATCTGGTTTTGTCAGAAGCCGAGCGACAGGATCACCTCATGGTTTGTGTCTCACGCGCCTATACGAAGGAACTGGTAATCGATCTAGCGGAATAATCCATTGCATCACCACGGAGTGCTCACAATGCCCGTACCTCGCTTGAAACTCGGCGTTGCCGGTCTAGGGCGTGGCTTCATGCTGCTCTTACCTACCCTCGCGGCCCATCCAGGTATTCGCTTAGTAGCCGCGGCCGATCCACGAGAGGATGCTCGCCGGCAGTTTAGAACCGATTTCGACGCGAGAACCTATGCCGAGGTCGCCGACCTGTGCGCCGACCCCGATGTTGAAGCGGTTTATGTCGCTACTCCTCATCAATTTCATCGCGAGCATGTCGAACTGGCAGCAGCACATGGCAAGCATGTCCTGGTCGAGAAGCCAATGGCGCTCTCAATCGAGGATTGCCACAGCATGATCGATGCCATGCGTCGCGCCGGATGCTGGCTGGTCGTCGGGCACAGCCATAGCTTTGATGCGCCCTATCTTAGAACTCGCGAGCTGATAGACAGCAAAGACTTCGGCGCGGTTCGCATGATCAGTGCACTTAATTACACGGACTTTCTCTACCGTCCCCGCCGTCCGGAAGAGCTGGATACCTCACAGGGTGGCGGTGTTGTTTTCAGCCAAGCAGCCCATCAGGTTGATATCGTGCGCCTGCTCGGTGGGGGGGACGTCAAAAGTGTACGGGCCGCCACTGGAAGCTGGGATCCAGCACGCCCCACGGAAGGCGCCTATAGTGCCCTACTCACCTTCAATAATGGTATCTTTGCCAGCATGACCTACAGCGGATTCGCACATTTCGATAGCGATGAATTTTGTGGTTGGTCAGGCGAACTAGGCCAAGCCCGAGATCCCGGGCAGTACGGCACCGCCAGGGCGAAGTTGGCGAAGATTCAGGGGCCTGAAGAAGAGGCCACTTTCAAGAATACCCGCACTTACGGTGCCGGCCTGTCCCTGGCCAATAGCCAGTTACAAGACGCGGCACACAATCATTTCGGCTTCATCCTCGTTTCCTGCGATGGCGCCGACCTTCGCCCCGTACCACAAGGGGTACAGGTCTATGCCCATACTCGACGCTACCTGGAAACTATACCGTCACCGAAGATCCCGAGACGTGAAGTCCTTGATGAACTGATAGGCGCCATACGCCATGATCGCAACCCCATTCACACCGGTGAGTGGGGCATGGCCACGATGGAAGTCTGTTTGGCGCTGCTGGAATCAGCAAGAGATGGCCGTGAAATCTCGCTATCTCACCAGCAAGCATGACTGAATTGGTGTTATAATGTTGTGTAGGAGTAGGGAAATATTGCTTTCTTGGAGAATTTCACAATGCCCCGTACTGATAACCGGGAAACGCAAACAGTACTTCGTCATTGGCAAGAGGATGTGCCGGACGATCGCCTAGCACACTTGATACGTGATGCTGGCCGAGTTCTGACAAAGAGCCTACAAACACGTTTGACGGAGCACTCGGTAAGTTTCGGTCACTGGTCATTCCTACGCATCCTCTGGGTAACGGAAGGTTTGACGCAACGCGAGCTCAGTGAACAGGCTGGCCTGATGGAGCCCACGACCTTTACCGCCCTGAAGGCGATGGAGGCAAAAGGGCTTATCGTCCGTCGACAACTCAATGGTAACCGTAAAAACATTCATATCTACCTTACGGAAAAAGGGCGTGATCTTAAGAAATCCCTAATTCCACTGGCTGAGGAAGTCAATGATATTGCTGTGCAGGGTGTCGAATGTGAAGACCTCCGTGTGACACGGCGCACCTTGCTCAAGATTATTAGCAACCTGGCCGAGGATAACGAATAGCTCCAGACCATCACCTAAATATTCACCACTCTTGGAATAGCGATGAATACCGATAATTCGACCTCCGTCACGATCTCCGAAACAAAAGAAGAACTATTGAGGGACTTGGTGGATGCCAATCATATCCTTTTTAATGAAGGCGTACTTGATGCCTTCGGACATGTCAGTATCCGACACCCGAAAAATACCGAACGGTTTATGCTGGCGCGCAACATGGCCCCCGGGCTCGTCACGTCGGACGATATCCTGACATTCGATCTTGATGGTACCCCTATCAATGCCGACGATCGGCCTGTCTATCTTGAGCGCTTCATTCATGGAGAGATCTACCGTGCACGACCGGATGTCATGGCGGTTGTGCATAGTCACTCGCCTTCCGTCGTCCCCTTCAGCGCTGTCAAGTCGACCCCCTTACGGCCAATGTGCCACATGAGCGGCTTTCTGGGTGCAGGTGCTCCAATCTTCGAGATCCGGGACTCGGCTGGCACGGCGACAGACCTGCTGATCCGGGATCGTGCGCTGGGGGCTTCACTTGCCGACTCCCTAGGAAACGACAATGTCGTGTTGATGCGCGGGCATGGCGCAACAGTTATCGGGCCAACCTTGAAGCAAGCAGTCTATCGAGCCATCTATGTTGAGGTGAATGCACGGCTTCAAGCTGATGCACTGCGCCTTGGCCCCATCGAATATCTCACACCCGAGGAGGCCAACTCAGCCAGGGAGGCGACCGAGGGGCAGGTGGAAAGGCCCTGGCAACTATGGAAAATGCGAGCCCGCCAGGCGCAGGCCCACTTTGGAAGAATTTGAGGCCTCGGTACATCGAAAAAATCTGCAACTGCCGACACCATGCTCAGTATCCGAGCGACGTCGGCAGTCCCCCTTTGGCCTCTCACCCTTTTACATCGATAGACGCATGGACAGATCGATCGCCTTCAGGTCCTTGGTCAGGGTGCCAAGGGAAATGTAATCGACCCCTGTCCTTGCGATATCGATCAAGGTGGTCTCGGTCACGCCTCCCGAGGCCTCGAGCGCCACGCCTCTTGCTGCCAACTTCACTGCCGTGCGTATATTCTCTACAGAGAAGTTGTCCAACATAATAATGTCCGGCCTCGCCTCAAGTGCTTGCTGGAATTCCTTTAGGTCTTCGACTTCCACTTCGATAGGCCTCGCGGGCACCAGACGCTTCGCTTGTTCTATCGCCTTCGCAATACCCCCACAAGCTGAAATATGATTCTCCTTGATAAGAAAAGCATCATACAATCCCATTCGATGACTATAGCAGCCTCCACAATATACCGCATATTTCTGAGCCAAACGTAATCCAGGTAGCGTCTTCCTAGTATCTAATAGCTTAGAAGCAGTACCTTCAATCAGCTTGCTAAAGAAATGGCTACGAGTTGCAGTACCCGAGAGTGTCTGCAGGTAATTGAGTGCCGTTCTTTCCCCTGTTAAAATTGACTTCGCATTTCCAGAAATATGACAAAGCTCTTGACCAACATCTACATGATCACCATCCGTGACGTACCAGACAACTTTTACCTCAGGATCAATCTGACAAAAAACCTCATTAACCCAATCAGCACCACAAACCACGGCTTTTTCCTTTGCTGTAATAACAGCCTTGCCAATACAATCACCCGGCACTAACTCAGAGGTGACGTCACCACTACCAATATCCTCCTCCAACGCAGCGGCCACATTATTTTTCATGTCACTTTCTAGTCTTTTCATATCCATCTCATACATAAATATAACCCACCTGCAAGGTTTACGTTATTAACTCATACCAAATGATACAATGAGTACCACACCCAATACGGTGAAAATGGTGCCGAGAACAACCCATCTATTTAAGACCTCTTCGTTTCTCATGTATAGACCTGTAACAAGCAACACAAAAAAAGGTGTAGTCGAAGCCAAGGGGGCAACAACGGAAACTTTACCTACTTGCAGAGCCATATATAGAAACACAGGACCCAGGCTCGAAAACACGCCTGCGCCTACAAACTTTATAAACTCATGGGACTTACATGTGAAAACACCTGAAGGCCTAAAAATCACCAGATATATAGCGAATAACAGCCAAGATGTTGAGGTCGTCACCGCTGCCGCAGTGACTGCGTCCGACCCCATATCGATCCCTAATTTTCTAAATAAAACAGACACTCCATAAGCCAAGGATGCTGCCAAAGGCAATAACAAAAATTTGTACGGAGTACCAGTACAAACCATCGTTCCCCGTCCGCCCTGAAAGCCAAGAAGTATACCTCCACCTAGCACCAGAAAAATTCCGTAAAGAGCTCCTCTACCAAGACTTTCATCCAAGAAAATAACTGATAATAGCACCGTAAAAATCGGATGTGTCAATGTAATAGGCGTGGTAATGTTAGCGCCCAATTTTGCCATGCCCTGAAACTGAAACATTCGCCCAAGCAAAGGCGCAAAAATACCAGCGAGAACGAAATACTGCCACTCCGGTGAAGGCGAGATAATACCATTCTCCCTTAGCAGACTCCATGACCAGAGAAAGCCCACGTTAGTGCTGAGGGTAACCCATATAGCAGCTAGAGATGATGATGCTTGACCAGCCATCTTGATGAGAAAAAATGTGCTAGCGAACATCAGTGACGATGCCAGAGACAGCAGGATAGGTAAGGATTGCGAACTGGCCACCTTGACCTCGCAGAAAACAGAAAAAAAAGACAGGGTATAACTTCCTCCCCTGTCTCCATGAAGTTATGAACGCAAAAAAATTCAACCCATGCTCGGACCTTTATTTTGCAAGCGCAAATGAGGCGTGGCGGCTATTGCCAAGCCGAGACATACCAAAGCCAGTATTACTGCCCACCAACTAGGGGCGATGAACAGCAACCCTGCCAGCCCGAAGCCTAGCCTCGGCATTGTGCTAAACGGCCCGCGCCAGTACCCTTCCACTGCGATACTCAGAAGTAGTACACCGATTATTGCGGTGATACAGCTCAAAGCAATCTCTGTCCAAGTACCGACCATCAGCAGTCCTTCACCATACACGAAGGCAAAGGGCACGATGAACGCTGTAATGGCCAACCTCACGGCCCCAGTGGCAATCTCTAGGGGCTTCGCGTCTGCGATGGCCGATGCGGCGAAGGCGGCCACAGCCACCGGGGGGGTCATGGCCGAGAGCACGGCAAAGTAAAGGATAAACATATTGGTCTGGAGGACGCTGAAGTCTAAGCCCAGCAAGGTGGGTCCCACTAAAACGGCGGCCAAGATGAAGGCCGAGGGAGTCGGCATGCCCATGCCCAAGATAATCGCCAGTACGGCAGAGATGACCAGTGCCAGAAAAGCGGTATCTCCAGCCAGCAGGTAGACGAGATCGGCAAACTTGCCGCCCAGGCCCGTCATGGAGATTCCTCCAATCACCAGACCCGCCGCTGCGCAGGCTGCGACGACGGAGACCATGCGTAGCGTAGTGACGGCCAAGGCATCCCAAATTGCCTTAGGCCCCATCCGGGTCGAACTGCGGACCGCCGATACAATCAATACCACCGCAGTAGCAAGCGCCGCGACAAAGGTCGGGGAATACCCCAACAACAGAGCCACCGATAACGCGACAAGCGGTAGAATAAACAGGCCGCCGTTCTTGAGAGTCGCCTTCAGGGGGGGAGTTTCCTCCTTTGACAGTCCACGCAGTCCCAGTTTCTGGGAGCGTAAATGCACCTGCGCATATACGCAAAGGAAATAGAGCAGTGCGGGAATGATACCGGCAATGGCGATATTGCGATACTCGATACCCGTATACTCCGCCATGATGAAAGCTGCAGATCCCATGACCGGGGGCAGCAGACTTCCACCGGTTGAGGCAGCCACTTCTACGCTACCGGATAGTGGCTTACTATATCCGAGGCGCTGCATGATCGGGATAGTAACGGAGCCCGTTGTGACGACGTCCGAGGTTGGGCTCCCTGACATGGTACCGTAAAGTGCCGAGGAAATGACGGCAATTTTAGCCGGCCCCCCGGTTCTACGGCCGGCAACCGCAGAGGCCAGATTATAGAAGAAGTCGGCACCACCCGCCTTGGACAGAAAGGTTCCGAACATTACAAACAGGAAGGCATAGGTCGCTGCGACGCGAAGTGGCACCCCGAACAGACCATCCGATGTAAACATCATAATATCGAGAAAGTGGTTGTAGCTGACCTCCCGAAAACCAAGTGCTCCCGGTAAGTCGTGCCCCCAAAGATTATAGACGACAAAGACCAGGACGACGCTGGTCAGGCCAAAGCCAACCGTACGTCTTGTTGCCTCGATGGTCAGTACTAGGAGCACGCTGGCGGCCAGCAAGTCAAAGGTCTCAAGAGGGAACAGCAAAGTGATGCGCTCAACGATCCGCTGACTTTCCATTAGAAAATAGAGGCCTACAACGATACTCGCCACGACAAGACACCAGTCGAACACGCTAGGGCGGTCCTGACGCCCCTCTGGCCCAGCGCTCACATTAAGAAACAGTAAGGCCAGCATGGCGGAAAGGAAAACGACCATCATTGCATATAGGTCCACATACACAATCGTCGTCGTATAGATGACGGCCAGCGCTACGAGGGCAGCGCATCCATGCACTGCCATTCCCAGCTTGCCCGTGAGAGTTCGCTTGGCACCGGTTCCCGTTACATTCGAGAAGAACTGATTCATTGACAAACCTCTGAGCAGAAATACTCTTTGCCGATTAGCGGAGTCCGACTTCCTTGAGGTAACGCTCGGCGCCATCGTGGTAGGGCACAACCTCGACATTCGCCATTATTTCCGGAGTCAAGCTTTCCATAGCAGGATGAACGCCAGAAATCTTTTCATAGTTTTCATAAAGGGCCTTTGTGAGGTTATAGGCCATGGCTTCGTCCATATCGCTTCGCACAGCCAATGTAGCGCTGATCGACACAGTTGGCGTTTCATCCGGCGCCCACTCGTAGGCTCCCCCAGGAATCGTGAATGCGTTGGTTCCCG
The DNA here is from genome assembly GCF_014931605.1 of Halomonas sp. MCCC 1A13316. Lineage (NCBI taxonomy): Bacteria > Pseudomonadati > Pseudomonadota > Gammaproteobacteria > Oceanospirillales > Halomonadaceae > Billgrantia > Billgrantia diversa. The sequence continues at coordinate 1,102,680 of NZ_CP053382.1, read as the reverse complement.
TCTTCTCTGTGACCTCCTGTATGACGTCCTCGGACAAGGGCAACAGATTCACATCGACACTTGATGCCGCCTGCATTATCGAACTTTGTCCCACGAACAGGCTATTCAGGAACATGTCGATACGACGGTCCTGAATCAGGCCAGATTGCTCGCTGGAAGCGGCATAGATAATGTCACCTCCCCAGCTCTTGATTTCCTCGGGTCCTGCACCGATGGCCTCCAACATGGCTTCAGCAACACTCGATGCAATATTACCGCGTTTGTTTATGGCAATGGTGATCGGCGGCTTAACTTCGGCAATATCCTCGAAGCTTGAAATACCATGTTTTTCGGCAAACTCCTCCCTTATAACAGCTTGCATCGGCGCCCAAGTGTAGAGGTAAGATAGTACCCGGATATCATCATTGACAGCTTCTCGGAAAGGGTCTTCCCCATCACGAGCCAGCTGCAGCACGGCATCTTCTACAATTCCCAAGCTAGCGTCACCGCGTTGCAACACAGCCACATTGGCGATGCCACCCCCTGAGGTCTGATAGGTCACCGTCGAACCGGAATATTCTGCTTTCAGGGCACTATCCAAGCCAGCACCGAGCAACGACCACAGTCCTCCTGGCGAGGCTCCGGCCACAGTAAGATTGTATTCTTGGGCAGATGCAGCATTCATCATCAATCCAGGAACGACAAGGGCCATGGCCATCACGGAATTCTTGATTGATACTTTCATTTATTCACCTCTTGTACTGGCGTCAACATTGGTTATACGGGGCTTCGTTTATTTTTGTAAGGTGTCGCTGTGCGACGGATATTTCCATCCCAAGGTCCGGTCAGATCTTGAAGCTTTCCAGCGTAGCGGGATGAAACAGTTCCTCCGGCTTCACGAGACGCCTAGACAGTCCTTCCGCATGGTGTTGCTCGAGAAATCGCTCCAGGGTTTGTCGATTGGTAGCAAAGCCATATGACCAGAAATCCTCACCCATCAGGCGCCGGGCGGCCTGAAGCTGGTCCTCGATGAAGGGCAGTGTCACCTTAGTTGCCGAGGTATCACTGAGCTTCGCTAGTGCCTTAGCCTTGGATTGTTCGAAAGCCTTGTAAACGGAGAACGGTAGCCATGGATGGCGGTCAACAAGCGTCTTGCGAATGCCCAGCAGATGCATGATGGGGAAGATGCCTGTTCTCCGATACCAGTCCGAGGCTGCCATTTGAGGATCACGGTAAAGGTAATCCACATGAGGATGCCCCTGCGTGAAACAGGACGGAGCTCGCGGTCCCATTACTGCATCCAATTCGCCCGTGGCGAGCATGCCGGATAGCGTTTCCCCTTCCGGAATGTTTTCCACGCGGACTCCTTCGGGGAGATTGAGGTTGATCTTCTCGACCCGACCTGGCTCCTCGTAGCCGCCACGCATCCAAGTCATATCTCGTGGCTGGAGGCCATGGTCCTCCTCAAGGAACAAGCGGGCCCAGACATTGGCGGTCAATTGATATTCAGGAACACCAATACGCTTACCCTGCAGGTCTGCTGGCGTTTCGATGCCGCGATCGGTCCGTATGTAAATAGAAGTATGCCGAAACGCGCGAGAGGGAAAGACGGGTACCCCAACATAGGGACAATTATCCTCTGCTGTTTTCACTGTGTAACTACTCAGCGAGAGTTCCGTGATATCGAAATCGGCATGCCGAAAGGCGCGAAAGAAGATCTCCTCCGGGTCATGTAGCAGGAACACGGGCTCCACACCATCTATCTGCACCTCTCCATCTATCAGTGGCCTCACGCGGTCGTAGTTGCCGACGGCAACCGAAAGTTCCAATTTTTTCATCAGGGCTCCTGTTTTCTTATCTGTGAGTCGGGATGTTCAGCAACATAAATGGTTTTATCCTTGACTCAACGTATCGACTACCTACCATCAGGAGTGCTGCGGCTCACTTTCATACAATTCTGCCTCTTCGGGAGCGGTACCCAATTGACGCCAATCCTCTTCTTTAGGGACAATTCCCTGGAAGGATTTGAGCTTGTAATACGGAATTCGTGGCTCTTTGGTGCCAATAGCCGACCCTCCTTGTTGTATTGTCTTGGCGGCCTGCACCATTTGGCGACGGAATTCGACTATCGCCAAGTCACTCGCTCCGAGACGATCGTGCGTCCGATCGGCAATCGGCCCCATGGTTTCCCACATCGCGATATCTTGGTTGGGAATGCCCTTGATTCCGGTGAAACTAGTACCAAGCTGCATGATGCGGCGATCCTGCCAGTAGTTGTTTTCACGGGTGCGGAACTTTCGAAAATGCTTGTCCACATCTATGCCAATCTGGGTGCCAAGGAACTTACGCCAGGACTCGGTATCAGGCGTAGTGCTCGCGTCGCCCCAGGCAATGAAGTGGAACGCGGTGTGCGTGTCGTCGATGGGCACGTGCAGAATCGCGATATCGTAGAGGTTGTTCGGTGGAATCTGAACGGTGTAGGGCGCGATGAACAATGTGGTGCGCACGTAATCATGCGTCTTTGCATCTTTAATCGGACGACGTATCGCGGCGTAGCGGAAGCCGAACGGCGTGGGCTGCACCTGAAGACGCGGTGCCTTGTCCGTGGATGGACGCAGCCAGAGCTTGTCGGTTGCCTCGGCGCCATCCTTGCGGGCTGGCACCATGTCGGTGGAATGCAGGCTTGAGGAGTGAGCCGAGTCTATAGCGCCTTCAAGGATCTGGGCCCAATTGCAATCGACAATTACTTTGGAGATGGATATCTTGGTTTCCGGCGTCGGCTGAAACACAGGCGGCATAAACTCCGGCTGCTCCTCGGGTGGCCCCATGTAAACCCAGACAAAACCGGCCGCCTCGTGGGTGGGGTACGCCTTGTGCTTGACCTTCTCGGTCAGCTTCGATTCCGGCGGCTCGGAGGCCATCTCGAGGACATTGCCCTCGACGTCCATCTTCCAGCCATGGTACAGGCAGCGCAGACCGCACTCCTCGTTACGCCCCAGCACCAGCGACGCACGCCGATGAGGGCACATCTCGTCTAGTACTCCCACGCGCCCTTCGGTATCGCGAAAGGCCACCAGATCCTCACCGAGCAGTCGAACCCGTATCGGATCACCGTCTGGCTCCTCGACTTCCTCGGATAGGCAAGCGGGCAGCCAGTGACGACGCATGATTTGCCCCATAGGGGCATGACCTTCAACACGGCACAGCAAGTCATTCTCTTCTTGTGTCAGCATAAGGCACGGTCTCCAAGGGTTAGGGAGCTACACGATCAGCTCTCGCCGATATACTTAGATATCTAACTTCAATGCCTAACCATAGCGCCTCAAGCGGCCATGTCAAACAGACTAAAGTCGCATACTGGGTGTATCGGGTACTCTAAAACTGACGTGCCCCACCTCCGCCAAGCTGCACATCGCTCGCCTAAGCAACCTTTCGGAGCACGGCTGCACGATTTAATGGCGCTATGAGGTGAAGGGAAAATAATTAGACTCACATGGCAGAGCTGTCATCTCTCAACGAACTATGACAGGGGAGCAACCTCGATCGGTTAACCAAATTCGGCACGAATGCGGGCAACTTCTCGAGGTTTCAGCCAGGCAATGTTCCATGCCGACTTTCTGCAGCTAGTATCGCAGGTTGAAGATCACGCCGCCTGGGATCTGATGCACGTAAGACTTCTCGTCATACTCGACAGGCGCACCGATCGCCAAGCCCTCGCGATAAGCGACCGCGGTGAGTTAATCTGTCGCTTTGGTCAGACTCGCCTCGTCGACGACGCAGCCGTTGCCAAGCGAGCGGATATTGCTCGCGAAGTTGTACACCCGAAGGATGAGACGAGCCTTTGGCCAGCGGTGGCATCGCTGTATGCACGTAATGAGACCCGTGCTTGACCGACTCCATGGCGTTTAGTGGACCGAGCCTTTTGTGGCAGCGGCCAAGAACACGATAACTATGACGCCAGCGACACTGGAGGACGTGAACTCCGGCTTTTCCTCGGTTCGGCCCATGAAGCACCCACACGACACCCGACGCTTTATTAGGGGCCGGATAGATCTTTTGCTTGCCCTGCTCGTTCAGATTCGATTACTTCGGCTCGGAGGCCATTTCGAGGACATTGCCCTTGACGTCCATCTTCCAGCCATGGTACAGGCAGCGCATACCGCACTCCTCGTTACGTCACAGCACCAGCGACGTGCGCCGATGAGGGTATATCTCCCCAACACCTTGGCACCTCTCAGTATTGCGGAAGTCCTCAATGCCCTTTCACAACAGACGTATACCTGTCGGATCGCCATCCAGCACTTCAATCTTGATGACGAAGAGCGATAGCCAAATCGACGAAGGTCGAATACGCCTGGGCTAGCCCTGATACCTAGCAGAGCGGTTCCGCTGAGCTGCAGTAGCAAAAAGTCGTATTGCGAATAGCGGACAAAGCTATAGCGTAATAAGCACAATAGTGATTAAATTTCCCGTAACCCGTCGAGGCCTCTATGCAATTTCATCTCAACGGAGTCCAGACTGGCGACCCGACCGTCCACGCGCCTGTCGGTGAGCTTAAAAATACCTATACCCTGCCCGAGGAAGTCGATGTGCTGATCGTCGGCTGCGGTCCGGCTGGTCTGACCTTGGCGGCCCAACTATCGGCGTTCCCCGAAATCAGGACGCGCATCGTCGAGCAAAAGGACGGCCCGCTGAAGCTCGGCCAGGCCGATGGCATCGCCTGCCGCACCATGGAGATGTTTAATGCCTTCGGCTTCGTCGATAAGGTTCTCAATGAAGCCTGCTGGATCAACGAGACAGTATTCTGGAAGCCGGATGAGGCAAACCGCAAGAACATCATGCGCCATGGCCGTACACAGGACACCGAGGACGATCTCTCCGAATTCCCTCACACAGTGCTCAACCAGGCCCGGGTACACGACTTCTATTTGGAGCTGATGCGTAAATCTCCTACCCAGTTGGAACCCGACTACTCCCGCCGCGTAATTGATGTGGCGATCGACCACATCAAATCGCAAGCGGCCACCCTACACGCTGAGGACTACCCGATAACTGTTACACTAGAGCGGATCGACCCTGCTCATGAGGGCGAGGTGGAAAACGTGAGGGCTCGTTATGTGGTGGGCTGCGACGGCGCACGCAGCGCGGTGCGCAAGTCCCTGGGACGCTCCCTGCAGGGCGATTCCGCCAACCAGGCCTGGGGCGTGATGGATGTGCTGGCAGTCACCGACTTCCCAGACATCCGCATGAAGGCGGCGATACACTCCGGCAATGCTGGAAACGTCCTGATCATACCGCGGGAAGGCGGCTACCTGACGCGTTTGTACATCGAATTAGATAAACTTAATGAATGCGAGCGCGTCGCCAGCCGCAACATCACCACCGACCAGCTGGTGGCCGCGGCGCAGCGCATCCTGCACCCTTATACCTTAGACGTGAAGGAAATCGCTTGGTGGTCAGTTTACGAGATCGGTCAGCGCCTCTGCGACAAGTTCGACGATGTGCCTGCCGAGGAAGCTGACAAGCGATTCCCGCATGTCTTTATCGCTGGAGACGCCTGTCACACCCATAGCCCAAAGGCGGGCCAGGGCATGAACGTCTCCATGCGCGACACCTTCAATCTAGGGTGGAAACTGGCTTCGGTGCTGCAAGGAAAATGCACACCGGAGATCTTGCACACCTATACCACCGAGCGCCAGACCGTGGCCAAGGAGCTGATCGACTTCGATCGAGAATTCGCCAAGATGTTCAGTGCCCCACCCAAGGGTTCTCCAGAGGACAAGGGTGACGGTGTGGACCCCAAAGAGTTTCAAAAGTACTTCATCAAACAGGGGCGCTTCACCGCCGGCACAGCCATTCAGTACTCACCCTCACTGATCTCCGCCGACCCGACCCACCAGCACCTAGCAAGCGGTCTTGGAATTGGCACACGTTTCCATTCTGCACCCGTTGTGCGGCTGGCGGATGCCAAGCCCATGCATCTAGGTCACACAGTGACAGCAGATGGTCGCTGGCGACTGTTCGCATTCGCGGGTGCCAGCGACCCCACCGCGCCGGAGTCAGGCCTCAGTCGGCTGTGCCGGTTTTTGAGTGAATCACCCGACTCACCGGTGCGTAGGTTCACACCTGCATGCGACGACATCGACTCGGTGTTCGACCTGCGCGCCATTTGCCAACAGGGATTCCGCGAGCTCTCTCTGGATGACTTCCCTCAGATGCTCTGGCCTCGAAAGGGACGCTACGGCCTCCATGATTATGAAAAGGTGTTCTGCCCCGATCTTAAGAACGACCAAGACATTTTCGACTTGCGCGGAGTCGACCGGGAGAGCGGCTGTCTGGTGATCGTGCGGCCTGACCAGCATATTGCTCATGTCTTGCCCCTACAGGCTCATGACGAACTAGCTATATTTTTTGATCGTTTCATGATCGATGTAGAATAAATCTAAGCCTTCAATTTTTGCATACAACTATGCGATTTTTTCCATTTCGACAAAGATATATTACATTTCGTAAACCGTGTCGCATTGGCCACGAAATATGTCCAACATAGAGAACAAGATGCCATGGCTAGCAATCCCTTATCACAAGCCAACACAATGCCAGGAAACCTGCTGAGGCGTTGCCATCAAATAAGCGTGGCAATTTTCCTACGCCAATGCGAGGCACATAACCTGACCCAGCTACAATATGTTACGCTAGCCGCATTGGAAGAGCTGGGTCCAGTTGACCAAATTACTTTGGGAAGCCACACCGCCCTAGACCGCAACACAGTAGCCGTTGTGGTTAAAAAGCTAGAGGAACGCGGCTTATTGATCCGGCAACGCAGTCAAGCGGATTTGCGCTCTAAGCAGGTTTCTCTGACTGAAGAAGGCAGGCGTCTTCGTCGTTCCGCCGAACCTGCCGTGGCGAACGTTCAAGAAGAATTACTTTTTCCACTAAGTGAAAATGAAAAGAAAACACTGTGTAAACTACTGCAGAAACTAGCCACGGAAAATAACCACCTTAGCCGCGTACCGATTCGTAAGCCATGTTGAACAGTAGTAGGTAAATCCATCACCCCTCGCAGATAAATAGCCGTTCGATTTTCCATTACTGAGGCAGAAGCTCTTCGAGCTGGCTGGCCTTCTCTGTCGGCAGGGGAACCAGCACGTATGTTCTGGCCATGCGCTGATGGCAGAATTTGCGGTCGGACATGAACCAACAAGTACATGAGCGCGGTGGATTTTGAATCCGTATTTAGATAACTACAGGCCGCGCTTGCCACGGGCTTTTGTTTTAATAACCAATCCATTATCAGTTTTTACTTGCCATGGAAATCGAAATGTCAGACTGCTCACAGCGCGACCTGATGCGAGACTTCGCCAAACATCTCCAATCCGATGCTGAATATTAGGTCATGGTATTCCAGCACAAGACAGAAGATGACGTGCAAACGGCTTTTGTGCATTTCCTGAATTCAAGCAATAAGCGCAGCACCTGCGGTATTCAGGGCTCCTGAGTATTCTCCCTGGAACACCTGTGCCGGTGTACGATAGCCGAGACGCTTTCGGGGGCGGTCATTCAGCTTCTTGATCACCTTCCTGAGCTCGGCATCAGTGACCTGTCGGAAGTCCGTTCCCTTGGGGAAGTACTGCCGTATCAGCCCATTGGTATTCTCGTTGCTCCCTCGCTGGCCGGAGCAGTAGGGGTCACAAAAGTAGGTCGCGGCGGTCACCGCCTCGGCCACGGCTTGGTGACCAGCGAACTCCGAGCCATTGTCCAGGGTGATGGTCTGCACCGCTCCTCGGCGAGGTTTCAGCAGGCGGATCATGGCCGCTTGTGTCAGCTCCGCCGATATCCTGGGCAGCCGTGCTGCCAGCAGGTAGCCGCTGCGGCGCTCTACCAGCGTGACCAGTCCCGATTGCTTGTGCCCATGGATCACGGTATCCCCTTCCCAGTGGCCGATGAAATGCCGGTCATTGGCCTCAGCCGGGCGGTACTCGATGCCTACCCGGTTGGGAATCTTGCCCAGCCCTGCGCTCTTGGCCTGGGCTCGGTGCTTGCTGCGCCGTTTGGGCTGACGGAGATACCGCCAGAGATCGCCACCCTGCGCCTTGTCATCCCAGATCACGGAGTAGATCCACTGATGACTGACGCCGACGCCTGCCAAGGGCGCCATGAAGCCGCTGATCTGCTGTGGGCTCCACTCCTCACGCAGCCGGCCGACAACGGCGGCAATCATGCTCGGCAAGCGCTTCGTCCACTTCCAGGCTGTACGGCGCCGGTGATCACTCAGGGCCTGGGCCTGCTCGGGATCGTAGCCACCGGAGGTGGTGTTGCGGCGCAGCTCACGACTGATCGTGCTGCTGTGGAGGCCCAGCTCCCTGCCGATCTGCCGCTGGCTCATACCCAAGTCATAGCGGGCGTGGATCTGGTATCGTTGGGTCTGGGTCAGCTGTCGGTATCCCATGCTCTGCTTCACTTTGGTCGGTAAAGCAGGGAGGGTACCGGCGCTGGCCCTCCTGCCTCCACCGTAGTGTCCAAAGTGCTGCGGTTATTCTATGAATCCAGGAAATTCAGCTCGGTCACAATCTACCTCATTGAGAATTCTGTCTCGACAATACCATGCATGAATTCTATCCGTGCGGGTGACCCCTGAGAACCCCGAGCTCGTCAACCATAAGCATAAGCCACTGATTATAATGAACACGCTTTTAAAATTTCCCCTCCACGAGTTATGAGGCAGGTGCCGGTAGGCCAAACGCCTCGAAAAGGTCGCTGCTCCATGCCGAAGTAGTCGCCGGTGATCGGCGCCTCGGCGATGATGACTCCGGAGAGCTGGTTGACAAGGGAGACCGAATGGTTTGGCCATCTACCATGTAGCGGAGAAAAAAAGGTCCACCAGCATGCCGGTGCAACCCCTCAGGAGTAGCACCGGCATTATATTGCGTTCAGGTTCAGGCCGTTACAGACTCCCCGTCTCGGCCAACGACACGCAGCCTTCGCTCCCCACCACGATATGATCGATGACGCGGATGTCCACTAACCCAAGCACGTCCTTCAGTCGCTGTGTAATACGCCGGTCCGCATCGCTGGGGTCGGGGTCGCCACTTGATTGTGGACCAGAATCACGGCGGCAGCATTGTTGGCCAGGGCCAGCTTGACCAACTCGCGTGGATAGACGCTGGCCGAGTCGATAGTGCCGCGGAACAACTCCTCGAAGCATATGACGCGATGTTGGCTATCGAGGAAGATGGCACTGAACACCTCGTGCTCGTAGTCCTGCAGCAGGATCTGCAGGTACTCGAAAGCTAGCGCTGGCTGGGTGATCTTGCGCCACTTAGCCAGGCGGCGACGGGCGAAGGCCTTGGCGATGCTCAAGAGCTCCGCTTCGGTCACCGTGTCGGTGATACGGTAGGTGCCGGCGAGACCGCCGGCACTCAGCTAACGACTGTACATGGCCGCCCCTCAGGCCGCCATAACCATGGCCATACGGCGCTCAATTTCTTCGTAGAACGCCTCGACCCGCTCCGCGATGTAGCGAATCTTCGCCTCATCCCGATAGGCCCGCTTCACAAAGAGCGGCATGCCGGGCCAGTAGCTGACGAAGTCGATCCACTCTCGCTCGCTGACCCACAGGCCGCCCTGGCACTGCGCCACGTGCTCCTGGGGCAGCTCATCGGCCAGGAGCAGCTCGATCTGGTACTTGGGCAACTTGGTCTTGACCTCCACCAGGCCGTGGCCGTCACTTCCACAGCTAAAGTTTTATCGCTTGCGGCCGATAGGCTTTCAGCTACCGTTAACTACCAGAGAAATCAATATCACCCTTGCCCAAACATGCTGCCCAAACCCTCACATCGGAAAAATATATATTAAATATCAAATAGTTGCATGCTTTTCTTGACTTATGATTGATTTCGTTGATTAGCCTTCTGAATTCCTGCACTATTGAACTGAGTTTTCTAAGACCTCTTAACATTCGGGGAGGGGCATGTATGGAGGCACAGGCGTGACCGACGATTTGCCCTTGCTGGAGGCTCAGCAAGAGATCCATGAATTGATTGCTCAGCAGGCACCGCTTGAGCAGACCCTGGATGCGATTGCTCACTGGATTGGCTTTATACTCCCCGATGCTGTCGTCGCCTTCATGCGCTTCGATTCGGCACGTTGCTCACTGAGTTTGTTCCCCAGCCAACGCTTCTCAGATCGTTATGTCGAACAGCTTCAGGATGTCCCCGTCGGTTCGGAGGTTGCCTCCTTCGGTACCGCCGCTTACCTTCGTCGTCCCGTGTTTACGGAGGACATCCAAACGGATCCGCGCTGGGAATCTTTCCGCAGCGCGGCGCTTGCCGAAGGGCTCCGTGCCTGTTGGTCAAGTCCCGTACTCACCACCCAAGGCGAGCTGTTGGGCACGTTCGGCACCTATTATCGAAAGCCCAAGGCGCCCAGTGAGCTGAGTCAGCGCCGTTTGCGCCAAGCCGCGGCGCTCATCGCTTTGGCGATTCTTAAGGATCGTGACAACCGTCGCCACCGGACCTTGGCCGAGTGGCATCGCTCCCTGTTTGTGAATCACCCAGATGGCGTCTATGAATTCGACCTTGAGGGGCGATTCCAGCGTTGCAACGGGGCCCTTGAGCGGATTTCAGGCTTTCCGGAGGAGGCGTTCCTGGGACGACATTTCAATAAGTTCGTCGAGCCCAGCTATCGCGAATTGACCCAAACCGCCTTCGATGCCGCCAAAGCCGGCGCCTCCCGTTATTACGAAACCATGGGTATTCATGCCGATGGTCGGGCCTACCACCTTGAGGTCACCAACTTTCCGGTGACTGTTGAAGGAGAAATTGTCGGTGTCTATGGCATTTGCCATGACATCACACATCGCAAACGTCAGGAGGCCAAGATGCATCTGCTACAGCGGGGCATCGAGGCTACCCCCAATGGCGTGCTCATGGCCGAAGCCTCGCACGATATGCCGCTTGTCTACGTTAATGAGGCTTTCAGTCAGCTGACGGGTTATGCCGCTGAGGAAGCGCTCGGCAAAAACTGTCGGTTCCTCCAAGGCAGCGAGACCAGCCCAGTAGCCGTCAGGGCTATTCGACAAGCCTTAACGACACAAACCAACCTGCAAGTCACGCTGCTCAATTACCGCAAGGACGGCACCTCCTTCTGGAACCGTTTGGCCATTAGCCCCGTATTTGATAACCATGGGCTCTGCACACATTTCATTGGAATACAGGAAGACATTTCCCAGCAGCGCAGCCAGGAAGCACAGATCGCCTATCAGGCCACTCACGACTTGCTCACCGACTTACCCAACCGTGCGTTGCTGGATGACCAGCTCGAGGAAGATTTCCGGCTCTGTCGAAAAAAGCAGCGCCTATTAGCGGTGCTGTATCTCGACCTGGATGGATTCAAGGCGATCAATGATGGACTAGGGCACCCGATAGGCAACCAGTTGTTGGTTGCCATCGCCGACCGTCTGCGGCAACTGCTTAGTCCCGGCGATCTTCTGGCCCGCGTCACCGGCGACGAATTCGTCTATCTATTGCCCAGTTTCACAACCCGTGAGGAAGCGGTAGACGCTGCGGAGCGTATCCTGGAGTCACTTGAACGGCCGTTTGACATCGATGGGCGTGCCCTGCATATCAGTACCAGTATCGGTGTAGCCTGCAGCGACGAGGATATCGACCAGGCACACGAGTTGATACAGCATGCCGGTCTAGCCATGGAAGCTGCGAAACGGCAAGGGCGCAACACGTGGCAGTGGTATCGGGGGGAGGTAAGGCGAAGCGTCAGCGAACACGTGCTGCTACGCCATGATCTTCAAACTGCGTTACGTGAGAATCAGTTCGAGCTCTACTACCAACCCATTGTCGATGCTGCCAGTGGCCAAATATATAGCGTCGAGGCCTTGGTCCGGTGGCATCACCCTCGTCACGGGCTCGTCTCCCCCGGGATTTTCATTCCCATAGCTGAGAAGACAGGACAGATCATTCCGTTGGGCCGTTGGGTACTGCGCCAAGCCTGCCAGGACCTGGCCGTCTTGCGCGCCAACGACGCGCGGATATTCCCAGTGGCGGTCAACATCTCTTCGCTGCAGTTCCATCGTGACGGCTTCCTTACTGAAGTACGGCAACTGCTGGACGATACAGGCCTACCACCGGAGCTCCTCGAGTTGGAAATGACTGAGAGCATCCTGATGGGAGGCGCAGCAGAGGCCATCGAGATGATCCGGATGCTGCGTGGGATGCGAATCGCGGTGGCTATCGATGATTTCGGCACCGGCTATTCCAGCCTTAGCTACCTGCGTGATCTGCCCATTCACAAGATTAAACTGGACCGCGCCTTTATCCGGGACATCCTGACGGACCAGCGCAATGCTGCACTGGTGCAGGGCATCATTACCATGGCCCATCACATGGATTTGACTGTTGTCGCCGAGGGTGTCGAAACGCTTGAGCAGCAGCAAGATCTGATCGATCGCAACTGTGACCTGCTGCAGGGCTTCTATTTCGCCAGACCCATGCCCTTAGAAGATCTCCAGGCGCTACCTGACCTACTGCCGGCAGCTCCTCTGCCGTAGCTAAGCAGTCCCTGACGTGATGAAGCGTTTTCCACGCCTCGGACAGCAGAAGAACTGAAATCCGAATACGACCGCCCCTGAAAAGATGTATTTCAAGAGTTTCTAAAAAAAGATTAACGAATACTAACGACAGCAGGAAATACCCACGGCCACCACGCCTCACCCCGGTAACCCTTCAGCTCAGGTAATTCGCGCCCTGCTGCAACACAAGCACGAGCTGTCGGTGTATTCGAAGTACGCGCCCTATGCCCTGCCGGCGGAAGTCGCGGAGCTGGATCTCGACGCTGGCCATCTGGTGCTGGAAGCGGAGTACGGTGGCTCAGACATCGAGCAGTATGTCTGCGGCGGCCACTTGAGCTTCGATATTGAGGCCTTAAGGGCACCAGAGCCCAGTGAACGCGAGGTATACAGTCTCAGTAACGTGCCGACGAAAATCCTAAAAACGGATAGCACGACCTATCGCCTGGTCTGTCAGCTGCCGGAATCAGTGTTCGTACATGAGAGTCGTGGGGCGGTTCGCATCCCTTTTATCCTGGGAATGCAAGCACGGGTCAGTGTCGAGGTGTACCTTCATGAGCTCAGCATTCCGGGGCGATTGCGGAATCTTTCCGTCGGCGGCTGCATGGTGGATATCGCTATCGCCGATAGCATCGCCATCACCGTCGGGCAGAGCGTACCGGGCGTCACACTGGAGTTTCCCAACGGGGCAAGCTTCTTCGCTGAAGCCTGCGTCCGGCATATGCGCCCATTTGGCAACCATGGCTATGCTGCGGTGGGGCTCCAGTTCATCAACCTGACGGCGCCCCAAACGGAAGCCCTGTTCCATTATGTCGCGGAAACGGAGCGTGAGGCCGCTTATAGGTCAGGGGTCAACGACAAGGTGTCCAGCCACTCCCCTCTGTTTATTCCTGGCGCCAAGGAGAAGAAGATTCTGCAGCGAGAAGAGCAAGAGCGACAGAAGCGCGCTCGCCAAACCCCCATGCAACGTGGCGTTCAAGAGGTTGCCCATCAGCTTCAGATCGGCCTGATGTACATGAAGACCCGCCACTTCTTTCCCGAAGAGACGTTGTACGATTGTGTTGACTCGTTGCTGTATCTGGTGGGGCAGGATAGGAAGGCATTCCTCTATGCCCTCGCGTTCCTGCGTGAGGAGCCTGACTGGGTACGCCATGCCGTTCAGGTTGCTGGACAATTGGCCGACATGATGCTGCTACGCGATCCTCACTCCCCTCACGTGCGCGAAGCCGTCTTGGGTGGGCTGCTGCACACCATGGGCAAGCCAATGTTGGTCAGTCAGGAGCTGCTATCGCTCAAGACGCATATGAAGCCTCACCAGAAGGAGATGTTGAAGGGGCATGTGGCAGCGCTCCGGGACAAACTGCGCGCTTTTGATTGGTCACCCAGTCCGGTCTGCCGCGATGTACTAGAAAGTGCAAATGAGCGACTCGATGGGTCCGGCTACCCAGCGGGCAAACGGGGAAACCAGCTTTCCGAAATCACCAAGCTGGTCTCGGTTCTCAAGGCGCTCAACAAGTTGATGCATGAGCGCAACGGTATTCCACCTCGAGCGCCGCTAGATGCCTACCGTTGGGTTGACCTTCCCCCCAGAAACCGGTCCACCGTCGATGTGAGATTTCCGCTACGTTTACCCTGATAGCAGGAGATCTCGCGATGAAGCGTAACCGACATACCGAAGAGCAGATCATCAGCATTCTCAAGGCCAACGAGCGCGGCGTCTCGATCGCCGAGCTGGCCCGGCAGAACGGCGTGACTGAGCAGACCATCTACCGCTGGAAGGCCAAGTACAGCGGCATGGAGGTTTCGGAGGCTAAGCGCCTGCGCGAGCTGGAAAGCGAAAATGCCCGGCTAAAGAAGCTGCTGGCGGAAAGCGCCCTCGACAATGCCGCGCTCAAGGAGATCGTTTCGGGAAAGTGGTGACGCCCGAAGCGAAGCGGCGTGCGGTGGAACACCTGGTGACAGGCGGCTGGCTCAGCCAGCGAGGCGCCTGCCGATTGCTGGGCCTGGCAAGGTCGGTAGCCCGGTACCAGGCCATACCGCGTGACGATGAGCCGCTTCGGGCACGCCTGCAAGCCTTGGCGACCTGCTATCCCCGCTACGGCTACTTGCTGCTGCATGCGCTGTTGCGTCAGGAGGGCTTGGTGATCAATCGCAAGCGCACCTACCGCCTGTACTGCGAGTATGGCCTTCAAGTTCGCACCCGGCGGCGCAAGCGGCTGATCCGGCCAAGGGCACCGATGCCACTGCCGGACCGCCCCAACCAGCGCTGGTCGATGGACTTCGTGTCGGATCAGTTGGCCTCGGGGCGTCGGTTTCGCGTGCTGAACATCGTGGACGACTTCAGCCGAGAGTGTGTCGGGCAACTGACGGACACGTCCATTTCAGGACGTCGGCTAGCCCGGTTCCTGGACGAGATCGCGCAGCAGCGCTCACTGCCAGCCTCAATTGTCTGCGATAACGGGCCGGAGCTGACCAGCAAGGCCATGTTCTTTTGGGCACGTGAGCGGAAGGTGACACTGGCATTCATCCAGCCGGGCAAGCCGACGCAGAATGCGTTCATCGAGAGCTTCAACGGCAAGTTCCGAGACGGCTGTCTCAATCAGCACTGGTTCTTGAGCCTGGCGGATGCACGACACGAAATCACACAATGGAGAACCCACTACAACCATGTAAGACCGCACAGCTCGCTGGGCTATTTGCCACCCGTAGCCTATGCCCAGCAATGTGCCTGAAGGAGCGGTTTCTCACATTGATGACGGACCTAAACCAGGGGGAAGGTCAATCCTACGCATCTCTCCCGATACCTATGCCCAGGCAAAGCAGCAAAAACCGGAATGGCAGATCACTCTGGATGAGGATCAGCTTGCTCGCATCAGCTACGTACTGAACATTCATGCGGCGCTACGAGTATTGTTTGACAATCCTGACAACCTGTATGGCTTCATGGCGATGCCCAATTTCAACAAAGGTTCCGATGGCCGCTCAGCCCTGGAAGTCATCGCTTGCGGCGACATCGGTACGCTTCGCGAGACTTGGCTACGCGTGAACATGGAGCGCCCAGCGCTCATCGCTGATGAAGGCCGGGTTAAGCTGTAACCATGGGCTTAAGGGTTATGAGCTTATTCCATGCTCTATCCGGCCTATCAGATCCAAAACTCGCTGAGGGTTTTCTTGCATAACATCGACAGGGCGCCTCCAGCCCAGCCCCCTTACTTCCTTATGCATCCAGCGATCTGCTGCTGCTCGATCCCCCTCAAACAATTCTCCTGCCGCCCGCCAGACCGCAAGCGTCCGTGGTTCATCCGATACCTCGAGAACTGCCCAATCCTCGGTGCCCACCGGATCACACGGCTGATCGTATTCGTATACCGAGCCACGCAGCTTCTCGAGAGGCTGATCACGGCTAATGAGGGGGTCGTCACTTACGTCTTTGCCGTCAATCGACACGTCCTGCTCGTCTTGCTTCGCCATGACGCCTCTTTTCAGCAGACAACTCTATGCTCTTTACAGAATGATGGCATATGGCAGGCATTACCAGTCGGACAGACATTATTCAGTAATACTTAGAGATTCACCTGCAGGCTTCAGTCCCGCTGGAGAAAGCCCCTTACGTCCACCTCTGCGCTTCTGCCGTCATCAGACCCTGCGCTGGATTCAACCCTTGCAATGAATGCAGATTCCACTTCTACCGCTCGTCACCCAACTCCTTTCGCAGTTCCCATAGGTCATGCGCAATTAACTGTGTGGTGTGCGCTGCCTCGGGGTCGGAGCTAGACAACCGCTCGCTCAGCGCTCGCAACGTCTGCGCGTGTTCCTCAAGCTCGCTCATGATGTGTTCAATATCGACAGTGGCCACTGCCTCTCCTCCATTCCGCTCTCGACCAGACGGATACTGACAGCCCCCGGCTTGCGGCATGTGAACTGAGCAATGCCAGAGGGGCTATCTACGCCTCTCCAGCATGCCTCATTCCAAACTGTCTGGAAACGCTGCTGGTCATGGGCTGAATTAATTAGCTGGCAGCGCTCGATGATGCAGGGAGTGGCAGGGACTTGCTTCTCGATGCATTGACACCAGACCTTGCGGATACTGTAAACACCGTAGTTCTCTTCCTAGACGCGCTGGATTCCAGCACACAGCCAATGATCGCGCTGGACTCGGAGTGGCGCGCGATCATGCCAAGTTTCACGGGCTTGTGTACGTAGTAAGTCACAGGGCAATCGGCAGGACACGGCCGCTTTGCTCGACCCGTACGCCTTCCGGTTATCATCGATGAACGCCAACTACAGCACCATCGTCGGCAGCGACTTCCGCGGCATTACCGCCTGGCACGGCATCACTTTCCGCGGCGGTCGAGTTCCGCCTGGGCAAATTACGAAGACGCCTTACGCAGGAACTCGTTGGTCTGCTTCAACCCCCGGCACTCACGCTTCAGCGCCTTGATCCGCTCACGCTCAGAGGTGGTGATGCCTTCACGGCGGACCCGCATCAACCCCCTCCTCCCCTACCTGGGCGCGTATAGAGCGAGAACGGCTAGTTGTCGGCCAAGCGGATGGCCGCTGGGTGAGTTGTCCGATCTGTTGGTATCCGCGTCTGGAACGTGCCAGCGCCAGCGAACGCGTGCGATACGAGCTCAACCCGGTGGGCATTCACTGGCCCGCCGTGGACGAAGACATCAGTGAGAAGGGAATGCTCGCCGGCCGCGGGGATCGAACGATTTCCGCTGGGATTCGAGACAAGCTGCCAGCGCCAGAGGAGGGCCGGCGCATCGTAGAGACCATCGACAGGCGTGAGACGATCACGATCAGGTTGGGCGATGGACGCTGCCTGGGTGTGCCGCTGCGCTGGTGTTTTGCCAGACGAGAGATTTGATGTGTCATACGCGGCGACACAATAGGGTCGTAAGCGCCGCTATCGACAATATTGTATCGGCCAGGCAGGGTGCTTGGTGGCCATGGTAAAGCAGGTGGTGATTGGCTATGTCGCAGCAGTACCGTAGTGAGGCCCTCGCTTCGATCCATGAAACTATGGTGGCGCTGCATTGGGGTCGGCGCCATCGACAGGCGGGCCTTGCATGACTTCGATGAGCGGTAACCTTGCTAGCCTCATTGCCGAGGCAGAACGCCTGACGGCGGGCATGGAGGTAAACCTTGATGAAGAGCTTCCGGATGAAGAGGGGTACATAGGCGCCGAACTTGGAGCCAATAACACGCCCCCCTTAGACATTGTCACAGGGAGGTCTACTCCCCGTCGTTCTGACGGAACCGTTCGGGCACCTGATAGCGCGTGTTGCGACCACCTCCCGGCAGCTTCACCAAGGCCCCCTTCTCGACCAGACCTGTGAGGTGACGGGTCGCAGTTGCCTTACTGACCTTGGCGACTTTCTGGTACTGCGACGCACTAATGCCTTGCTCAAACCCTCGCTCTCCTCCATCCAGCAGGCGGTTCAGCACCTTCACCTGCTCGGGGTAGAGATCGGCCGCCCTGTAGCGCTGCCAGAAGCGGGCCTTGGCCAGCGTCCGCTCAACCTGCTCCAAGACGTCCAACAAGGTGGCATCGAGAGTGTCCAGGAACCAGACAAGCCAGGCCGTCAGGTCCGGCGTGCCCCGTTGGCTCTCCTCCAGGCGGCGATAGTAGTCGGCGCGGCGCTCCAGGATGGCGGCCGACATGGCATACAGGCGGATACTCTGCTGATCCGCCTGCGCCAAGGCGCGATCGGCGATGGCCCGGGCAATCCGGCCGTTGCCATCTTCAAACGGATGCAGCGTCACGAACCAGAAGTGTGCCAGGCCAGCCCGAATCAGGGGGTCCAGGGCCGGGTCATGACGGCTGGCCTCAAACCATGCGAGGAACTGGTCAACTTCGTGTTCCAACCCCTCTCGTGGCGGCGCCTCGAAATGTACCTTGGGACGATCCAGGCGACCCGACACCACCTGCATTGGCTCCACCCCGCGCCATTGCCCGGGCCGCAGCGCCGTCAGCGCGGCATCAGCCTCTGGGAACAGCCAGCGATGCCACTGAAACAGCCTTACGACGTCCAGCGGCGTGTCAGGATTGAGGGTGGCATCCAGCATCAACTCCGCCAGGCCTTCAGAACGCGGCGAGGTAGCGCCCTCCGGCTCCTCCACGCCAAGGCGCCGGGCCAAGGAGGAGCGAACTGACGCCACATTCAGACGCTCTCCCTCGATGGCCGAGGAGGTGACGATGTTCTGCAATAGCGTGTCCAGGGCGGCTCTCGCCTCAGCGTCCTGGTCATCCGCGGAGGTCAGGGCCCCCGACCGTCCCAGTAAGATGCCGAGATCCCGCCAGCATGCCTGGGCCCGCGGCTGAACCTCGGCCGCTTGCCTGGTGAAGCCCGGCCAGCCGGGATGCTGCCAGATCCATGTCGAGGCGTGATCGGTCATGACAGAACTCCGAGAAGGCGGAAGAGCCGAATGGCAACGACATTCGGCTCACGACATGAGCCGAATAGTGATCGCTTTCGGCTCAGCTGGCAAGCCTTGGAGCGGCAGGGCCGTGCGCGGCAAGCCTTTCCGTGGAACAACATAGTGGCCAGCGTTGCCAGCGAAGATGAAGTTCAGCGCCATCTGGTGCTCTATGGGAAGCGTCTTACCCATGCCCTGATTGATGAGGTGCTCGCGGACATAAGTAGCATCCCAGGCCGAGTCGGGGGTAAGCCCTCCGACGTATGACGACTTTGGGTTTCCGGGCGAATCCGCCGGCACCTGGACGCTGTCGCTGGAGCATCCTGTGGGTGGGCGGAACGCTGAGGCTATGTTCATTTGGGAGCGGCTGCTCTTGCTGGCGCTTATGAAGCACTCTGGATAGTGGGTGACTACCGGATGGTTGCAGTGGCTTGCGGGCGGTCAGATGGTTCAAGCCGCCATGCTTGGAGCAGGCATGGCGGCAGAGGGCAGGGCCTGGTCGGGGCAAGTACTCTAGCCAGGCTGCTAGGCTGGGTCGATCTCGACAGCTCTGCTATAGAGCTGCCGGCGTGACTCAGGTGATCCAGACCGACATGCAGCATTGGCACAATCAGTCGTCATCTGGCCCATCGATACGCCCACGAATCCAGGCATCGACATCCTCCTCGACCCAGGCCACTGCACGGACCGTAAGCTGAACTGGTGCCGGAAAGGCTTTCGCTTTGATCAGACGATGCATGGTTGAGTTGCTAAAACCGCAGCGCTGAAGAACCTCGGGACGGCGAATCATTCGCATGGCTTGTTCCATTCGCATGGCTTATTTTCTCATAGTGGTGGAATTTCATTGATCCACCACCTATAAGGGGTACAGCCCTACCTTCCTCGTCGTTTTTATCTTTAGCCAGCTCAGCGAGGCCTCATCCTCAGTGTGACCTTCTCCTAGTTTAGGTTTGTCATCAATGCGAGGATGCGCCTCTTCATGCACACTGCTCGGCCACGGGTGGCAAATAGCTCAGCGAGCTGGGCGGTATGAGATGGTTGTAGTGGGTTCTCCCTTGAGTAATTTCGTGTCGTACATCGGCAAGACTCAGGATCCAATACTGTTTGAGGCAGCTGGACCGGAATTTGCCGTTGAAGCTCTCTATGAACGCATTCTGTGTTGGTTTACCTGGCTGAATGAAGGCCAGCGTCACCTTCTGCTCACGCGCCCAGAAGAACATCCCCTTGCAGTCAGCTCCGGTCCGTTATCGCAGACAATCGAGGCCGGCGGTTAGCAATAGTTCGCGATCTCGTCGAGGTCACGCGTTGCAGCCTGATAGCGCGCCACTGATCTTGCCAAGCCCAGCAGCCGATAGGCGCCTCGCTGGCTGAGCCAGCCGTCTGTCACCAGGTGCTTCACCACTCGCCGCTTTGCTTCGGGCGTCACCACTTTCCCGAGACGATCTCCTTGAGGGCAGCGTTATCAAGAGCGCTTTCCGTCAGCAGCTTCTCGAGCCGGGCGTTCTCGACCTCCCGCTCGCGCAGAGGCTGGGCCTCTAAGACCTCCATGCCGCTGTACTTGGCCTTCCAGCGGTAAATGGTCTGTTCGCTCATACCGTTCTGCAGGGCCAGCTCGGTAATCGAGACGCCGCGCTCGTTGCTCCTTGAGGATGCTGATGATCTGCTCTTCGGTATGTAGGTTACGCTTCATCGCGAGATCTCTTGCTATCAGTGAAACGTAGCGGAAAACTCACATTGGCGGTGGACCGGTTTCTGGCGAAAGGTCAGAACCAAGAACAGAAAGCCCTTTGCCTCACAAATTGACACCCATGCTTGACAGTGCACATGATTTTCCTAATTATGATTACATATTCTAAAGTCTTAAGGTCTTAAATGTACTTTGTCATTGAACGCCAGCACATTGGTCCTAAGCGTCAACAGGACGCTGATTCCGACCTGCATTGTTTTGAGGTCTTATCTCAACCGGCTCGTCATGTCTCCAGTGGCGAAGCATGTCTTAATGATAGTTGCGGCGAGGAGTGGGGTATCGAGACTTACGCGCATGGCGAGCACCCCACTGCTGAAGCAGCGGAGTTTTTCATCAGGAACTACATGGCTGATTTGGGACTCGAGTACCGGGAGGATGAGGAGTTGAAAGGCGAGGTGGTCTCACGCTTCTACGTAGGACGCTACAAGACGCTCGGCGTTAGAAAAACCCAGGAGTGGCTGTACGGTATTGACATGAGCGACACTGATGCTGACACGACTGACGAGGATATAGCGGAGATAGTCAGGACTATCCAGGAGGGTGCCCACGAAACAGGAGAGGAATATTGCGCGGCTACACTCGAGAAAGCGTTCAAAGAGCATCGGCTTAATTGCCGCGACGAGCTGGGCGGTAAATTAACCACAAGCACCCGATAGACCCCGGCCTTCGCAACGGGGCGACACCGGGAGCAAGGCAGCACGATACCTGATGTGCCAGGTTTTTCCCTTGCTCATTGAGGCCGCCTTTTTTTCGTAGTTGAGCGAGGTAGCCAGCTCTGAGGTGCTATATTTACTCGTACTCTGTGCTGGCTCATCCTCCTCTACCATGTCCCCTTAACAGATGCTACCCATCACTGAACTCTGATCCGAATGTTATCGGACTTGGCTGGAAGAGCCTCATCGACGTTATGAATGAAAATCCTCAGTAGGTGTTGGATCTCATCGGCAGGATAGAACACGAGGTTTCCAAATGACCCAGCCTAACGGAGCCGTACCGGTACCTCTATGGTGATGGTGACTGATCTTGTGCGGCTCTCTCTATCTGCATGTGCGGTTCAACTCCCGAATCGCACTGGGATAGTCGATGTCATAGACCACCCCCGGATCCGCAACTGGCTCGGCTACAAACTTATCTAAAAACTGTGCAAGTACCGACCTAGCCCCTTGATCGTCAAGGTTGTCGGCCAGGGCGGGCCAGAAGGATCGACCGAAGAAGACTGGATGACCGGGAATATTTGAGTAGACAGGTCTAAGAATGGTGTTTGCGGTGGCTCGCGCTGCCAGCAGACCGTAAGTTTCGGGCTTCACCCAAGGCATATCGCCCAAACAGATAGCGATACTGTCGATATTCCGAGGCAACTGCTCGATATGAAGCGCTCGAACAGCATGGGCGATGCTGCCTCCAAGCCCCACCGGGGCTACGGGTCGGATGACCAGCGCCATTGCCTCGGGAATCCCCAGATCGGTGGGTACCACCTGGGTATTCACCACCACCCTTACCTGCTCGAAGGCGTCCATGGCAGCAGACAGGGTAGTGGCGAGAAGCGTCCGCCCATCAGCGAGCTGAGCCAATCTCTTGTCACTACCGAAGCGCCTGGAGTATCCCGCTGCCATGATTAGCGCCAACGATTTATCAGAGCGCATGTCGTGCCCTCCCCCGATGCACTCGAACGATATCTGCCATAACCGCTAGGGCGATCTCCGCTGGTGTCTTGCTGCCCAGACCAAGGCCGATCGGCATATGAATTCTGGCGATCTGCTCGGGGCCGAGTCCCCCCGAACGGTGCAGCCGCACCTCGCGCTGGCGCGAGGTCTGCAGCGAGCCCATGACGCCGATATAGAAGGCCTCGGTGCGCACGGCCTCGATCATCGCCAGATCGTCGATGCGAGGATCGTGGGTCAGGGCCACCACGGCGGTGGCGGCATGGCAGCCGCCCGAAGCGATGAAGGTCGAGGGCATCACCGCTTGCACCTCCACCCCCGGTACCGCAAACCCCCGACGCGCCTCCTCCCGAGGATCGCAGACAATGACCTCGAAGCCCAGGGTACTGGCGAAGCTAGCACAGGCCTGAGAGACCGGTGAGATACCCGCGATAATAAGGCGCAATGCCGGGCCGAGGCGCACACCGATGATGCCCTCCTCCCGCAGAATGGCAAGGCCCGGCGACTCAGCCAGGACGAAGTGCGCCCCTCGACCATCCAGCGGTACACGCCGAATCAGCGCTCGTCGGCCGAGCAGGGTGGCATGCATCACCTCCAGGTGGGTCAGGGTGGCAGCATCGGGCTCCAGCCGCTCTACCAGCACTTCCAGGCTACCCCCACAGGGCAACCGTACACGGCCTGACCCCGGTGCATTCCCCTCGCCGCCATAACGCACCCGTTGCACCGGCTCGCTGAATTCCCCCTGGCGCAGCCGCTCGAGAAAGTCCTCCTCCACGCAGCCACCGGACAGCGAACCCAGGTGTTCACCATCCTGGCGTGCCACCAGCATGGCGCCGGGCTCCCGAGGGGACGAGCCGAAGGTGGCCAGTACCGTGCACAGCCACAGATGATGGCCCCGGTTGGCCCAATGCAGGGCGCGCTCGATAACCTGTAAGTCGAGATGCTGCATCAGCCGATCGCCTCAACCGGGACCGACCGAGCAGCGGCAAGGGTGCGGCGCACCAACTCCGGTGTGAAGGGGGGGCGGGTGAAGCGCACCCCGATGGCGTCGTACAGGGCGTTGGCGATGGCCGGAGCGCCGGGCAGTGACGTGGATTCCCCGACCCCCAGCGGCGGTGCCTCGGAGCGCTCGAGAAGAATGACGTCGATCTCGGGCAGCTCCGAGAACCGCAGGATCGGATAGCCGCCCCACTCCCGGCTCACCGGCAGGTCGTCCTCGAAGGCGACCCGCTCCTTGAGGGTCCGGCTCAGCGTCTGGATCACATTGCCATGGACCTGGTGACGCACCCCCGCCGGGTTGACCATCAGGCCCGCGTCCTGCCCCACGACCAGCCGCTCGATGACAATGCGTCCGCTCTCGGGGTGCACTTTCAGCTCCACCACCCAGGCCGCCAGGGCCGCGCCAAAGCCGGGGAACTTGCTGTGCACGTACTGGGCGTAGGCTACCCCTCGCCCATGGTGCCAACCATCCACCACTCGTGGTAGCGAATGGGCGATCCGCGGTTGCCAGCCCGCTCGCATTGCTACGGCCTCGGTCAGCTCCACCGCGCGCGGGTCAGCCAGGTATCGCAGCCGATAGGCCACCGGATCCTCGCCAGCCAACTGGGCGAGTTCGTCGATATGGCTCTCATGTGCGAAGGTGTTGGGCATGGCTGAGACGCCGCGCAACCAGGAGGCGCGAACCAGGGTCGGGACGTCATCGCAGGCAATCTGCCGATGAGGGTAACGATACGGCGGGACCGAGGTACGATCTCCCATCTCGAAGGGGATATCGCTGGGTTTGACGATGCCGGTCAACAGCAGGGCCAGGGTCGGGGCATTGTTCGAGGGATAGCGAGCGACGAAGCGATAGGCGGCAGGGCTGCCATCGGCGTTCAGGCCCCCCTGGACCTCCATCAACTGGGCCGCGCCCTTGGGCTCCCAGCCATGCTCTTGCTCGCGAGTCAGCTGTACCCGCACCGGCCGTCCCACCGCCCGAGACAGCAGCGCAGCATCGGCCCCCACATCGTCGGCACAATTGCGCCCATAGCAACCAGCGGCTTCCATGCGAGTGATCGTGACTAAGCTCTCATCGAGCCCCATCAGTCGTGACAAGTCGGCGCGCAAGCTGTGGGGGTTTTGGGTGCCAGACCACACCTGCAGCCGATCACCACGATAGTCGGCCACTGAGCAGGAGGGACCGATGGATCCATGCAGTTGGAAGGGCCAGACATAGGTGCGAGATACACGATGCGCAGCCTTGGCCAGCGCTCCCTCCACGTCGCCCTCCTCCAGCAGAGGACGTCGCTGTGCCGGCAGTTCCCGCAGAGCCATTTCGAGATCGTCGAGCTGCGGCAACCCTTCGGGCTGGCGCCAGCTTACCTGGAGTCGCCGGGCAGCCGCTGCGGCCTGTTCCTCACGCTCGGCGACTACGCCCACGAAATCGCCGATCACTACCACCTGGATCAGCCCGGGCATGCCGGCCACCGAAGCCTCATCTACCCCCAGTAAGCTGGTTCCAACGAAGCTCCCCCGATCATGGCCGGTATAGGGAGGACGAATCACTCGACCGTGCAGCATGTCAGGCAGTCGCATGTCATGCACGAAGGTTAGTTTTCCGGCCACCTTGTCGGGAATATCGACACGCGGCGCCGCCCGCCCCACCAGTCGATAGTCACTGACCGGCTTGAGCGGTACATCATCAGCAAGCGTCAAGGCATGCCGTTCACCATGAAGAAGTTCACCGTAACTCACAGCGGGGTGATCACCTTCGACCGGTTGAATGGCTCCCTCGACACAACGCAGGCGGCCTCGCGCGACGCCGTAGTGGCTGGCGGCCAGATCCAGCAGGTGTTCTCGAGCCTGGGCCGCCGCACGCCTCAAGGGTTCGGCGGTGATTTGGATGGTGGCACTAGCAATGGTTGGCCCTTGGTTGGGTACCTCAAAGGGATGCCCCAACACCATAGTGACCCGTTCGAGGTCCACTTCGAGCTCCTCGGCGACAATCTGGGCCAGAGCTGTGCGGATGCCGGTGCCTAGATCCACGTGTCCGTTGAAAGCCATCACTCGACTATCGGCGAGCACAGCGATGAAGAGTTCAGGCTCCGTGGGCACGAAATCTGAGTGTGTACCCGGTTGACCAGGAGCCGGCTTGGGTGGGATCACGGGCTCTCGGTAGACTACCAGCAGGTCGGTCCCATGGAGGAGAGCTTGTCGATCCGGCAGTGTTGTGGACGCCATTCTAGCCTCATTGGTGTTATCGGTGGCTTAGAGCACAATATGAAGGTGACTTAGGCCTTGCATGGCAGGAGCAGGCCCACTTGCCCTTCTCGCCATTTAATTATAGTGTGTACACCATAAATAAACATGACTTCTCTATCGCCTGCAAGCCGAGTCACACCTGCGTTGACATTCCAGGCTGCTCCGCTCCGCCACGGGGACCATACTCGGCGGAGAGATCGTGATAACAACGATATGTCGTCGCCAGCATACCAAGGAAGCCTTATGACAATAGAGACGTCAGCTCACGCCTCGTCCAGCGATCACCGCTCACCCGCCGAGCAGGGTTATGACTTCTCCGAACAGGTCGGTCACCTGCTGCGTAAGGCCTACCAGCGCCATACAGCGATCTTCCAGCGTCACAGCTGCGACAAGCAATTGACTGCCATACAGTTCGTCACCCTGTGCACTGTTATGGAACGTGGGCCAAGCTCGCTTACGGAGATCGTCAATGCCACTGCCATTGACCCCGCCACGATACGCGGGGTGATCAAGCGGCTCAAAGCGCGTGAATGGATCACCCTGACCACTGATCCTGGTGACCAGCGCAAGGTGATGGTGGTTATTACCGAGGCGGGAGAGTCCCTGGTGGAAAACATGGTGCCTATCGCCAAGCAAGTCAGCGATCAGACAATGGGAAACCTAAATCCTGCCGAGCGCATCGCTTTGCTGCATCTGCTAGAAAAGATGAACGCCGACGACTGAGAAGGTTGCCCGGTCGGCAACGACCGGGCAACCGCCTTAGCTACGCCCCAAGTAATCCAGTGTCTCGTCGAGCGAGACCACGTCGCCGTACTTGCTGTCGATATCGAACAGGTTGGCCTCATGTGGCGCAGGATGACGATCGCCAACGCAATCGCGCACCACCATCACACGGAAACCATGCTGAAGGCCGTCCACGGCTGTGGCACGAATACAGCCACTGGTCGAACATCCCGTCAGGATGAGTGTATCCACACCCATTGCCACCAACGTCGAGGCCAATGACGTACCAAAGAAGGCACTGGCGTACTGCTTGGTCATCACCAGCTCATCCTCGGCGGGAGTCACCTCCTCGCAGAATGCTGCATAGGGGTTGCCCGGCACCATGGCACGCATCACGGGGGCCTTCTTGACCCAGATGCCACCGTCACGCTGGTCAGGGGCCTGGTAGAGAATGTTGGTATGGATTACCGGCAATTGGGTCTCACGTGCCGCGGCCAACAATCGCGGCATCCTCGCCACCGCCTCTACCACGCCCTGAGCAAATAAGGGTGAGCCAGGCGTGGTGTAACCCTGCATGAAATCGACAACTACAAGGGCTGCCTTGTCACCGAACCCAATCCGACCGTCCCAGACGCCCTTGTAGTTGTCACTGGCTTCCTGAGCGTGTTGCGTCATGACTACCTCCTCAGTAGGCGCCCGATAGCAGGGCTCCGGCTCCCGGTACCACTGGTTCAAGATCGAGGGCCTTGAGCATGGCATAGGTAGTGGCGATAGCCGCGGTGACAACCGGTTTGCCAGTGATCGCTTCAACCTTGGACACGGCGGCCAGCGAGGGCATCTGAACACAAGCAGAAAGCACAATGGCATCCACGTCGCTGTAGTCGAGGCCGGCGACTATCTCGGGCAAATTGGCGGGATCGTGGCGAGCCACGTCGAGGTTGTTGGGAATCTCCAGCGCCCGGTAGTCGACGACTTCGATACCCTCCTGACGTATGTAGTCCACCACCATCTCGGTCAGCGGTTTCATATAAGGAGCCACCACGACAACGCGCTTGGCCTTCATTACGCCCAGGGCATCCACCAGAGCACCGGCACTGGTGACAACGGGAGTATCGCTACCGTTCTCCTCGGTGCGGCTACGCAAGCGACGCTGGGACTCGCGGTGATAACCCGGCCCCATGGACATAATCGCCACCAGGCATGCGTAACCCATCACATGGACTGCCGCGTCAGAAAGCTCAAGTGCACAGCGATCAGACTCGGCATCCATGGCGGCGAGCTCGTCCTTGCTGACAGTCTTCATGCGCATGCGGCTGGAGTGGAAAGTGAAACGCTCGGGGCGTATCAGCTGCCGCGCGGTCAGCATGGCGGGAATTTCCGTTTCCATGGTTATATTGGAACTGGGTACGATCTGGCCGATACGGTATGTCTTGGTCATTGTGAAGGCCTCTTTCAGAGTTCAGTGCCCAGGAAGTCCTCAAAGGCGGCGAAGAAGCCCTCGTAGTCGTCCCAGGGAATCATGTGTCCCGCCTGCTCGGCGGTGGTGATGCGAACCGATGGCAGCAGGTCGCGGATCTCGGCACGATCTTGATCCTGTATCACCCCGCCCTTGCCGGCGCAGATCAACAGCGTCGGTACCCTCACACCGGGAAGATCCTGGTGAATATCCACGCTGTGGAATTCCTCGAAGGCCTGGACGATGGCTGACTCGTAGCAGGTATGCAGCCACTCGGCGCGCAGGTGCAGCTGATCCTCGCTCCAGGTCGGGCAGTACCGACGCATGGTCTCGAGATCAGCACCCCTGATGCAGTCGCGGATCGAATCCACGTACCAGGGCAGCTTGCTGGGGTACTCGCGGCGCCCTGGTCCGGAGACCGGCGGATCGATCAGCACCAGCTTGTCGATATCTCGAGCACCCCGGGACAGGGCACGCAATGCGAAGCGGGCGCCCATGGAGTGGCCGGCAAGAATGACATGTTCCAGCCCCAGCGCCGCGACGAACGCATTCACGTCATCGGCACAGGTATCGGTGTCGTAGGCGAGCTCAGGACCGCTAGAAGAGAGGCCGCGCCCGCGCACGTCGAGCACATAGGTATCGAAGCTTCGACCGAGGCGCTCGGCTACGAAGCCCCAGGTCACGGCCGGGCTGGTGATACCGGGGATCAGCACCAGCGGCTGGCGGGTGGCCGATGCCTCGCCGGCATAGCGCAGGTAGTGCTGGCGAATGCCATTGGCCTGGACGTTAGCGCCGTACAGGAAGGTACTGCTCATGCCGGGCTCTCCTCGTCGGTGTGCTGCAGCTGCCTGAGTGGCACCTCGTAGACGTCATAGCCGAACACCCAGGCAGGGTCTTCGTCCTGACGCAGCCAAGTGTTGTCGTGAGAGACTTTCTGCACGCGGGAGGCGCGCTCGAAGCGGTTGGTACGGTACAGCTCGAAGGCGTCCTGATAACGGTCGGCGCCGACCTCATCCAGGCAGCGCACCAGCATGGCGGCATCCTCGATGGCCATGGCGGCGCCCTGGGCCATGTGCGGCTTCATCGGATGGCAAGCATCGCCAAGCAACACCAGGCGGTTGTCATGCCACAGTGGCAAGGGATTGCGCTCGAGCAGCGGCCACTTGGTAACCGTCTCGGTGCAATCGATCAGTGCCTGGACCGTGGGGTGATAACCCTCGAAGGCCTTGCGCATCTCTTCGCGAGAGCTGTCCACGAAGGAGGTACCGTGTTTCCACTCCGGCTCCGGCACCCCGGTAACGTAGTAGTACTCCTTCTCATCGCCAGTCACGAAGTAGACCATCATGTGGCGATCCTCCGACCACCACTTCACGCAAGCCTCGAAATCCAGATCATAGGCCTTAAGCTTCTCCGCCGAGATGATCGCCCGATGGGCGACCCAGCCGCTGTAGATGGGCGCCTCGGGCCCCAGCAGTTTCTCGCGGATGCATGAATTGACACCATCGGCGCCGATCACCAGGTCGGCCTCGTCGGTAGTGCCATCGGCGAAAGTCATGATCACCTTGTCGCCGCTATCGTCGACGTTCACCAAACGCTTGTCGAAGTAGAGCCGCTCCTGATCCAGGGTGCTTACCATCAACTCATGCAGGTCGCCGCGGTGCACGGTGATATAGGCCGCACCGTACTCTTCGCGGGCGAAATCGCCGAGCGGGATTCGCGACAGGTACTCGCCGCTCCTGCCATCGCGACTAAACCAGTGCGTTGGGTGGGAGCCCATGGCGTTGAGCTTGTCCTCGATGCCGATGCGACGCATCACCTTCATGACGTTGGGGCCGAGGTGAATACCGGCGCCGAGCCGTGAAAAGGCTGGTGCCTGCTCGTAGACCCTTGTGTCGTAGCCAGCCTGCTGCAGGAGCGCACCCGCTGCAGCGCCTCCGAGACCTGCACCGATGACAGCAATTCTTCGATTCTTGGTCATTTACTCCACCTGTTTGATTTTATTGATCTTCCTCGATGCCCAATGGGCAGGGGGCATGCGCAGAGCAACTCTTCGCCGGGGGCGCTCCAGCATGGGGCATGCGCCGAGGGTGACACGAGGCTCGAATACAACGTATACGCCATAATTTTTTACGTCAAGCACCGTTTATTCGTTCGTTACGCCAAACACCCAAGCCAGGACAAAATGAGAGAAACTTTGATCAAGGCCCATAAAACGGTGACTTTTATAAGGGAAAACATGACGCAGATCACAGCTTGCAGAAACAGGACTCTAGGTGCTATATGTGTAGAAACCTGAAATTAAGAGCGTGTACACTGCAATCATGCGGCACACCCGGATCCTCAAAGGAGGCACAGGGTGATGCCTGAGCAGGCTCCCTCAGGAGTCGAAAACGTGGATAACGCCAAGAATAATGACGAGTCCCTATGACCCAAGCGATCTCCCTGACTGTGAATGGCTGCGCGTACGAGCTAGCAATACCGCCGGACACCCCCCTGTTGGCCGTCCTGCGCAATGACCTGGAGCTCAATGGCCCCAAGTACGGATGCGGCCTGGGCGAGTGCGGTGCCTGCAGTGTACTCATCGACGGGATGGCCGCACGCGCCTGTGTCCTGCCGGTTTCGGTTGCGATCGGGCATGACATCCTGACCCTCGAGGGCCTGGCCAACGAAGGCCGCCTCGACCCCGTCCAGCGCGCCTTTATCGATGCCCAGGCCGCCCAGTGCGGCTACTGCCTCAATGGCATGATCATCAGCGTGCGCGCCCTGCTCAATCACACTCCTCGGCCCTCATCGGCCCAGTTGCGGGCCGCTTTGGAGTACAACCTCTGTCGCTGCGGCACCCACGTGGAAATACTCGAGGCGGCGAATCGCGCCGTGGCAATCAATGCCACCGAGTCGCCGGAGGCGCCCCATGAGTGATCGGCAGCCCCCCTCCCCCCAGGCTGAACCCACAGAGCTCCCCGCTCCGCTGGCGTCGCCCAAGCGCTTTGGTGTAGCGGTGAGGCCGCCCCACTATGCTTGGAACGGCGAGCACTTCGTCAGCGATCGACTGGTAGCCGTGGATCGGACTAGCGTGGCGGGCCTGCCGGGCCGGGTTGAAGTCGTCACCGAGGGCGATTTCGTGGGTGTGGTGGCCGACAGTCTGACTGCTGCACAAGACGCCGCGCGTCGCCTGCGGCTCGAATGGCGGGCGCCCTCCGGCGCAGGTCAAGGTGGTGGCGCCCCGCTTCCCATGGCAACCGAGGCGGCGTCCCGGGGGCTGGCTGCCGAACATGACGAGGTGACCTCGGCCCATCGCCATGATTATGGCTGGCCGAGCCGCCTGCGCTGGGGCGATGCCCCCGGCTGGGTGGTGGCCGATTGCTCCGATCAACGCCTCATGCTACGGGGAGAGACCGTCACGCCCGAGGCCTTGATCCACGACCTTATGACTCTCACCGGCCTACCGGCCGAGCGGATCGAGCTCTACGGGAACACCCCGGCGCGGGTCTCCGGCCTGGGTCGCCACTGCGGTGACGACGCTGCCGTTGATGCCGCAGTGATGTCCCAGCAACTGGGCTGCCCCGTGGCGGTCTGGCTGGATGCCTCCTACACCCGTGATGTGCATGCACTGGGGCAGGCACAGCGCATCACCCTGAGCGCCGACCTGCTAGAGAGCGGCAGTATCGCCGACTACCACTACCATCAGGCCCATGCTTCGGGCGATATCGCCGCCGTGGGTCTATGGCTCTGCGGCAGGCCACCCATCCGGCGGACCGAAGCCGGCGGAACTCCGCCTTTCTCGCCCTATGCCTTTAGTAGCGCCCAACTGACCACCCGACGCGACGATCATGGTGCCGGTCGGCTGAACGGGAACCTCGCCGAGATTCAGCAAGCCTTTGCCCGGGAATCCTTTCTGGATGAAGTGGCCCACGACAGTGATCAGGACCCACTGACACTGCGACTACGTCACCTCGATGATGCCCGTGGCGTCGAGCTAATCACCTCAGTGTCGCAGCGTGCCCGCTGGGGCGAAACGCTGTCATCCACTGCCTCCACATCGCCGGATCGCCTGCGCGGTCGCGGCTTCGCCTATTCACAGTTGCCCGACCGGCATCAACGCATCCCAGAAGGTGTGCGCTCGGCCTGGATCGCCGACGTGGAGGTCAACGGTATCACCGGCGACGTGACCCTGACTCGGCTGGTGGTTGGCCAGGACGCCGGCCCCGAGGTAGATACGGATCGCCTGCAACAGACACTGCAAACCCGGGTCCTGGGTAGCGCTCGCCCGCTGCTGGGACGCGACCCGGCCTTCGATGAATGGGGCGATGGCAGCGAGGACGCACAGAATGTCGACCCGACGCCTGTCGGTGTTCTGGCGACCCGTACCGACATGCCAACCAAGGAGAGCGCAGACGGCGAGGCGACGACTTCGCTGCCGCAGCCGCTCGACGACGTAAATCTTGCACCCGGCGTGGCGGTGATCGCCAATGCCCTGTTCGATGCCACCGGCGTCCGCTTCCGCCAACCACCCTTCACCGCCGGCCGCGTACGTCAGGCTCTCCACGACCAGGCCAATCCCTTGCAGGAAGAGGCAGCCGGCAGACCGACCCGGCGCCCCGGACGCCACTGGCTCAAGGTGGCGGCCCTGACCGCTGTTGCCGGTACGGCGGTCATGGCCTGGCCCTGGAAGGGGGCGATCGCACCGATTAACCGCCCCTCGGCCAACCTTTATTCCGCCGCGACCATCGAACGTGGACGCCTGGTGGCCGCAGCCGGCGACTGTGCGGCCTGCCACACCGCCGAGGGAGGTCGGGAGAATGCCGGTGGGCGCGCCTTCGAGACACCCTTCGGGATCCTCTACAGCACCAACCTCACGCCCGACGAGGGGACAGGGATTGGCCAGTGGTCCTATGCGGCCTTCGAACGCGCCATGCGTCACGGCATCAGCCGCGATGGCAAGCATCTTTATCCGGCCTTCCCTTACACGGCCTTCGCCAAGATCAGCGATGCGGACATGCAGGCGCTGTATGCCTACCTGATGGCGCAGCCCGCAGTGAGCGCCGAGACACCGGCCAATGCGCTGAGCTTTCCGTACAATTTCCGACCATTGATGGCCGGCTGGAACGCACTCTATCACGACCCCAGGCCCTTCGAGGCCGATCCTGGCCAGAGCGACCTCTACAATCGTGGCGCCTACCTCGCCGAAGGCCTGGGGCACTGCAGCGCCTGTCACACGCCGCGCAACGCCATGGGGGCCGAGCGGAAGGGAGAGCACAGCCTGGCCGGTGCCATGGTGGACGGCTGGGAGGCGCCGCCGCTCAATCGGCTATCAAGCTCGCCGATTCCCTGGAGCGAGGCTTCCCTCTACGACTACTTACGCCACGGCGCGTCGCCACTGCATGGAGCGGCCTCGGGTCCCATGGCACCGGTGGTGGCCGGCCTGGGCGAGCTACCCGAGTATGACGTACGCGCCCTGGCTCACTTTGTGGCGGTCCAGATGGACGCACCGGCGGGCGATAGCGAGACCGTACGAGCCGACGCTGCGGCGCGCATCGTAACGGCTCAGCGCAGCCTCGCCGGCATGGAGGAGGGAGAACGCCTGTTCGAAGGGGCCTGCGCCAGTTGTCATATGGAGAGTGGTGCGCCTTCCTTCACCAGCGCCCAGACCACATTAGCATTGAATACCAACCTACATAGCCAGCATCCCGACAACGTCATCCAGTCGATCCTAGGTGGCGTACATGCCGACCATGTACCCGGTCTCGGCAATATGCCCGGTTTCGCCGACAATTTTAGCGACTCCCAGGTCGTCACCCTGACGGCCTATCTACGGGCGCGCTTTGCGCCCGACCAAGCCCCCTGGCGAAACATCGAGTCGCGCGTGACGACGATTCGCCAGCATAACAACAACCCTTCCCCCACCCCTGACGCAACAACAAGACGAGGTTGATCATGAAAAGAAGTAAGTGGATATGGCTGGTCTGGGCAGTTGTCCTGCTCTGCTACCTGGTTCCCTACACGCTGTTGACCGATGTGCAGGCATGGTATGGCAGCTTCCTGTTCTGGTCGATTGCCGGTCTCGCGGTCATCGCTCTGAACCTCTTCATCACCAAGGACTTCGAGGAGCACAGCAATGACTGAGTCACTGATCTGGTGGTCGATAGCCATCTATCTCTTGATTGCCATCGGCATTGCCATCCTATCGCGCCAAGGCAAGTCGGAGAGCATGTCGGGCTACTTCCTGGGTAACCGGCAGATGAACGGCTTCGTGTCGGCGTTGAGCTATAGTGCGACGACCTACAGTGCCTTCATGATGGTGGGGCTCGCCGGGCTCACCTACGCCGGTGGCGTTGGCGCCCTAGGCTTCGAGATCATCTACTTTGCGGGTGTCTCGCTGGTGGCCATCTTCGGGCCGAAGTTCTGGGCCGTCGGCAAGAAGTTCAACTTCGTGACCCCGAGCGAGATGTTGGGGCACCGCTACAACAGCAAGCGGGTCGCCATGGCAGTGTCGGTCGCCAGCTGCATCTTCCTGATTCCCTATGCGGCAGTGCAACTGGCGGGGGTCGGCTACCTGTTGCAAGGCACCACCAACGGCGCTATTCCCTTCACCACCGGCGTGATGCTGGCCACGGCGATTGCGATTTTCTTCTCCTATGTGGCAGGCATTCGCTCGGTCATGTGGACCGACTCGCTACAGGCAATCATGATGATCGTCGCCTCGACACTGGTCGCCTTCCTGGTCATCCAAGGCCTCGGCGGCTTCGCCGCTCTGTTCGATACCCTGGCCACCGAGCATCCCCAGTCGCTGACGGTACCGGGCTCCGGCCTGTTCAGCTTCATCACCTTCCTCGGCCTGACCATCCCTTGGTTCTTCTTCAGTCTCTCCAATCCCCAGGTCAGCCAGCGCCTGTTCATGCCTTCCTCGCTGCGTTCCATGCGGCAGATGCTGATCGGCTTCCTGGTCTTCGGCTTCATCTACACCCTGGTGTCGGTCCTCTGGGGCTTCTCGGCCTTGGCCGCCTTCCCGGGCCTGGAAAGCGCTGACCTGGCCACGCCATCGCTGCTGGCGTCCGAGTTCGTGCCGCCGGTGCTGGGCGTTATCGTGATGATCGGGATCATGGCCGCAGCGGTCTCCACCATCGACTCGATCATGCTGACCCTCTCCTCGATGCTGGCGCGTGACGTCTATGCCAATGTCAAACCGGGTACCAGCGAGAAGCGTCAGCTGCTGGTCGGCAAGATCGTCATTCCGGTAATCGCGCTCATGGCGCTGGGCTTCGCCGAGCTACAGCTCGACCTGATCGCGGTACTGTCGGTGGCAGCCTCCTCCGGACTGGTGGCCATGGTGCCGGCGATCATCGGTGCCTTCTATTGGAAACGCGGTACTGCCGCCGGCGCTCTGGTGAGCGTGCTGGGCACCGGCGCCTTCGTACTGTTCGTCTACGCCACCGGCAACTCCTTCCTGGGACTCCCCGCTGGGATATGGGGAATCATCGTCTCTAGCGTACTTTTCGTTGGCGTAAGTCTTGCTACCCAACCATGCCAAACTTCTGCCGATAGATTTATGGAAGCTATCAAGGAAGAGCTTTCAAAAAAATCACAGAAGCCGAAGGAAAGCGATATAGAACTTCCTTCATCACTTCAGAGTAAAGTCCAGTAGCAACACGGACACCATGTCAAACCAATAGAGCAATTAGCGCTCGACAGGGGGGGGCGAAATCGCCCCCCTGTCTTAAAACGCACAACTACCAAAGGCGGATGTACCAAAAGAACTCTCATTCAATCCAGATTCGCACGACACATCCAACCCTTTAACTCACCCATCTACGTGAAACGGAGAGAAGATCATGGACCAGGCGAGCTTTGCAGAAATTTGCCTTCATCAGCTAAAAATGTCAGGCGTTCATGAAGGCGAAAAAGTGATCGTACTAACGCAGGGAAATGAAAGAATCGAATACGCTGACGCATTTATGGCGGCAGGACAGAGGCTTGGAGCTAAAATGTATCACATGCGCCTGCCAGCGCCACTACCTACTGGAGGCTGGAATGTCGGCGTCAATAGCTTATCAACCATGCCTGAGGCAGTTGACGCATTGAAACAATGCGACATGCTGATAGACTGTATTTTCCTTCTTTTTTCCCCAGAGCAAATGGCCATACAGGCAGCTGGGACGCGCATACTCACTGTCGTAGAGCCCCCGGAGCTTTTGGCCAGAATGCTTCCTAACCCAGAGCTAAAGGAGAAGGTCGAGATAGCCGGCGAGCTTCTTTCTAAAGCAAAGGTGATGCGTATCACATCGGCTCATGGCACGGATGTCACATACAAACTAAACACTTACCCTACTGTCACAGAGTACGCCTGCACAGACGAGCCGGGACGATGGGATCATTGGCCGTCAGGGTTTGTTTTTACAGGCGGGGACGACGACGGAGTTGATGGTCAGATCGTCGTTGCTCCCGGTGACGTCCTACTGCCACAAAATATCTATGTCCGCGAACCGATCACCTACACGATAGAAAAAGGGTGGATCACTGATATTCGTGGAGGACTTGATGCCGATATCGTTAAATCGTATATGAGGGATTTCAATGATGAACGTGGCTTTGGTATGAGTCACGTCGGCTGGGGAATGAACCGAGATGCCAAATGGCATAGAATGGTTCCAGGAGAATTCCCTGGCGGGATGGGTATGGAGCCCAGAAGTTTTTATGGCAATGTCATGTTTTCAACAGGGCCAAACAGCGAACTTGGCGGAACAAATGACACTGCGTGTCACTTAGACATTCCAATGAGAAACTGTTCTCTTTTCCTAGATGACAGACCGATACTGGTTAACGGAGATATTGTAGAAAAAGACATTGCTATGCCGGAGAAATAGCTTTAGTAGAGTCCCGAAAAACTCCCATTCGGGACTCAACACCTTATCTGTACAGTGATGGTATTCACCTGACACATGCCCCCATGGGCTCCCTATAGTTAAGCAGTGTTTTCTGCCGTTTTCCTGGGTTCCTTCTTCGTCTCTTTGGGGAGCCCTTTCTTGAACACGGCATAGGGCGTCGCCCCCTTCATGTTGCGGCCTTGATGCGGCCGTTTCGTGTTGTAGGTGGCCAGATAGTCGTCCAGGTCCTGCTGCATTTCTTCCAGGGCTTCGTACCACTTGGTGCGCCCCTGGATGCGAAAGTGCTCGTCCAGCAGGGTGCGGTGCAACCGCTCGACGAAGCCGTTGCTCTGCGGTCGGCGAACCTTGGTGGTGCGGTGCTCGATTTCTTCGAGCTGAAGGAACAGCTCATACGGATGCTGATCCTTACGGCCGCAGAACTCGCGGCCGTTGTCGCTGAGTACCGTGCTGACTTTGGCGTTGTGAGCCTCGAAGAAGGGCAGCACGTCATTATTGAGCACATGCACGGCCGTGATGGGCAGTTTGCTGGTGTAGAGGCGGCCCCAGGCGTAGCGGCTGAAGCAGTCGATGACGGACTGGAGATAGACCTTGCCAACCCCCTTGAGCGTACCGACGAAGAAGGTGTCGACAGCGACCAGCTCGCCGGTGTGATGGACTTCGATATGCCGTTCACGAAACTCAGGGCTGAACCGCTCCAGGTGGCGGACTTGATCTTCGGTCAGCTCGATCTTCTGCTCGCGTGTGGCCCTCTCGAGCCGCAGAAGGCGTTCATGACGGGTCAGCAAGTCATGGCGTCCCCAGACGCCTCTGACGCCCGTAGAGCTGACCTGAATGCCACGTAGCGCCAGTTCTTGCGCGACACGAACCGGACCGTGAGTGGGGAAGGCCAGGCTGTGCTCGAGGATAGCCGTTTCGATCTCTTCGCTGACGCGATTGGGGTGTGGTCCCCGTGGCCCGGGGAGCTTGTCGATCAGCCCTTCAGAGCCGAAGGTTTGATAGTTGCGACGGATCTCATAGAACTGCTGCCGGGAGTAGCCCATGACCTTGCAGGCCTTGCTGACGTTCTGCAGATCCTTGGCCAGTTCTAGGAGACTGAGCTTGCGACGTGCTACCTTTTCTTCGGTGGTCATAGTCGTTTCCTCATGGTGTTACAGCCGAGCGTCAGACACTCGTTCTATAACCCACGGGGAGCACTATGGCCACTCTGCTTTTCAGCGGCCGACTGTCAGGTAAATACCGTCACACTTCACCTTATCAGCAACCACACCTCAACTTAAGCTATAACCCACCTTCATTACCTAAACCAAGGAGGGGCGGTCTCAATGACGAAGTGCAACACCTGACCCATCAGGTATCGTGTTGCCATGCCTCATTGCTATCGCCACCTCACTGCTGAAGACCGAGCCGCCATCATGATGATGCGAACCACCCACTCGATCCGGGCCATCGCCGCTCACTTGGGGCGCGCGCCAAGTACCGTGTCACGGGAGCTTGCTCGCCATACGGTCGATGCCAGCAGAGGCTACGATGCCAGCCTGGCAGGCTATAGAGCTCGGTTGGCGCGTCACCGGCCACGTCAGCAACCAAAGCTGCATCCCGGCAGCGAGCTATTCGATTTAGTCGCCTATCTGCTGCGCCAGTACTGGTCACCGCAGCAGATCGCCAGCACACTGTCACTCATGTTTCCTGATGATAATCGCCGCCAGGTCTCCCACGAGACCATCTACAACGCGCTCTATGTGATGCCCCGAGGCTCTCTCAAGAAAGAGCTCATCGCCTGCTTGCGGCAGGGCAACGGCAAGCGTCGGCCGCGCAGCCGGGGTAAAGACCGGCGTGGCCAGATCCCGGACCTGGTTAGCATTCATATGCGGCCGCCCGAGATCGAAGACCGCCTGATGCCCGGCCACTGGGAAGGTGACCTGATCATGGGAGCCAACAACCGATCCGCTGTCGGCACGCTGGTGGAGCGCACCACGCGCCTGGTGATACTGGCCAAACTGGACGGCACGACGGCCACCGCCGCTGCCATCGGGTTCAGCGACAAGCTGAACGAGGTCCCACGCGCCTTGCGGCTCTCCATGACCTACGACCAGGGCAGGGAGATGATGCAGCATGCCGAGATCACACAACGGACCGGGACGGCCATCTATTTCGCCGATCCCCATAGCCCGTGGCAACGAGGCTCTAACGAAAATACCAACGGTTTGTTGCGGCAGTACCTGCCGAAGGGCACGGACCTGTCGGTCTATAGCCAGGAAGAGCTCGATGCCATTGCGGATTCCTTGAACACACGACCGCGCAAGACATTGGACTGGCGAACGCCTCTGGAAGTCTATTCCGAGGTGCTCAAGAAATCGGTCGCTGGACCGGGCACCCTTCAATAGTGTTGCGCTTGGAACTTGAGACCGCCAGGTAATAATTCTGGAATTTCTCGAATTCTTGCTATGAAAAGATGGTAGTCGCCTCGCGACTGAGCCAGCGGCCTGTCACCAGGAGCCCTCCGCTATCTATTCGCCACACCGAGCTTAACCCCAAGCTCTGGGGAACCTATTTTTATCGCATAGCGATAACAATTAACTCTTGCCGATAAAAATGAACTCGTCTAGGGTCTAGGTGTGCCTCATGCACAACCTGTCGATAACAATCCAAGACCTAGACAAGGTGCCCCATGACTTTCACCGATTCTTCAGCTCAGCCGAACGTCCTTGCCCGCCGCTCTGCCAAAAGGGCCAAGCAACTCTTGTTACCGGGATTGCTGGGCCTCACCTTGGCGATAAGCGGAATCACCACCGCGCAAGCTCAGGAAACTCTCCGCGCCGGCGGCACACCCAGCGGCATCCCCTTTACTTTTCTGGATGTGCAGACCAATGAAATTACCGGCGCCATGGTCGATGTGATCAATGCGGTCGGTGAGGACATGGGCTACGAGGTCACTGTCCAGGAATCACCATTCAATGCTCTGATCCCCTCCTTGACGTCCGGAAAGATCGATATCATCTCGGCTGCCATGCTCAAGACGCCAAAACG
Source organism: Halomonas sp. MCCC 1A13316 (assembly GCF_014931605.1). Taxonomy (NCBI): domain Bacteria; kingdom Pseudomonadati; phylum Pseudomonadota; class Gammaproteobacteria; order Oceanospirillales; family Halomonadaceae; genus Billgrantia; species Billgrantia diversa. The sequence continues at coordinate 1,062,962 of NZ_CP053382.1, read as the reverse complement.
CGCCGAAGTAGTCGCATTTAGCGATGATATCTACCCCTATGGGGAAGGCGTCATCATCAAAGACGATTTTTCAGGCGACATAACGAACCTGGAAGACCTTGAGGGTCAGGTGATTGGCGCTCAGGTGGGAACGACCTATGTTCGTCAGCTTGAGGAAACGGGCCTCTTCCCCGAGATCCGCAACTACGACACTCTTGCCGACATGATGCGTGATGTCTCGCTTGGGCGGATTGTGGCCGGAGTGGGTGATGCGCCGATCATGAGCTATCAGCTCAACCAAGGTCGCTTTTCCGATCTGAAGCTCGCCGAGGATTATGACCAGCAGATGGTTGGCCATATCGGCCTGGCTGTCGCTCAGGACAATACCGAGCTGTTGGATCAGGTTAATGCCTCTCTGGCCAAGCTGAAGGGAGATGGCACCCTGGACGCCATCTTCGATGAATGGGGCCTGTAACTAAAAAGCTCCTGCGCCGGCCCTGACCGGCGCCCTTCCACTTCCCCTGACGAGACGCTCTCTGAAGCGGCCGCACTGCGATGCCGCGCACGGTGAGCGCATGGCTACCAGAAGGCATCTTATGGAGTTCTCTGACGTCGCAGCGTTCTTCCCTATTCTGCTCAAGGGCGCAGTTGTCACTGTTCAGATTACGATTGGCGCACTAATACTCAGTTCCGTTCTGGGACTTTTGCTGGCCCTCATGAAGCTTTCGCCAATCCGCGTGTTCGCAGTGACAGCAGGTACCATCATCAATGTGATCCGTGGCCTGCCCATCATTGTGCAGCTTTTCTATATTTATTTCGTGATACCCGAGCTTGGCATCCAGCTAAGCGCCTTCCAGGCGAGCATCATTGGGCTGGGCATCGCCTATAGCGCCTACCAGGCGGAAAATTTTCGCGCCGGTATCGAAGCGATTGATTCAGGACAGATAGAGGCAGCTAAATCGATCGGCATGAAGAGCCGCCTGATCATGCGTCGGGTCATCCTGCCTCAGGCCATCCGCATCACTCTGCCGCCCTACGGAAACACCTCGGTGATGATCCTCAAGGACTCTTCCCTGGCGTCCACCATCACGGTCGCTGAAATGACGCGTGCCGGACAGCTGATTGCCGCCTCCACCTTCCAGAACACTACGGTCTATACCATGTTGGCGCTGATGTACTTGGCCCTCAGCCTGCCGCTGATATTCGGGGTTAACCGCCTGGAGCGTTATTTCGGCAAGTCAGCCAAGGGAGGCGGCAAGTGATAATCATCGACAACATCCACAAGTCTTTCGGTGACACAGAAGTGCTCAAGGGCGTCAGCCTAGAGGTACAACCTGGCGAGGTAGTCTGCTTGATTGGCCCATCGGGTTCAGGGAAATCCACCGTGCTTCGCTGCGTCAATGGGTTGGAAAGCTATGACGATGGCGAAATAACCATCAACGGCCGCCGCGTGAATACGGATCAGAAGGACATCAACGAACTGCGGACGAAAGTCGGAATGGTTTTCCAACGTTTCAACCTGTTCCCCCATCGCTCAGTAGTGGAGAACGTTATGGAGGGTCCTGTCTACGTCAAGCACGAACCCCGCCAACAAGCCCGTCTGCACGCCATCGAGCTACTCGAAAAAGTTGGTCTTGGCGACAAGATAGACGCCTACCCCCAGTCACTTTCCGGGGGGCAGCAACAGCGCGTGGCCATCGCTCGTGCCTTGGCGATGAGACCTGATGCGATTCTCTTCGATGAACCAACCTCAGCCCTGGACCCTGAGCTGGTGGGTGACGTGCTTAAGGTCATGCGCGACCTTGCCGAAGAAGGCATGACCATGGTCGTAGTCACCCATGAGATGAGCTTTGCCCGAGAGGTCGCTGACCGAGTGTGCTTCCTGTATGGCGGACAGATTGTCGAGGAGGGGGCTGCTTCGACAGTTCTCAGCACGCCACAACATGAGCGCACGCAGGATTTCCTGAGGCGTGTACTCAATCACTGACACAGCGCAAGAACGGAAGGATTCGATTAATGACTGATACCAACATGCCGCCTTCGCTGTGGGCCGATACGGCACAACCGCCCCCTCCTCGCCCTCCCTTGGAGGGGCAACAACGAACTGACGTACTGGTGGTCGGCGGCGGATTCACAGGCTTGTCTGCTGCGCTGGCACTCGCAGAACGGGGGATCGACGCAACGCTCGTCGATGCTTGCTCTGTTGGTTGGGGTGCGTCAGGCCGAAATGGTGGCCAAGTGATACCGGGACTGAAATATGATCCGGATGAGCTAATCGCTCGTTATGGTCGAGATCTCGGGGAGCGGATGATTGACATCAGCGGACGCAATAGTGACGTTGTCTTCGATTTGATCAAGCGACACGACATACGCTGTGAGGCCACCCGTAATGGCTGGATCCAGCCTGCAGCGACGCATACTGCCTTGAAAGTGACCCAGTCGCGAGCCCAGCAGTGGGCTGCCCGGGGGGTAGAGGTAAAGTGGCTCGATCGCGCCGAGTGCTCTCGGCGCTTGGGCTCTGAAGCTTATCTCGGCGGTTGGCTTGATCCGCGGGCTGGCGGGTTGAACCCCCTAGCCTATGCACGTGGGCTGGCCAGTGCTGCGGAACATGCTGGCGCCAAGCTCTACGAGCACTCTGCGGTTGAATCCATCAACCGTGAGGCGGGCAGGTGGCAGGTTACGCTATCCAACCGAGGGAAGGTGGAGGCCGACCAGGTGCTTATATGCACCAACGGGTATACGGGTGGTTTGCAGAAAGGGTTGGAGAAGAGCCTGATTGCTGCCAACAGCTTCCAGATAGCGACCCGGCCGCTGACCGAGGCAGAAGGAAAGAATATTCTGCCAGAAGGTGAAGTAGCCTCAGACGCTCGCAAGCTATTGCTATATTTTCGTCGCGACAGTTCGGGCCGATTCCTAATGGGCGGCCGTGGGCCATTCCATGACCCCAAAGGAGCACAGGACTTTCGTCATCTGGAACGGGCCATCCATAAGCTCTATCCGGCGTTGAGAGGGGTCGAGATCGAATATCGTTGGGCGGGTCGCGTGGCGCTCACACGCGACGCCATCCCGCATGTCCACCAGCCAGCGCCTGGGCTCACGGTGGCGCTGGGGTATAACGGTCGTGGCGTGGGGATGGGAACCCATCTGGGCAAGCTTGTTGGTGAATACCTGGGAAGCGACTCGCTGCAAGATCACCTGCCCTTCCCCATCAGCACAGTTAGGCAGATTCCGCTGCATGGGCTCCAGCGGTTCTACGTCGGAAGCGTCGTAAACTACTATCGGGTCAAGGACTGGCTGGAACGATAGTCAAAGGAAATCGCGACATGACAACAACAGAACGGGATGCAAGTCGCTCGGCGCTATTCAATCAATCCATAGAGAAGGCATTCAGCCTTCTCGGGTTGTTCAATGCGCACCATAGCCAGATGAGCCTGTCTGAGCTGGCTGAACTTAGCGGTATGAGCATGGGGTCGGTACAGCGGATTACTCATACCCTGCAGGAGCTTGGCTACCTGGAGCGTGTGCCCGGCACCCGTAAGTACCGCATCGGTATCAAGATTATGACAGTCGCTGCACAATACCTCGAAGCCGACCTGTTGGTGGACTGCGCCAATCCCTACCTATCGGATCTCAGCAACCGATGCATGGAAACGGTGTCTCTTACCGAGCCCAGTGGTAATGACATGGTATACGTTGCACGATTCACCAGCCGCCACTACATCCCCATCCACATGCCCATCGGCAGCAGCTTGCCCATGTATTGCACGGCATCAGGGCGTGCATACTTGTCGGCTTTGCCTGAAACAATGGTTCGCGATTACCTGGCAAGCACCGAACTGGTGAAGCATACACCCGATACGGTGACAGATGTCGACGAGCTAGTGCAGATCATTCAGGAGTGCAAGACACACGGTGTGGCTTGGAATAATGCCGAATTCTTTCTTGGCGACCTGAACATCGCCGCACCGGTGTTAAATGCTGCGGGTATGCCTGTTGCTGCCGTTCATATCACGACACCGACCAGCCGCTGGACCCTCCAAGATGCATTAAGCCAACTAGGTCCGCCGTTGATGGAGTGTGCGAGAGCCATTACGAAAACCGCCAGGACCAAGGCTCGTTAGCGCAGCAGAATGCAAACTCATGCATCACAGAAAAAGACAGCCCCGCTGATAACAGGGCTGTCTCCGTCACTCTTCCAACCCAGCTACCTAGGCTGCGCCTATCGGGTCATACCTGTACGCTTTCGAGCATTGGGGCTTTTATTGAAGCAGCCTGCACTGAACCACACGCGATGAAGCCACAGCCCTGCCAGCAAGCCCACCATGCCGACCATGTCAAACCACAGGCCGGGGGTGACCATGACGATAGCCCCGGCGCCTACCATGAGCCGAGGCAGCAATCTCATGCTCTCCCCCAGTTGGCCAATGGCTGCCACCGACAGGAAACCGATGCCCACCATCGCGCTGAGCACGGCAAGCACAATAGTCAATGGATCACCGGCCAGGGTTAGTTCAGGGTTGAGAATGAACAGGAACGGCAGCAGGAAAAGGCTGCAGGCCAACGTCAGCGCATAGCGAGCAGTGCCGAGGAAGGTTCCTCCGCTGATCGCTATAGCGGCGAAAATCCCTGCCGCCACCGGCGGGGTGATCGCCGAAACGCTGGCGAAGAAGTACAGGAAAAGGTGAGACGGAAGGCGATCGAAGCCTAGATTCAACAAGGGCGGAGCCAGCACCGCGGCTCCCACCGCGTAAGCCGCCGGGGTCGGCATTCCCATGCCGAGCACGATGGCCAACGCCATGGTCAGCAGCAGCGAGACGATCAGATAATCGCCGCCTATAGAGAGAATTACCTGCGACAGCGTAACCCCAAGCCCCGTCAGGTTGATCACCGAAACCATCACCTGAGCGGCAGCGATAATCATAGCAATGTAAACCACGCTGAGCGAGGCACTGTAAAGCCCATCATAGGTGGCACGAAGTAACTCGGCCACGCGTCCTTGCACCGATGCTTCCTTTGGCCGTGGCGACGGCGCCTCGAGCCCTGCCAGATCACGCGAGCGATCGCTGACTTCGGTAACTCTCTGACGTTGCGGCAGCAGCGAGCTGATGGTCATTATGAAGAGGATCGACATCAGCGACCAGAACACCGCCGTCTGAATGGTGTAATGCTGCAAAATGAAAAACAATAACACCATGATCGGTATCAGCAGGTTGGCCATGGCCCATGGCTCGAAGGCCTTCCTGCGTGTGGGGATCAGTTGCGGCGGCAGCGCCTCCAGCCCGTAGCGACGGGCCATCAGATAGACCCCCAGTAGCAACGCAGTAAAGAACAGCACCGACGGCACTAGGGCAGCCTTGACCACCTCCAGATAGGGGATTCCCAGCAACTCCGCCATCAAGAAGGCGCCGGGGCCCATGATGGGCGGCATGATCTGTCCGCCAGTGGAAGCGACAGCCTCGATAGAGCCAGCCAGGTTGCGATTAAAACCCAGCCGTCGCATCAGTGGGATGGTCAGTACGCCGGTACTGGTCACGTTCGCCACCGTACTGCCGTTGATCATGCCCATGAAGGCGCTACCGATAACCGCCACCATGCCCGCCCCGCCACGTAAACGCCCCCCCAGGCGCATGGCAATGCGAATGAAGGTATCGCCTGCCCCACTGACGTTGAGCAACGCCCCCAGAATTAGGAACAGTGCCACCACTGTGGCAGAAATCCCCATAAGCGTGCCCAGCACCCCGTTGTTGCCCAGATAGAAAACGTAAATCATCCGCTCGAGTGAAAGGCCTCTGTGCCCGAACGGGTCCGGAAGATAGGGCCCAAAGTAGGCATAACAGCAAAATAGCGTGATCAGCCCGACAAACATCCAACCCAGGGTCCGCCGTACCGCCTCAAGTAGCAGTAAGAACAACGACACACCAAAGACCTTCTCTATCGCTTCGTTCACGTACCAGTTGCTCATGACGATAGCGTCATAATTGACGAACACGTAACCTAACAGCACAACGCAGGCACAGGCACAAGGCAGGTCGAGGAGGAACAGTTGCAGGCGCGGAAAACGGGGGCGCCCCTGGTAGAGCAGAAACACGAAGAACAGCGCTCCGCCCAGATGGACAGCACGCTGCTGATAATTAGGAAGCGTGCCCACACCAGCCGTCACGACGTGAAACAGAATCCATGCCAATGCCAGGCTTCCGACAATCCAGCCTGCCACTCCGCTGAAGCGGCGTAAATGTGTGATGCGCTCATCTGAACTCATAGAAGAAGCCCCGACATCCCGAACTCACTATCGACAAGCGGAGCAGAGCCCCAGGCCCTACTCCGCCTACCATGCGACGTAGAAATATTCGCCAAGTCGGTAGTTACTCGGCATATTCGGGCGGAATCAAACGCTCTGGAACGTCGTGGCCCTGTTCCTCGAGATAGCGCACCACGCCTGCATGTAGCGGCGCCACGCTCGCATTGAGCGTCAGCTGCACCGGGTCGATAGCAGCAGCCGGCGCATAACCATCGGCAGCCGCCTGGATGCCAGCCTCGGAGAACGCTTGCGCAACGATGCCGTAGGCGGTCTCCTCGTCCAACTCGCTGGTGGTGTTGATACCAATGCCAGTCTGAATGGTCACCAAGGGGCTTTGCTGCTCGCCGTAATGATCTTGGGCATCGATTTCACCGACGCTAAAGTAGGGGCGTGCATCTGCGACTTGCTCCGCCTGCTCCTGAGACATCGAAAGCAACCGCACAGGGCGTGATGAATGCGCCTGTTGAATGTAACCATCGGGATGCAAGCCGGCCTTGACGAAGGCATCAAGACGCCGGTTCTGGTAGGCATCCAGCGCATCGCTGGCCCCGGCGCGATAGTACTCGGGTTCGATACCCAGAATCTCGAGCACCGTCTCGGTCTGTCCTTCGGTCGCGGTGCCCCGGCCACCGGAGTTAAAATCCTGGCCTTCCAGGTCCTCCAGCGAATGAATGTCTGTATCGGCCGAAACGACCCAGTTCAGCGGCAGCGGTGCGAAAAAATACAGGGTGCGCAGGTTCTCTGCCGGCGAGCCATACTCACCCTCGCCCTGCATGGCCTGGTGATCGGAAGATGTAACCGCGATGCCCATGTCGACTTCGCCGCGTAGCAGCCCTTGGGTCGATGCCGAGGCACCTCCCAGCTCCTGGATGCTCATGTTGACGCCGTCAACGTTGTCGTTCCAATCGGATACCACGGCTACCTGGTAGGAGTAGAAGGCTGAGCCGCTGTGGGTGCCGCCCATGGCCAGTCGGGCCTGTGCTTCCGAGTCCGGCGACACCAGACCGAGCGTAAGAAAACCCGCAGCGCTGAAAGTGAGGGCGTTCAGGCTAAACGAAAATCGATGCTTGATGATAGGCATTGTTGTTGTCCTCTTGGCGTGTCCGTGGTGCGTTGGCTTTGCTCGCTTGGAAATGTCGTCCTTCCCTGGGGGTCAAGTTTGCCGGAGCGCAAGCTCTCTCAAACTGCTGCCGGCTCGTTTTACTGCTTGGTACAAACCTAGCAGATTTTCACCCATGCGTAATACTATTCAGCAAATCGAATAATATGAAAGAGTCGCATGACCGAATTTCGCAAACCCTAGCGCATCAAGTACCCTTGTGGATCGGCGGGGCCTCAAGAGCAATGGACGAGTCACTATGAAGCAAGCCTCTAGCGTCAGTACCGGCGTTGGCCAGAAAGCCCCTTCCCGGCCCGAAAGCGTCAAGACGGCAGCCCGTACCCTGAGCCTCTTCGAAGCCTTCGCCAAAGCCCAGACCCCTCTCTCGCTGACGGATCTTGCCAAGCGCATCGATGCCCCGGTCAGCAGCTGCCACGCCCTGGTCAAGACACTACAGACCCTGGGTTACGTCTACGTATTGGAGCGAAAGAAGCGCGTTTACCCGACTAAGCGGCTGCTGCAGGTCGCCCAGTCGATCGCCTCGCATGACCCGCTGCTCGAGAGTGTCTCGCCCGTGCTGCAGGACCTTCGGGACGAACTCGGTGAAACCGTGATTCTCGGAAAGCGCCAGGATCACAGCGTGGTGTACCTCGACATCATCGAAGGCACCCATACCGTGCGCTATGCCGCGAGTCCCGGTGACGCCAAACCGTTACACTCCAGTGCCATCGGCAAGGCCATGCTCGGCGAGGAAAGCGGCGTGCAGTTGCAGAGTCTGTTGGAGCGTCTTCCCTTGCCCAGCGTGACATCGAGCACCATTACTGACCGCGACCAACTGCTAGATGATATCCTTAATGGCCAGCGTCGCGGCTACTTCGTCACTCGCGGCGAGAATGTCGATGACGTGATGGCAATGGCCATCGCCCGACCGGTGTTTGGTGAAACATTGGGGCTGGCAATTGCCGGGCCGATGGAGCGGATGTCCCGTCACTACGAGCGGTACCGCGAGGCCCTGATGCGACATGGCGACCGGCTGGCCTCGCTTTGACTTGGCCCGTGGCATTCACGAATCGTCCATGCTGTCTTTCCCCCCTCGCTATCGATATCGATGATGGTGGAACACGGCGATGCCACCTTCGCGCCAATGCCGGCTGGCCACTCGAATCCTATGCTGCCGAATCCAGAGCTGAACTGAAAGCCACGCGGCGTTGATACCTGTCAGTGCTGCATCGCCCACATCTGTTGTTGGCCGACACCCGTCGTGACAATAGGTCGGATGGCAGGTGACCGGGCAGACAGGCAATGACCGACGCCCCCGTCATGACACCCTCTTTCAATATCGGCTCCAGCGGATACTGGAGGTCAACCCGCTTCAGGTAGCCTTGCCACTCGCTGGTTTCAAGCGGCATGGCAATCTCCAGCAGTTGCCAGAGTGCATGCGGTGGGTCGGCGGTAATGTCCATATATACAGGCTTGGTTTTACCGATCTCGTTGGTTTCCACATCGATATGCACGATACGGGCAGCATGGGCGGAGGCCTCGGGGTCGCCGATGTCCCTCACGGGACAGAGCGTTAGAACCTCCAGGTTGGCACCGCCCGGCTAGCAGAACACCCTCGTCACACCCAGTGCCACCAGGCAGGCCATGAGCCAATACATCGGTGCCTTTGATAGGCTCCCCTGCCACCGGCTGCATTGTTTTCATGGCTAACGCCTCCCGTCATCAATGGCTCACCTCGGAGGGCCCCATCATCAAAGACTTGGTCGAGTTCGTTGATGGTCCCCGCAGAGCTTGCCGCCGCTCCACTCAACTCCCCAAGGGAGGTGCCATTGGCAATCAATCGCCTCGATGGCTTCGTCCTCCTTTTGGGTACGGTCGATAGCAAGGTCCACCACCTCGTCGGCGTATTGCTTCGGCACGCGCAAGTCACCATCTCCGTTAGCGACAATGCGCCCCCCGGATTCATAGTCACGCCATCGCACACGATGGGTGCGTTGACCCGACCGTGCCCACATTTGTCCGGATGAATCGAACTGACTTGCGTGTACCACACGGGAAAACCCAAGGAACGCCCCGTATCCGTGTCCCGTACGCTGCTGTGGAATAAACCGTTGCTGTACCGACGCTCCGGTACGTATAGGCGTTACCTATCGATGCCGTGAGCGCTCGGCACCTCCTGGGTGCGACTGGACGCCCTGAGACAGAACAGCGCCAGCAGCGACGCCAGCATCGGAAGCAGGAAGCCGGCAGAATAGCTGCCACCGAGCGAGACGATGACACTGAACAACGCGGGCCCAGTCAGCACTCCCATGTAGGTCAGCACCAGAACCGCGGCGGTAGCCTCACTCACCTCGGCCTTTGGGCTGCGCCGCGCTACCTCCGAAAGGTAAACGCCGTTCCAGCCAATCGCCGTGCCCCCGGCGGCACTCAGCAGCGCTATCACCAGCCAGACCGGGGTGTCTGGCCCCAGCAGTGAGACCGCGACAAACAACACCAACATGGCAACGGCCAGGCCGCACAACACGGGAACACTCCGGCCCAATCGGTCGGCCAGCATCCCCCAGCCAACGCGGCCAAACACGCCAGAAGCGTGAACGACCGACATAATCACCCCGGCCGTGACGAGGGTAATCAGTAGCTCTTCCACCATGAACGCCACAGTAAAGCTCAACAGTGACAACTGCGCTGCAGCCAGACAGAACCCAGCCATCCCGAGCCACAGTATCTGCGGACGCCGATAGAGCACGGTGAGGCTGCCGGAGCCCCGCAGCAGCGTGGTGGGCGCGCGATCGCGGTCCCAATCGCGGCGCCGCAGCTGCAATGCCAAACCGGTGACCAGCGCGGCCAGGCTCAAGACAAGAAACGCGGCGTGCCAGCTCCAGGCATGAGCAAGTGACGGCGCCAGGGAGCCCGACAGCACACCACCCAGCGGAACACCGGACTGCTTGATCGAATAGAGCAGGTTGCGATGGCGCAGCGGCGTATAACGCGCCAGAAGCTGTGCCGCCGCGGGGTTGGTCAAGCCGTAGGCAACGCCGAGAAGCAATGTGGTAAGCAGCAGCGCGGCCGGCGTGCCGCCCCCTGCCATCGCGCAGCCCAACATTACCAGGGCCATGGCCACCTGACTGGAGCGACAGGCACCGAGGCGCCGCGCCAGCGATCCTGCCTGCAACGACACCAGCATGGCAATCCCATACAGCAAACTCACCTGCATCCCCACCAGGCCGGTGGGGATGCCGAAATCGGCCGCGATCTGCGGTGCCAACACGGGCACCAGCAGCATGGCGGCACTGGTCAAGGCCTGCACCCAAGTGGTAGTCGCCACCACGATCCAAGCCTCCCACCTAGAGGCCGGGGGTTGGTCAAGCGTTGCTGCAGGTGGGAGAAACTTCGGCATGCCATGGCTCCTTTCACCTCGGTGCCCAGTCCCGAGGATCGGCTTGCTGGGGATACCTCAACTTGACAGATAATTTCACATATAAGTATGTTTATTCATTATGCGGAAATAAACAACGCCAACATCCTCCGTCGGAGCGCCTCCATGGCCGAACATCTTCTTGTCGACGCGCAAGGCCCTCTGCTGAGGGTGACTATCCATCGTCCCGAGAAACGCAACGCCCTGTCCCGGGCGGTACTCAATGAACTCGCCGACGTCTTTACTGAGCAGGCGGCAATCCCAGAGTTGAAGGTGGTCGTGCTGACCGGTGCCGGTGACAAGAGCTTCGCCGCCGGTGGCGATCTGCGGGATCTCGCTCAGGTACGCAGCGAAGAGCAAGCCACCACCATGAGCCACGAAGCAAGGCGCGCGCTCGATGCGGTGAGCCAGTTTCCGGTTCCCGTCATCGCCGCCCTCAATGGCGATGCCATTGGCGGTGGCGCAGAACTCGCCGTGGCTTGCGATTTCATCATCGCCCCACCCACCAGCCGCATTGGCTTCATACAGGGCAAGCTCAACATCACGACCGCCTGGGGCGGCGGCGCTCGCCTGTTGAGCCGTCTCCCGGCACCGCTGGCATTGCGCCTGCTGACCCGATCCGAGCTACTCGACGCCCATGCCGCACAGCGCATCGGCTTGATTGACCAAGTGGCCGAGGAGGGTCAGACGCTCGAGCAATGTGTCGAGCAGTTCACCAAGCCCATGCTCGCCCAGGCACCTCAGGTCCTGCGGGGCTTCAAGGCCCTTGCGCTGAGCCATACCGACGGTCTGTCGAAAGCAGAACTGGCCGAGATCGAGACCCGCCATCTCGTCGCCACCTGGACACATGACGATCACTGGGATGCCGCCGACAAGATTCTGAATACGAGGAAATCTCCATGAGCGATTCCGGAAACCGCACACCCCCCATTCCTGCGCCGCATACCGCCTCCGGTATCGAGATTCCCGAGCGAATCACTCCCGACATGCTCCGCCAACCCGACCCGGGAAACCCCGGCGAGCCACCCTACACACGCGGCATCTTTCCCAACGGCTACCGCGGGCGACTATGGACGTTCCGTCAGTACTCCGGCTTCGGCACTGCAGAGGACACTAACGAGCGTTATCGCTTCCTGCTGGAAAGCGGCCAGACCGGCCTCTCGGTGGCCCTCGACCTGCCCACCCAGTGCGGCTTCGATCCCAACGACCCCATGGCACGCTCCGAAGTGGGCAAGGTAGGGGTCTCGTTATCCAACCTCGCCGAAGCGGAAATCCTCTTCGATGGCATCGACCTGGGCGGTATTTCCACCTCCTTCACCATCAACGGCACCGCAGCCATCGTCTATGCCATGTACTGTGCGGTGGCTGACAAGCAGGGCGTGCCGCGCGAAAAACTCACCGGCACCATCCAGAACGACATTCTCAAGGAGTACGTGGCCCGCGGCACCTGGATCTTCCCGGTACGCCCCTCAATGCGTCTGATCTCGGACACGATCCTGTTCTCCAACCGCGAGACCCCGCGTTTCAACCCGATCAGCATCGCCGGCGCCCACGTGCGCGACGCTGGCGCCACCGCGGTAGAGGAGTTGGGCTATACCCTGGCCAATGGCCTGGCCTACGTCGAGGAGCTGATGCGCCGTGGTGGCGATGCCGCCAAGTTCGCCAACCGGCTGAGCTTCTTCTTCTACGTCCACATGGATTTCTTCGAGGAAGTCTGCAAGTTCCGCGCGGCACGTCGCCTTTGGGCAGCCCTGCTGGAGGAGCGCTTCGGCATCACCGACCCCAAGGCGCAGCGCTTCCGCTTCGGGGTGGTCTGCGGCGGCTCCTCGCTGACCGCCGCCCAGCCTTACAACAACATCGTGCGCGTGGGCATCGAGACGCTGGCAGCCACCCTGGGCGGCGCACAGTCGGTCTTCACCTGCGCCTATGACGAGGCCTTCCAGATCCCCACCGAGTTCAGCGCCGAGATTGCCCTGCGCACCCAGCAGATCATCGCCTACGAGAGCGGCATCTCGAAGATCGTGGACCCCCTGGGGGGCAGCCACTATGTGGAATGGCTCACCGACAAGATGGAAGAAGAAACGCGACGGGTCATCGAAGAAATCGATGAGTATGGCGGGGTGGAGAAGGCAATCGAGGATGGCTACCTGCAGGCGCGCATCGCCGAGCGTGCCCATGAGCGCAAGCAGAAGGTTGACAAGGGAGAGACCGTCATCGTCGGACAAAACTACTTCCGCCGTGACGATCAGAGCGACGACTTCGGGGAGGTGTTCAAGGTCGACCCGCAGGCCGCGCAGCGAGTGCAGGAGAAGTATCGGCGCGTCCTGGACGAGCGCGACTCGGCCAAGGTGGAGCAGACGCTGAAAGCCCTGGAACGGGCCGCAGCGAAGGATGACGAAAATCTCATGCCCTACCTGATCGACTGCTGCCACGCCTATGCCACGGTGGGCGAGATGGTCGCCACGCTCAAATCGCAGTGGGGCGAGTTTCAGGAACCCATCCGACTGTGAGCCGGCCCTCACCCATCCCCAGTGGAGACACCCCATGAGCTTGAAAGGAAAGAGAATTCTGATCGCCAAACCCGGCCTGGACGGCCATGACGTAGGCGCCAAGGTGATCGCCCTGGCGCTTCGCGACGCCGGTGCCGACGTCATCTACACCGGGCTGCGAAAAAGCTCGGAATATATCGCCAAGGTGGCGGTGGATGAGGACGTGGACGTGGTGGGACTGAGCATGCTGTCCGGTAGCCACATGGCGCTGGTCAGCGACACCATGCGCTGTCTGGAAGAGTACGACGCCAGCGACATCAAGATCTTCGTGGGCGGCACCATTCCCGAGAAAGACCGCGCGGCCCTGATCGAAGCCGGGGTATGCGGCGTGTTCACCGCCGACATGCCACTGGAAGAGGTCATACGTGCCATCGAGAGGGAGCTATCATGAGCCATACCGCCACCCCCTCAGGCCCGCTCAGCGGTATCCGCATCCTCGAGGTGAGCCATATGCTGGCAGGCCCCTACTGCGGCATGTTGCTTGCCGACCTGGGTGCTGAAGTGCTCAAGATCGAGGCTCCCCGGAAAGGCGACATCGGCCGCCAGATCGGCCCCCACTTCATCGGCCCCCACAACGCCTACTTTGCCAGCCTCAACCGCAACAAGCGCAGCATCAGCCTGGATCTGACCAGCGAGGCAGGACAACAGCGCCTGGGCGAACTGGCAGCAAATTCACACGCCCTGCTCACCAATGTGCGGCCCGCGGCTGTCCGCAAGCTGGGGCTGACCTATGAGGCCCTGCGCAAGTACAACGACAAGATCGTCTGCCTGGCACTGACAGGCTTCGGCCTCGAGGGCCCTTTCGCCGAGAAGCCCGCCTACGACTACGTCATTCAAGCCTTGGCCGGCGTCATGGCCATGACCGGTGACCCGAATGGCCCGCCAGTAAAGACCGGCTACTCCGTGGTCGACAACTCCGCCGGGATCATGGGCGCATTGGGGCTTACCGCCAAGCTGGTCGAGGGCAAGGGCGGCCAAGTGGACGTTTCCCTCTACGACACCATGCTCTCGCAGCTCAACTACCTGGCAGGGGGCTACCTCAACGCCGGGCAAAAGGCGCAGCGCTACCCCGGCGGCGGCCACCCCTACATCGTTCCGGCACAGATCTTTCCTACCCAGGACGGCCACTTGGCACTGTTCATCACCCACGACGGTTTCTGGGCCGACTTCTGCCGTGAGATCGGTTGCGAAGCCTGGATCACCGATACGCGCTACGCCACGATGGCCGCACGCACCGCGAATCGCGAGGCGGTGATCGCCGATGTCCAGGCGGTGCTGGCCACGGGCTCCACCGACAGCTGGGTCGAACGACTCGCCCCCCTCGGTGTGGTCGTGGCCGGGGTCCAGAGCCTGGAGGATGCCCTGGAATCAGAGTTGACGCGCTCACGGCAGATGGTCGTCTCGGTGCCCACGCCACATGGCGAGATCCGCATGGTGGGAAACCCCATCAAGCTTCAGGGCCAGCCGACCCACTACGGCCCCCCGCCGCTACTCGACGAAGATGCCGGGAAGTTCGAGGAACTGGATGGGCAGAGTCACGTTTCGCACAACGCTAGCGGAGGCTGACATGAGTGGTCTTGCCCCTCGTTCGCGCCGCGCGCTCGGCCGCGAGCTGACCCGCCTGGCCCAGGCGTCGGTGGCGGAAAGCCTGGCACACAGTGCCCAGCGCCCCGAGCCTTCCATGCAGACGGCACGTATCGGTTTTACCGGCGCACCAGGCGCCGGCAAGAGCACCCTGATCAGTCGGCTTGCCAAGCTTCGGTTGGCCGCCTGCCGCGACCAGGGCGGCGTCGCCATCCTCGGCATCGACCCCACCAGCCCACTGACCGGCGGTTCGATTCTCGGTGACCGTATCCGCATGGACGCCATCGCCAACGAACCAGAACTCTATATCCGCTCGCTGGCTAGCCGCAGTTCCAACGACGGCCTGGCAGACAACGTGCTGGATCTACTGGAAACCGTAGAGATCTACGGATTTCGTGAAGTGCTGCTAGAAACAGTAGGCGTGGGCCAGGCCGAGCACGCCATTCGCCACTCAGTGGACACCTTGGTGATGGTCCTGCAGCCCAACGCCGGCGATGCCATCCAGGCGATGAAATCAGGGGTGCTCGAACTCGCCGATATTTACGTGATCAACAAGGCCGACCTGCCCGGCTCCAAGAAGAGTGCCTTGGAAATCCGTGGCATCGTCCAGCGCTCTCAGGCAGCGTGGCGCCCCCCGGTGATCGAGGTCAGCCAGCAGCACGAAGAGGGGCTGGCCAAGCTGGATTCTGCCATCAGTGAACACCTCGCCTGGCAGGCAGAGCACCGCAACGCCAGCGAAACACTGCGGCGGCGGCGCCACTATCACGTTCAATCGCTGATCGTACGTCGCGTCTCCGAACTGCTCGAGCATCAGCCTCAGTTGCTCGATGCAACGAGCCTGGCAGAAGCCTATGCCGACATCCTTAGAACACTCGGCCAATATGCCAAGCAATAAAGCCCTCGCAGGAGAAATCGGAATGGTAAAGCTCAACAAGATCTATACCCGCACTGGCGATAAGGGACAAACTGGGCTTGGTGATGGAACCCGGGTCGCAAAGCATGATTTGCGAGTGGCAGCCTACGGCACGGTGGACGAAACTAACGCCGCCATTGGCTTGACGCAGTGCCATGCCAAGGGCGACATGAAACTCCTGCTAACCAGGGTCCAGAACGATTTGTTTGATGTCGGTGCTGATCTGTGCACGCCCGATCAATATGCCCCGCCCTTTCCCCCCTTGCGAGTCACCTCGTCACAGGTTGAATTTCTCGAGAAGAGAATTGACGAATTCAATGCAGATCTGGAGAGCTTGCGCTCGTTCATCCTCCCTGGCGGCACCCAGCTATCCGCTCACTTACATATGGCCCGCACCATAGCCCGAAGGGCAGAACGGCTTATAAGCAAGCTGGTGGAAGGCGCGCCGAGCCATCTCGAAACTTTGCGATACATGAATCGTCTCTCCGACCTGTTATTCGTCTCAGCCCGTAAGGCCAATTCCAATGGCTCCCAAGACGTGCTCTGGGTACCGGGGGCTAACCGATAGGGTTGAGCTACCCCTTCTACACCAATATGAACCGATACAGACGGAATCCCGGCTGAAGGCCTTTCAACGATTCCCACGGCACCGCTCCCCTTAATCCAAGCGCAACATAATCTAGGTTATGATGCATTTAGATCGAATGCCCATACCGGGGCATCCCGGCATGGGCAGTTCGATGGATATTTTTACCTACTGATTTTACCTTCCAAAATCTTTCGCGGTAGTTGGCGTCACCTGAAACAAGTTTAGGTTTTCGTCAGATTCCCGCTTCATAGGCACTCTGCAAAGTGCGCCGTCAGGCTCGAATAAACCACTACTCATGAGGCGCTCAAGCTCCGGTTCAAGTGCATCGTGCTTGATCATCTCCTGCCATAGAGCACGGCGTTCGCTATCAGACAGGTCCACAACTTGCTCAGCTGTCATATACCGTACGGAAGCTACGATCTTATTAACGTGCTTTGCCTGCATTTTCTGTTTTTCGGCGTGGAGCTTCTTCCTTTCTTCTTCTCGCTGCGCTAGACACTTTAATCGGTATTGGCGAACTTTTTCCAACTCCGCGAGACTGAGACCACCAATAAATTTCTCATTTTCCAGTCGCGTTTTGCGATGTTTTTCAATCTCTCGATAACGATCTGCCTGTGCATTTTCAGCAGTTTTCTTCCACTCTTCGGCACGGCGACGATCTAGTTCTGCAGTTGCTGCCTGGGCAGCAAGAGGAGCAACTTGTGCTTGAAGCACTTCTACCAGCCGTGCTGCCACCTGCTCTGGAGTCTCTCTTGAGAGCAACCCTCCTTTGCGTTGGAGTAGATCAGGGTCTATCTTTAAACTAGTTTTACCCCCCCGCATCACAGCATCATGATACTGCTTCAAATCTACATGTTTAAGAGCACTACGCTCAACACCTCGACGCAGACCATGGCGGCTTCCCACCTTTTCAGCGAAATCAGACTGCATCAATATCATTTTCTCACGTGAACCAAGGTAGTGATCAGCGCTTAATACAATATGCTCAGGTACTTTATATTCACGCAATTCTCGTTGCTGCTGACCGGTCAGAGGATCTTTCTTACCTAGTACAGAACGTTTTCGTGTCGTTGCCTCCATATAAGCCAAGGGGCACACATAGGCAACCATATGAGGCGTAATTTCATCCAATTGTATGTTGACTGCAACTACATTATCCCGCCCGTGACGCTCCTCTATCCAAGCCAGAGCATCCTCAAAATAATTGCGCCATTCCACTGGCCCACCATTTTCCTGAAAAGCCGCGTGAGGAGCAGTAATTAAATACTCTATAGCTAATACTGGTGTTTTAGACTTCTGATCGGCGATAAGCAGACGTGTTTCAAGCGTTTGACGCAACTCGACAGGCGTTTTCACGTCTCGCCAATTTTCGTTGAGGTGGGTTTTGCCCTGGTTTGCATGAGCAACGGGCATTGTCCGCCATGTATGTGCTGCGCTTGAACCGACCGCCTCCCAGCTTCTTAACTTGCTTGTCCGAATAATTGCAGGATAGCTCAGGTTACGCATATTTTTCTCCTTAAAGGGTGTGTGCGAAGGGGTACCTTTCTTCCCCTCCCATTCCTATAAGGGGTATGGCGGTACTCAACTCGAATTTTTCGCGTCGTCGCCGTTTTGGGCGGGGCTTCAAGCATGCCGTTACTACTCCAAGAGAAGGGCGGGCGACAGGGACTACCTATGCAGCCTGCCTCGGTGTCTTGCATAAGCCTCTAGGGACTTTGGCACCACGAAGCACACCCGGAATCAGCCGCGTCGGGTGGACAGCAACCAGGGGGTATCACAGAAGCCCCCTATTGCAGCAGACTGTGCTCAGCTGAAGACCCGTAACTCACTATGGGGGTTGTGCAACCAAATTTATGGAAACATTTTCCGTAATACAAGAATTGGAAATGGAACAGCTCAGCAGAATGCGTAAATAACGAAGGATATTTCAATAAACAATTAGAAAATTGTTCATGCTACTTTCTTAATCCTATTGATCGTAAGCCGTATAAATTGAGCAACCAAAGCCTTAATATCATAAATATTACCCGGCGGTCTCAATGACGAAGTGCAACACCTGACCCATCAGGTATCGTGTTGCCATGCCTCATTGCTATCGCCACCTCACTGCTGAAGACCGAGCCGCCATCATGATGATGCGAACCACCCACTCGATCCGGGCCATCGCCGCTCACTTGGGGCGCGCGCCAAGTACCGTGTCACGGGAGCTTGCTCGCCATACGGTCGATGCCAGCAGAGGCTACGATGCCAGCCTGGCAGGCTATAGAGCTCGGTTGGCGCGTCACCGGCCACGTCAGCAACCAAAGCTGCATCCCGGCAGCGAGCTATTCGATTTAGTCGCCTATCTGCTGCGCCAGTACTGGTCACCGCAGCAGATCGCCAGCACACTGTCACTCATGTTTCCTGATGATAATCGCCGCCAGGTCTCCCACGAGACCATCTACAACGCGCTCTATGTGATGCCCCGAGGCTCTCTCAAGAAAGAGCTCATCGCCTGCTTGCGGCAGGGCAACGGCAAGCGTCGGCCGCGCAGCCGGGGTAAAGACCGGCGTGGCCAGATCCCGGACCTGGTTAGCATTCATATGCGGCCGCCCGAGATCGAAGACCGCCTGATGCCCGGCCACTGGGAAGGTGACCTGATCATGGGAGCCAACAACCGATCCGCTGTCGGCACGCTGGTGGAGCGCACCACGCGCCTGGTGATACTGGCCAAACTGGACGGCACGACGGCCACCGCCGCTGCCATCGGGTTCAGCGACAAGCTGAACGAGGTCCCACGCGCCTTGCGGCTCTCCATGACCTACGACCAGGGCAGGGAGATGATGCAGCATGCCGAGATCACACAACGGACCGGGACGGCCATCTATTTCGCCGATCCCCATAGCCCGTGGCAACGAGGCTCTAACGAAAATACCAACGGTTTGTTGCGGCAGTACCTGCCGAAGGGCACGGACCTGTCGGTCTATAGCCAGGAAGAGCTCGATGCCATTGCGGATTCCTTGAACACACGACCGCGCAAGACATTGGACTGGCGAACGCCTCTGGAAGTCTATTCCGAGGTGCTCAAGAAATCGGTCGCTGGACCGGGCACCCTTCAATAGTGTTGCGCTTGGAACTTGAGACCGCCATTCCTGGAGAATTAGACATCCTCCCTCCTTATGCATAACGCTGAAGGAAGCGGCGCGTGAAACGCGTCCCCCGGCCTGACTGATTATACATTAAACGGTTACTGAAGGCTCTTCAGACAACATTTGTTCAAAATGCTCTACAAAATTTTGAGACAAAGGGAAAAGACCAAACCCAAAATTCCCATGAGCACTCAAGAATTGTGCGAACCAAGGCTTCAAAGCCTTTGACAGTGTGATTGGCGGATTAAAAACCGTAGTCGCACCTTCCTCGCCATACAACTTAAGTGAATCTCCAGAATCATCGAGATCATTCACTTTGAATGTATAGCCGACAAAATATTCGTTATCATCAGGTGAACTTCGATAGATGAGCCAAACACGCTCGCTTTCAGCCCAAGCGTTCAATGCCAAACCTTCTTTCGCTGCAATATTCGATGTGAATACATAGGGTTTGGGCGCTTGCATAGGATTCCCCAGCTCCCAACTTTTGTGATATTGAATGAGATGCCTCATGCTCCCTTCCTTAGGTATAACAACAATCATAATACATGCTGAATAACACAACCGAGCGCGACTGCTGCCTTTTCTGGCAATGGCCGCTCAGGGTCGATTCCGGCCATCAGCCAGGCGCTATCGATTCATGCACCAATCCAGCCGCCCCCCCATGTGGAAGGCCGCGTTAACCAGATACTGAAGCCATTGGCTTCCGCACATCTCGGCCGCACCACCACAGATTACAAGCTGATACATATAGCCTATACGCTAGGTCCGGGTTGCACCAGGCTCTCAGATCAACGCAAACGAAACAGGAGTCCGCGAGCGCATAGGTTCTCAAGAAGGCTGTTGGTCTGTGGTCACTAAGTTCACGGAAAAGCCCACATAGGGGGTGTCTACCGGATGGGGCAGTGGCTTGCGGGCGGTCGGTTGGTGCAAGCCGCCATGCTGGGAGCAAGCAAGGCGACAGAGGGGCGAAATGTGTACGCGCGCGACATACTTCGGCGAGGGCCGCTAGGCGCAGTAGAGCTCACCGCCGCTGCTGTAGAGCGACAGTGAGTCTCAGGTGATCTAGCAGCTACTTGCAGACATGGGAACAATCAGTCGTCATCCGGCCCATCGATACGCTCACGGATCCAGGCATCGACATCCTCCTCAACCCAGGCCACAGCCCGGATCCCTAACAGTACTGGTGATGGAAAGTCTTCGGCCTTGATAAGACGATGCATGGTCGAGTTGCTGAAACCACAGCGCTTCAAAACCTCAGGTCGGCGAATCAGTCGCATGGTACGTTCCTCAATTGAAGGTAAATTTTCTTTGGCTCGCCTTCTATAAGGGGTACAACACTCACCAACTCGACATTTGATTGTCTGCGCCGCTCTTCGGCACCTCATCTCGATGAGCCGATACGCATCCCACTCGGTGACAGCTGCTTGTTTGAGAGCCCTGCTAACGGTCAGCAGACGCCATCAGCGGCACCCTAGCCAGCCGCAAGAGCTGCGTTTCTACGTGACTCGTCTTCTCTGCCATGGCGATACTGCTCAGCGTTATCCAGCCCCTCACGAAGTTCGTCCAAGTAGTTCGCCCACGTTTGCAGCATCTCCCGCCGCTGATCCAAAAATTTGGTCCGGTTATAGGCTCGGCCGTTGGCATCTTTCACCTTATGAGCCAGCTGTTGCTCAACGTAATGCTCGGGGTAATCCAAGCGCTCAGCGATGATTGTTCTCGCCGTGGCCCGGAAGCCGTGAGCGGTTTGTCTTCCCTTGTACCCCATGGAATCCAGGGCGCCCTTCATCGTGTTCTCGGACATCGGGCGTTTGCTGCTGCGCAGGCCAGGCAAGACAAAGTGTCCGCGACCGGTGAGAGGATAGAGTTCACGAAGAATGGCCACGGCCTGCCGGGGTAGCGGCACAATCAGCGGCGGTGAGTTCTTGCTAGGCAGGAAGCTCCAGATTGCTTCATCGAGATCGAAGTCCTTCCAATCCGCATGGCGCAGCTCACCGGGACGCACGAACAGCAAGGTAGCCAGCTTCAGAGCAGCGATCGTGACAGGCTGGCCGCGATAGCCATCAATTGCACGGAGGAGCCCGGTGAGTTCTTCGGGATCGGTGATGGCCGCGTAATGGCTCACTGTTGGCTGTCGCAAGGCGCCTCGCAGGTCGGTCGTTGGGTCACGGTCAGCTCGTCCCGTGGTGACGGCATACCGGATGACCTGGCCCACAACGGTCTTGATGCGAATCGCGGTCTCCAGGTGCCCCCGCTTCTCGACCTTGCGCAAGCACTCCAGCAATTCGAGCGGGGTGATGTCCGCTACAGGTCGGCTGCCCAGGTAAGGATAGACATCACGTTCTAGCCGGCTCTTGTTCTTGCTGTAGTGCGTCGGCACGACATTATGCTTGTGAACTTCTTCCAGCCATTCTGTCGCTACGGCCCTGAAGGTGTTCGCCACACCGGCCTTGCCCTCCAGCTTGGCGATACGCTTGACGGTGCTGGGATCTGAACCTTGAGCTAAAAGCTTTTTTGCCTTGTCCCGCTCGTCCCGGGCCTGAGCAAGCGATACCTCGCCGTCCTTCGAGCCATAGACGCCGATAGCCAGGCGCTTCTCCTTCCCGTGGAAGCGGTACTTCAGCCGCCAATATTTTCCGCCGGACGGAGTCACCTCCAAATAGAGACCGCCCCCATCGGCTAAGCGATAGGTCCTATCGCGAGGCTTGGCGTTGCGCACAGCGGTGGCGGTCAGTTTATTGGTCTGGCGTTGGCTCATGGGGGCACCAAATGGGCATCATGTGGTTGTGCCCCCATTGATGCCCCCTTTGGAGGGGGCATGTCAAGAATCTTTCTGACATGTCATGAAACGTCGCCCAACCAATGAAGCCCATGGTTGCGGGGTTTATGGCATGTTCTGGGATGGAGCGGGAAGGAAATTTGGTGGGCCCAGCTGGACTCGAACCAGCGACCAAGGGATTATGAGTCCCCTGCTCTAACCAACTGAGCTATAGGCCCTGCATTGCGCTGCCGTATGATAGCGAAAGCTGAAGTGCGAGGCCAGAGGCTCGCGGAGGCCAATTTCGTTTCACCGCTCCGGGCACTTCCCGGCGTTTGGCGTGTCTTCTGGGGTAAGCCTTCCGCTCCAGGAGACGCATCTTTCATGAAACGCCTTTTCTCTTCTTTCCCGCTGGTTGCCCTGGGTGCCTCCGCCCTTCTGTTCGCCCTGCCGCTGGCGGCCTGGGAGCTCGACCCCGAACGCTCGCGGGTTTCCGCCACGGTGATTCAGATGACGCCCGACGGCCCCATTCCCCGCCAGCATGAGGTGCGGCGGCTGCGGGGCAGTGCCGATGCCGGCGGCAACCTGGAGCTGCCGCTGCGGCTCAACCAGAGCGACGTGGTCGAGCGGCTCGGGCAACTGCCGCCTTGGCTTTCCGGCATTACCGAGCGGCCCATGGCCACCTTGACCACTCGCTTTCCCCCCGAGCGGCTGGAGCGCCTGGCGGTGGGCGATTCGCTGGTGGAAAACCTGACGATGACGGTGCGCTCCGGCAATGCCGAGCGCAAGGAGTCGCTGCCGGTTCGTTTCATCAAGACGGCCGAGGGGCAGGTCCAGATCACCAACGCCGAGCGAGTGGCGCTGGATGGCCAGGCGCTGATGGCCGACCCCACCCTACGCTCGGTACTGTTGTTGCTCGGCTACGAGCAGATCGGCGACGAGGTACCACTCAGCCTCGACGCCGTACTCGTCCAACGCTGACGTCACTGACTCGAGGCTGCCCTTTTCGCCCTCTACTCGCGAGCCATGAGGTATTCGGCCAGCGCCTGATAGGCGGGCAACGAAGTCGGATCGTTGGCTGCATTTCCCGCCACCGGGTGAGAAGCGAAACGCACGATCACCATGCGGGCGGTAGGGTCGATGTAGATCGTTTGCCCATGCACGCCGCGCGCGGCTAAAGCGCCATGATCGTTGTGCAGCACCCACCACATGCCGCGGTAGCTGCCGCCGGGAAGCGTCGCATAGCCGGCCCGAGCAAAGGCGTCGCGGCTGCCTCCCTGACGGATACGCTGGACCGCCGCCTGGGGAAACAGTCGCTCACCATTGAGTTGCCCACCGTCCAGCACCAGTTGACCGAGGCGTGCCAGGTCGCGCAAGCCGGCACTGAGGCCGCCACCGGCAAAGGGAGTACCGATGGAGTCCACGGTGTAATAGGCGTCCTGTTCGGCGCCCATAGGCTGCCAAAGCCGTTCGGAGAGCAGGTCCGCTACAGAACGGCCGGTCGTTCGTGAAATGATCCAGCCCAGCGCGTCGCTGTTGACGGTGCGGTAGCCGAAGACCTCGCCGTGGATGCCTGCGGGCTGCACGGTAGCCAGGTACTCATAGTAGCTACGTGGTCCCTCGTAGCCTTCCGACTTGGGCAGGGGGCTGGCCGCCGCGTTGTAGCTCCAGATTTCGGCGTCGGGATCGGCATAGTCCTCACTGAAGGCGAGCCCGGCGGTCATCTCCATGACCTGCTGCACACTGGCATTGCTGAAGGCGCTGTCGGCCAATTCCGGCAGGATGGAGGCAACCCGTGCCGTCTCGTCCAGCGCCCCTTCGGCGACGAGTATCTCGGCCAGCAGACCGGTAAGCGACTTGGTCACCGACATGGCGCCATGCACGCCAGCCTCGTCCAGGCAGCCCGCATAGCGTTCATAGACCACCTTTCCCTCATGCAAGACCAGGATGCCGTCGGTATAGTTCGCCGCGAGAGAGGCCTCCCAGGACATCGGTTCACCTCCTCCCAACGGTGAAAAAGTCACTGAGTCGATGCCTTTATCCAGCGCATAGGGCAACGGACGTGGTGCCTCGAGGCCACGGCTGACCCGGCGAGTAGGCAAAAGCTCGCGAAAGTGGCAGACCGTCCAGCGCAGCTTGGGAAAGCTGAAGTAATCGCTGTCGGGCTGGCCGATCACGCGCTCGGGGGGTGGCGGGAAGCCCTGCATCCAGCCCAGGGTCACGGGGTCGGTTTCGGCCGCGGTAAGCGGCCGCTCGGTCGCCGCTGCCGGCAGGGCCATGCCTGTCGCCATCAGCACGAGGAGCAGCGTCCGGCACCTTCTGCCTTCTTGCCGAATCGGCCATGAAGGGTCTTCTGGAGTGATGCCCATGACGCTCGCTCCTAGGTGGGATTCATGAAGCGAGTCTTGATCACAACCCTCCGAAGCGCAACGTCGCAAAAACGTCGCTACCGGCCGGATCAGGCAAGCGGCGCAGGTTCCTCCAGCGCGCCGGTCTGCACTCTCCACTGGGCGGCGTAGCGGCCGTCCCTGTCGAGCAGTTCGGCATGGGTGCCCTGCTCGACGACCCTCCCGCCGTCGACCACCACGATCTCGTCGGCGTGGACGATGGTCGAGAGCCGGTGGGCGATCATGATCACCGTGCGGCCATGGCCGATCTTGGCCAGCGAGCGCTGGATGGCGGCCTCGGTCTCGTTGTCCACCGCGCTGGTGGCTTCGTCGAGCACCAGGATCGGCGGGTCCTTGAGCAGTGCGCGGGCCAGCGATAGGCGCTGACGCTGGCCGCCGGAGAGGCGTACGCCGCGCTCGCCCACCGCAGTGTCCAGCCCCTGGGGCAGCGCCTGGATGAACTCCCACGCCTCGGCGGTGCGCGCCGCTTCGATCACCTCGGCTTCGCTGGCCTCGGGGCGGCCGTAGGCGATGTTGTCGCGAATCGAGCCCTCGAACAGGTAGACGTCCTGGCTCACCAGGCCGATAGCTTGGCGCAACGAAGCGAGGCTGACCTCGCCGATCGGCTGGCCGTCGATGCGCACCTGGCCGGCCTCAGGGTCGTAGAAGCGCAGCAGCAGCTTCATCAGGGTCGACTTGCCGGAGCCGGTGGCGCCCACCAGCGCCAGGGTATTGCCGGCGGGCACCTGCAGGCCCACCCCGTCCACGCCCACGCCGCTGGCGGCATAGTGGAAGCTGATGTCCTCGAAGCTCACTTCGCCGCGTACCGGTTCCGCCAACGGCTGGCCCTCGTTGTCCTTCACCGTGATGGGCACCGACAGCAGGTCGAGGATACGCCGGGTACTGGCCATGGCGCGCTCGAACAGGTCGATGACTTCGGCGAGGCCGGTGAGCGGCCACAGCAGCCGCTGGGTGAGGAACACCAGCACGCCGTAGGCACCGACATTGAGGTCGCCGTTCAACGCCTGCATGCCGCCTACGGTGAAGGTGGCGAGGAAGCCGGCCAGGATCGCCATGCGGATCACCGGGATGAAGGCCGAGCTGACCTGGATGGCACGACGGTTGGCCTCGACGTAAGCCTCGCTGACCTGACGCAGCCGCTCGGCCTCGCGCGCTTCGCTGGTGAAGCTCTTGATGGTGGCGATGCCGGAGAGATTGTTGGAGAGCCGGCTCGCGAGATCGCCCACCTTCTCGCGCACGTCGGCGTAGAGCGGGCCGGCCTTGCGCTGGAAGTAGAACGCGCCCCAGATGATCAGCGGGATCGGCGTAAAGGCGAGCAGCGCGATCAGCGGCGAGATGACGAAGAACACCGCACCCACCGCGACCACGGTGACGCCGACCTGGATCAGCGCGTTGGCGCCGCCGTCGAGGAAGCGCTCGAGCTGGTTGACGTCGTCGTTCATGGTGGCCACTAGCTGGCCCGAGCTCTTCGACTCGAAGTAGGCCATATCGAGGCGCTGGGCATGCTCGTAGGTATCCAGGCGCATGTCGGCCTGCAGCCGCTGGGCCAGGTTGCGCCACAGGATCTTGTAAAGGTACTCGAAGATCGATTCGCCGGCCCAGATGAAGAAGGTGAGCACGGCGAGCACCATGATCTGCTGCTGTGCAGTCTCGAAGCCGATCCGCGCGACGAAGCTGCGCTCCTGGTTGACCACTACGTCGATGGCTACGCCGATGAGAATTTCCGGCGCGATGTCGAAGATCTTGTTGATGACGGAGCAGGTCGTGGCGGCGACGATGCGGCGACGGTAACCGCGCGCATAGCGCACCAAGCGCACCAGCGCCTGAAAACTGTTGGCGGAAGCACGGGTTGTCATTTGAGAATTCCTTGCGAATAAGAGTCGCAGCTTACCGGGTCATGGCCGCTAATACCAAGCCGCTGCCGTTCATTGGCGACTTGCGCCGTCAGGGACGTATTCATCACAATGCTTAGCTTGCTCACCGCCAAGGATGCTCGATGGTCGCCGACCTTTTTGCCGTGATGGCTCCCGTTCTGGCCGGCGCCGGCCTGGGCTTCACCTGGATTCGCCTGGGCCAGCCCTACCCCGTGGACTTCGTCACCCGCCTAGTCTTCAACATCGGCACGCCGGCCCTGGTCATTGCCTCGCTGAGCAGCGCCGTGATCGATGCCGGCAGTTTCGGGCGTACCATGCTGGCCACCGCGCTGGTAATGATCAGCATGGGAATCGCCACCTTCGCCATGGCACGCCTGCTGCGCAGGGATTGGCGGGTGCTGCTGGCACCGATGATGTACCCCAACACCGGCAACATGGGGCTGCCGGTGGTGCTCTACGCCTTCGGCAGTGCTGGCTTCGCGTTCGGCATCACGGTGATGGTCACGGTCTCGCTTTTCCAGTTCACCATCGGTGCCGTCATCGCCAGCAGTGGCAATCCCCTGCGAACCCTGGTCAGGACACCCACGGTTTACGCTATCCTGATTGCACTGGCCCTGCTGCTGAGCGACACCGAACTGCCGCGATGGCTGGCCAATAGCGTGGACCTGATCTCGGGCTTCACCGTACCGCTCATGCTGATCACGTTGGGAGTCTCGTTGGCCAGCATTCAGGTGAAGAACCTGCGTTCGGGCATCAGCTTCAGCCTTCTGCGCATACCGGTCGCCGCTTTGCTGGCCTGGGGGATCGGCACGCTGCTGGGTCTGCCGCCGTTAGCGCTCAGCATCCTCGTGATGCAGATGAGCATGCCGGTGGCCGTTTTCAATTACCTGTTCGCGCAGCGCGCCAAGCGTGAGCCGGTATATGTGGCCAGCCTGGTGTTCTGCTCGACGCTGCTGGCCCTGCTCTACCTGCCGATCCTGTTGGCGATTCTGATGTAGTCGCCAACGGTCTCGTACGGGCGATGGGAACGCCCGGAGCGCTCCCGAGTCTCTATCTATCGGGAGCGGTAGCGAAACGCAAGGGAGGGAGTCATGCATGAAGCAAGCAAGCGGCTGGCGGTTTCGCTGGCGTGTTTCGCCGCACGCGCAGGATTGGCCCAAGCCACGAAGGCCGTCGCCGAGCGCACCGAACATTCATGGTCAACGACGATCCGCAGGGTACTCTCTACCGGCTGAGGCCGGCAGCTTGATTCCCGGCGCGGCGCCGGTCCCGCAGTCCGCCACGGCAATAATCGTCAACCACCGTCCACGAGCCGCCATGCGCCTACGCAATCTCATACTTCTGACCATCATTGCACCGCTCTTTCTTGCGCTGCTGATCTTCAGCCTGGTGGCCATCAAGTCACTGGAGGACAACGTGCGCAATCGCCTGGAGCGGGAGGTCCAGGTCATCACCAACGTGATCGGCACCACCCTGAGCCAGGCCATGGCGCGCAACGCTACCGAGCCTCTCGAGGAGTCGCTCTACTCCGCCTTCTCGTTCCACCGCATCTACGGCGCCTACGTGTTCGACGCCAGTGGTCGGGAAATCTACGGCCTGGGGCTGGGTCAGGCGCTGTTCAGCCCCGAGACCATTCGCGAAGTGGCCGAAGATGGCGAGATGCGAGCCGCCTACCGCGAGCACGAGGGTTGGCACTACTACTCGGCGCTGAAACCGCTGCTTTCGGCCACTGGCGAGGTGCAAGGCGTACTGCAGGTCAATCGGCTCAACACGGGCGTCGAGAACTACACCGGGTTTCTCAGTCAATTGGCCCTGCTGGCGTTCGTCATCGGTGCGGCCGGTATCGTGCTGGGCATCTGGTGGGGCTTTCGGCGACACATCGAGCGGCCGCTGGAACGCCTGCTTACCGTCATGCAGCGCGTCGAGTCCGGCGACCGGGGCCAGCGCGCCGAAGCCAAAGGACCGCAGGAGTACGAACGCCTCGCCGTGGCCCTGAACGGCATGCTGGATGCCATGGCCGAGAAGGATGCCGACATCGAGGCGCGCCAGCGCAAGGAGATCGAACTCGAGAAGCGCCTGCGCAAGTCGAAGAAGCTCGCCGAACTGGGGGTGCTGGCTGCCGGGGTCGCGCACGAGATCGGCGCACCGCTCACGGTGATCAATGGGCAGGCCCAGCGGCTGTCCCGACGCGACACGCTCAACGACGCCGACCGGGCCAGGCTGGGGCGAATCCGCAGCGAGGTGGAGCGTATCGTTGAAATCGTGCGCCAGCTGATGGAGCTGGGGCGCCGCCACAATGTCGAAAAAGAGTCGCTGAACCTGACCGAGCTCGTCGACACGGCACACGAACTGGTCGAGGAGGACTTCGAGCAGAACGCCATCCGGCTCGAAACCGACCTGGCCCCGTCCTCTTCCCAGCTGCTGGCCAACGGCCAGCAGCTGGTCCAAGTATTGACCAATCTTCTACGCAACGCTGCCCAGGCCAAGGAAGTCAGCCGTGTGCGCATAAGAGCACAGGAGAAGGAGGGCTGGCTGACGTTATGGGTGGAAGACAACGGTTCGGGTATCGTCGACAAGGACAAAGCGAAGGTCTTCGATCCATTTTTCACCACCAAGCCCGTTGGCCAGGGCAGCGGTCTGGGGCTTTCCATGGTGCACCGAATCATCAACGACCACGGCGGTACCGTCGGGGTGTTCGACAGCGAACTGGGGGGAGCCGGCTTCGAAATCGGACTGCCACTGAACGATGCCGATGAAGGAGGAACTGCCACGTGACAGGGAGCCACAGCCATACCGACCTTCCGATACTCATCGTCGAGGATGACGCCGCCATTCTCGAACTGCTGGAAGAGGAGCTTCAGGAAACCGGTTACCAGACGCTAGGCGTCGGCAGCGCCGAGGAAGCCGTCGTGACCCTGAGCCACAGCGAAGTGGCCCTGGTGATCAGTGACGTCCGCCTTCCCGGCATGAACGGCATGCAGCTGCTCGAACAATTGCGCCATGAAGGTAGCCGCTTGGGATTCATCATCATCACCGCTTTCGGCACCATCGACCAGGCCGTCGAGGCCTTGAAGATCGGTGCCGACGACTTCCTCACCAAGCCGCTGGATCTGGAGAGCGTGGGAGAAGCGGTTTTTCGGGTGCTGGAGAACCGGCGCCTGGCCGAACGCTTGCACCAGGACGAGCCGACGGGACACTTCCATGGCATCGTCGGTGAGAGCGAGACGATGCAGGCGCTCTTCCACGATGCGGCCCGACTGGCCAAGAGCGATGCGCCGATTCTCATACTCGGCGAGAGCGGTACCGGCAAGGAGTTGCTGGCTCGCGCCATTCACGCCGAGAGCCCGCGCTCCGATAAGCCTTTCGTGGCCATCAACTGTGCCAGCATCCCTTCGGAGCTGATGGAGAGTGAATTCTTCGGCCACGTGAAAGGCGCCTTTACCGGCGCCAGCGATTCGCGCCAGGGCCTGTTCCAGGCGGCCAATGGCGGCAGCCTCTTTCTCGACGAGATCGGCGAAATGTCGCCCGGCCTGCAGGCCAAGCTGCTGCGGGCACTGCAGGAAAAGACGATCAAGGCTGTCGGTGCCGAGCGAGAGGAAGCGGTGGACGTCCGCATCATTGCCGCCACCCATCGCGACCTGGAGCAGGAGATCGAGGAGGGAAACTTCCGCAGCGACCTGTTCTACCGCCTGGAAACCTTCTCGCTTCGCATTCCCCCCCTGCGTGAACGTCAAGGGGATATCGAGCGGCTGATCTCCGCCATGATTGAAAAGCACGCCGGCGCCCAGGACAAGAGCATCGAGCGCATCGAACCCTTGGCCCTGCAGACCCTGCTGGACTACCCCTATCCCGGCAACGTACGCGAACTCGAGAATGCCGTCATGCGCGCCGTGACCCTGACGGAAGACGGCGTGCTCAGCCACACCGACCTACCGGAGCGCATTCGCCAGCATGGCCTCGATCAGCGTGGGACCCGCCAGGTCGAGACTGGCAAGTCGCTGGTTACCAGCGGCCAGCAGAATTGGCCTAGCCTGGAAGAGGTCGAAAAGCGTTATATCCAGAAAGTGCTTGAGGCAACGGGGGGCAACAAGCGACGCACCGCCGACATTCTCGGCATCGCCAGGCGCACCCTATATCGCCGCCTCGAAGAGGAGTAGCATGCGCGTTGTTCCTTGCGCCGTTATTGCAGGCATAAAAAAGCCCCCGTGGGAGCTCGGGGGCGAAGCACGCCATGCAATCCGACTGACGGTGCAAGGGGGGAGGGTGGCGGGCCGTCAGCCGATTGCGCCGCGTCATGCTTAGGTGACGCATCCTTGCGTCGGTCTTACTCCTCTGGCCCCAACCGCTCGGCAGGGACCAATACCGCGGAGAATCAAGAAGCGTCGTCGTTCTCATCCTCCGGATAGTCCCACTCTTCTTCCTCGTTCTCGTATTCGTACTCGGGTTCCTCTCCCGGCACCGCCTCGGTTCCCTGGCCGAAGCCGGGGTCGTCTTGCGCGCCAGGCACTGCGGTACCCGGTGCGGCTTCAGTGCCTGGCTGCTGCTCCATGCCAGGCTCTTGCTGCATGCCCGGAGCCTGTTCCATGCCCGGATCCTGCTGCATGCCAGGATCCTGCTGCATGCCCGGATCCTGCGGCATGCCCGGAGCCTGCTGCATGCCTGGGTCCTGCTGCATGCCCGGATCCTGCTGCATACCCGGATTCTGCTGCATACCCGGATTCTGATGCATCCCCGGATCGGCTTCGGCCCCCGGAATGGCAGGATCCTCTGCGTTCGGCTGCGTCTGATATTCGTCCTGCTGTGTCTGCTGCGCCAAGGCCAACGGGCTTGCAGTCAGACCCATGGTCACGCCAATGACGCCGAGCTTCTTCAGAAATTCCTTGGACATCATACTTTCCACCTCCTGGAAGATCGCCTTGCGGCGCATGAAATGGGCGTCCTGCCTCTTGCCCTCAACGCGTTTCGATGACGGCACTTGAATCAACGGGTGACGGGTTAGGTGCCACCCTGCTGCTCTTCCTCATCTTCAGGGGACCCCTCATCCTGGCTACCTTCCATAGTGGGCTGCTGCCCTTCAGGTTGTTGGCCAGTGATCGGTTCCTGCTCGGCTTCAGGGAGCGGATCCTCTTCGGGGGCTACGTCGCCAGTGGTTTCGTCACCAGTAGCTGCATCGCTATTGGAAGCCTCGTCGCCGGACTCTGTCGAACCCGAGCCCTCCAGACTCTCCTCGACGCCAGACTCAGGCTCTGCAGCTCCATCCCCGGCAGCCGTATCGGTCTGATCGATACCCGGATCAGACGTAGCGTCCTGCATCGGCGAACCTTGTTCCTCCATGGTGGGACGCTCTTCCTCGACCGGCGGGAGCTCCTCATCCTCATTGCCGCAACCGGCGAGTGACAGCGTTCCCAACGCTACAGCCACTGCTGAGGCCAAGGCAGTCATTCGCCTGGCAGATCTGCTTGCACGCTTGTCTTGGCTCATGTGGGTCTCTCCCTGGGTTGGTTCGTCCTCTCCACTCACTTAGCATAGGTCGCGCCATCTCTTGCAAAAAAAATAAAAAAATGCGTTAAAATAATTGCTTACAAAAAAAGAAGGTTTTAACCCTTACCTTTCAAGCCTGGCTTTGCTGTGGAGCAAACTGACACATGGCTAGCTCTGCCACAGCGCTCAGGTTTCGCTTGGCTGTGACATGACGCCACAACGAAAAGGGGAGCACCGATTGGTGCCCCCTTTTCTTTTGTACCGAGTGTCGAAGCGCCGATGCGCTATTCCGGCGTGATTCCCCGCAATCGCTCGCTGCGCCGCCGCAACAGCTCCAGCGTCGTCAGCAGCAGCATGGAAAGCAGCACCAGCATGGTGGCCACGGCCAGGATCGTCGGGCTGATCTGCTCACGGATACCCGACCACATCTGAATCGGCATGGTGGTCTGCGCGGGCCCGGAGATGAACAGCACTACCACTACCTCGTCGAAGGAAGTGATGAAGGCGAACAGGGCACCGGATACGACGCCCGGCGTCACCAGCGGCAACACCACCTTGAAAAAGGTACGTGTGGGGTTGGCGCCAAGGCTGTGTGCCGCCTTGATCAAGGTCGTATCGAAGCTCGACAGGGTCGCCGTCACGGTGATGACAACGAACGGTATGCCAAGAGCGGTATGCGCCAGGATCACGCCAAGGTAGGTTTGCGCCAAGTTGACCTTGGAGAAGAAGAAGAACATGGCCGCTGCGGAAATGATCAGCGGGACGATCATCGGTGAAATCAGTAGCGCCATGATCGCTCCGCGTGCGGGCATGTGCCGGTTGGAGAGCCCCAGCGCGGCAACCGTACCCAGGATCGTGGCCAGGATCGTCGAGGCAATACCAATGATGAAGCTGTTCTTGATCGAGTTGAGCCAGGCGCTGGAAGTGAAGAAATCCGCGTACCAGCGCAGCGAGTAGCCTGCCGGGTCGAGACTGAGCATTTTCTCCGAGAAGGTGAAGTAGGGCTCCGCATTGAACGATAGCGGGATGATGATAAGCAGCGGCCCCACCAGGAAAAGGAAGATCAGCGCACAGATGCCCAGGAAGACGTAATGCCAGATGCGCTCGCCGCGAGTTGCGTAGGAAGGAATGGCCATCGGATTACCCCAGCTTGACCTTGTCGACGCCGATAAGGCGATTGAAGATCATGTAGAAGACAATCACCACGAACAGCAGGATCGAGGCAATGGCTGCGGCCAGCCCCCAGTTGAGCGAGGTCTGCATGTGATAGGCGATGTAGTTGGTGATGAAGCGCCCTGACTGTCCCCCCACCAGCGCAGGCGTGATGTAGTAGCCGATCGACAGGATGAACACCAGAATGCCCCCGGCGGCTATGCCAGGAATAGTGAGTGGGAAGTAGACTCGCCGAAAGCTCAGGAAAGGCTTGCCACCCAATGAGCGAGCCGCACGCATGTAGCTCGGCGGAATGGTCTTCATCACCGAATAGAGTGGCAGGATCATGAACGGCAGCAGAATATGGGTCATGGCAATGATGGTGCCGGCCTTGTTATGAATCATCTGCCAGCGTGCCTCGTCGGCAATCACGCCAAGGGCGACCATGACATCGTTGAGTACGCCCTGGGACTGCAGAATGGCGATCCAGGTGGTTGTACGCACCAGCAGCGAGGTCCAGAACGGCAGCAGTACCAGAATCATCAACAGGTTCGAATGGCGCAGCGGCAGGTTCGTCAGCAGGAAAGCGATCGGATAGCCGAGCAGCAGCGTCAGGCCAGTGATCATTGCACTCATCCAGAAGGTGCGCCAGAACAGCCCGACGTGCACCTTGAGATGGTCCGGTACCTGAACAATCTCGCCCGTCGGCGAGAGCTGGAGGTCCACCGCCGCCAAGTAATAGGAGAGCGTGTAGGGAGTTGCCTCACGCTGGATCAGCTTCCAGGTATCGAGCTCACCCCAGGTGTCGTTGATCTCGATCAGCGCTTCCCGGAAAGGCGGTTCGACGCGGCCGATGCGCCGTGCCGTCCGGCTGATCGTCGAGCGCATGCCCGACTTCTCGTAGTTGAGCCGGCTCGACAACAGCCCCAGGTTGCGCGCTTCCTGCCCCTCACGCAGATCCTCGGCAAGAGCGGCAAATACAGGTTCGCCGGGCAGCGACTCGCCGTCCCAACCTTCCAGGGCAGCGACGGTGCGCGACAGCTGAGTGGAGACTTCGGGGTTGTCGACGCTGCGCCATAGCATTTCGACGATCGGCATGACGAAGGCAATGCCCAGGAACAGCAGCAACGGCGATACCAGCAGGAAGGCCTTGACCTTCGAGCGCCGCACGGCGCGCCGCAGGCTGGTCTTGAGCGGCACGCCATCCGCGGTGGTCAGGGGTACAGAGGGCGATTGGGACACTCAGACCTCTCCATCTAGCAAAGGAAGCGATTGGAAAACGCGATGACGAAGGCCGTCGCCCGGGAACTCCCGGGCGACGGCGGGTCTTACTGGGCCAGCCAGGCGTCGAAGCGCTGGGTCAGTTCGTCGTTGTAGTCGGCCCAGAATTCGTCGTCCTTCTGGATGGCAGTCGCAAAGTTGGGCGGGAATGTCGGCATGTGCGGCATCATGTCGATACCCGCCTCGGCGTGGACCGAAACCAGGTCCGAGGAGGAGTAGCGCGCCGGGCCGTAGGAGATGTACTGGGCCTGGTCGGCGAGCCGCTGCGTGTCGGTGGCGAAGTGGAGGTAGTCCTTCACTTTGTCGAGCTTGCCGGTCGGGACCACCCAGCCATCCAGCTCGAATACCTGTGCATCCCAGATGATCTCGAAGGGTTGGTCCTCGGTAACCATGGCATTGAAGATACGGCCGTTGTAAGCGGAGCCGAAGGCTACTTCCTGATCGGCGAGCAACTGCGGCGGCTGAGCGCCCTCCTCCCACCAGATGACCTCGTCCTTGATCGTGTCGAGCTTGGCAAAGGCGCGCTGGATGCCCTCCTCCGTCTCGAGCACGTCGTAGACGTCTTCAGGCGCCACGCCGTCAGCGACCAACGCCCACTCGAGGTTGTTGATCGGCTTGCGCAGCAGGGTGCGCTTGCCGGGGAAGTTCTCCAGGTCGAAGACATCGGCGATGGTGCTGGGCTGTTTGTCCTCGGGGAACATCTCGGAGTTGAAGGCGACGATGTTGGAATAGACGATCGAGGCCACGAAGCACTCGCCCAAGGCGCCGTCGACGAAGTCCTCGCTCGGCGGCGTGCCGTCCGGCGCATCCGCCAGCAGTTCATCGTGATTCAGCGGCTCAATCAGGCCCTCGGCACAAGCAATCATGGCATCGGCCGGCAGCATGTCGACCAGGTCCCAGGTCACGTTGCCCGCCTGCGATTGTGCGCGCAGGCCGGCCAGGGCGTTGCCGCTGCGGTCGAGGTTGATGATCTCGTCGCCGGTCTGCTCCATCCACGGCTCGTGGTAAGCCTGTTGCTGGCTCATGGTATAGGCACCGCCCCAGGAGACGATATTCAGTGTCTGCTGCGCCTGCGCCACGCTTGCCAGGCCCAGGGCCGATGCTCCCGCCACGGCACATGTGATCAGCTTGAGAACCGGTTTCCCTGCTTGCTTGTGATCGCGTTTCATCTTCTATCTCCACTTGTTGTACTTATTGACACAGCTTCAAGTTGAAGCGCATCAGGCATCGAGTGCCCGACAGTCACTACTGGACCAGCCGATATCGACCGACTGCCCCGGCATCAGCGAAGCGTATCCCTTCGCATTGGGTGCCTTGAGAATGAACTCATCGTTTCCGCAAACGTTGACGCGGGTGCGCAGGTGATCGCCAAGATAGATCACCTCCTTGACCTCGGCTCGGAAGCGGTTGTCGAAAGTCTCGTCGGCCTCATCCGCTATGATACTGACGCGCTCCGGGCGCAAGGAAAGGGTCGTGCGTGCCCCGACACTGCCCGCGGCGACGGCCTTGGCCAGCACCGTCTCACCGCTGTCGAGACGGACCTGGCATCTGTCGCCTATGGTTTCGGTCACTTCACCATAAAGTCGATTGTTCTCACCGATGAAATTGGCAACGAAAGCATTCTCGGGCGCTTCGTATAGCACTTCGGGGCTGGCAAGCTGCTGCACGATGCCATCGTTGAAAACGGCGATGCGATCGGACATGGTCAAGGCTTCGGTCTGATCGTGGGTCACGTAGATCATGGTGACGCCCAGATCGGCATGGATACGCTTGATCTCGTACTGCATCTCTTCGCGCAGATTCTTGTCGAGTGCACCCAATGGCTCGTCCATCAACACCAGCTCGGGCTCGAAGACCAGCGCTCGGGCCAGGGCGACGCGTTGTTGCTGGCCCCCGGAGAGCTGTGCCGGCCGCCGGTCGCCGAAATCCTCCAGGCGTACCATGGCCAGCGCGCGATCGACCTTGCGCTTGGTCTCGGCTTTTGAAAGGTGGCGAACCTCAAGAGGAAAGGCGAGGTTCTCGGCTACCGACATATGAGGGAAGAGAGCGTAATTCTGGAAGACCATTCCGATGCCACGCTTGTGCGGAGGCAGGTCGTTGATCGGGTCGCCCTTGAGCAGAATCTGGCCGTGGGTAGGGGTCTCGAAGCCCGCCATCATCATCAGGCAAGTGGTCTTGCCCGACCCGGATGGACCCAGCAGAGTGACGAATTCGCCACGATGAATGTCGAGATTGAAGCCCTTGACGACCAGCTCGACCCCGTCGTAGCTCTTCTGTACGTCGATGAAACGGGCAAAGTGCGTATCCGTCTCGTGTTCAGCTTCCCTTGCGTTGTCGTTGCGTTCTTGTTGCAGGGTTTCGTTCATGCAGGGTTCCCACTAATGGCCAACCGAAAGCGAAGGAGGTTGCATTCCTTACAGGCTGGTCCTTGTTCTTATCGGAATACCATGACCCTATTCCTTTCCAGGCAGTAACCGCAATCCCCGCAGAGTTCAAATAGCGTTGAACGATAGATGGGACAGGAGCAGGAATATCGGGTAACTCGCGGTTACCCAAAGAAAAACCTTACGTTACGCTGAATATCGGCAGCCTGGACAAAGGACAGACTCGGCAGCGTCGCCTCACATGCGTACAATACTTGTTCACATAATAAATGCTGCTGATACGCTCTGGGACGTCGGTTCCAGGACTGGCGTCACACGCCAAAGCCGCCACACTGACGTTGTGTAACGTCCCATACGTGCACCCGCGTACGTCTCGTCGAACAGCCGACATCACGTAAATCAGGAGAGCACGAACATGTATAGCAAAATCATGGTTCCTGTCGATCTTGCCCACCTGAAGGTCCTCGAGCCTTCCCTGCAAGCCGTGGCCGATCTGGCCCGGCACTATCAGACCGAGGTCTGCTATGTCGGGGTAACCTCCAGCGCACCAAGCAGCGTGGCCAGGACACCGGAGGAATACCAGCAGAAGCTGGAGGCGTTTGCCCAGCAGCAGGCATCAGCGCATGGCCAGCCCGTCAGCGCTCACACCATCAGCAGCTCGGATCCGGTCGCCGATCTCGACGACCTCCTGATCAAGGCGATTGATGACGTGGGCGCCGATCTCGTGGTCATGCTGACCCACCCACCGAAGCATCTCGACGTCATCATGCCGTCTCACGGTGGCAAGATCGCCACCCATACCAATGCCTCGGTTTTTCTGATCAGGCCACCCCGCTCCTGACAGTCTTCATTTCATTGCCATCACATCTTCGACGTTTCAATGGGAGAGCGTAACGTGGATAACGATTCTCGCGACGAACGCGCCAAGGAGGCCGAACCCTCGGAAGGCGTGCCAGCGCCGGAAGGACCGGCCAATCTGATCGATACCGATTACGTAATCGGACAGGATAACCTGGCCACCGACAAGCTCGGCTTCAGCATAGACCTGCACGGCAAGGTCTTTACCATTTCGGCTCTGGTCACGGTGTTCTTCGTGGTCTTGACCCTTGCCCTGCAGGACCAGGTCGAGCCGCTTTTTTCAGCCGTACGCGACTGGCTCACCGCCAATCTGGACTGGTTCTTCCTGCTGGCCGGGAACGTTTTCGTGCTGCTGTGCCTGGCGCTGATCGTTTCGCCGCTGGGCAAGGTGCGCATTGGTGGCATGCATGCCAAGCCGGACTTCAGCTACACCGGCTGGTTCGCCATGCTGTTTGCCGCCGGCATGGGCATCGGCCTGATGTTCTATGGTGTCTCCGAGCCGATGTCTCATTTCGGTTCAGCCTTGGGCGGTACCACCGTCGAGGATGGCGTGCGCACTGACTGGGCCCCGCTCGGTGCCGCCGCAGGCGACCCAGCAGCCGCAGCGCGCCTGGGCATGGCCGCCACCATCTACCACTGGGGCCTGCACCCCTGGGCGATCTATGCCGTAGTGGCACTGGCGCTGGCCATCTTCTCGTTCAACAAGGGGCTGCCGCTGACCATGCGCTCGATCTTCTACCCGATACTGGGGGAGCGGGTATGGGGCTGGCCTGGGCACATCGTCGATATCCTGGCGGTATTCGCCACCCTGTTCGGGCTGGCCACCTCACTGGGGATTGGGGCCTCACAGGCCTCAGCCGGGCTGACCTTTCTCTTCGGTTTGCCCGAGGGAGATACCACCATGGTGCTGCTGATACTCGGCATCACCGCCGTCGCCATCGTGTCGATCCTGGCCGGGGTGGACAAGGGCGTGCGCCGACTCTCGGAAATCAACATGGGCCTGGCGATACTGCTGCTGCTGTTCGTCATCCTGGTGGGACCGACCGTGATGATCCTCACCGGCTTCTTCAAGAACCTGGGCGCCTATGCCGTTCACCTACCGGCGCTGTCCAACCCCTTCGGCCGTGAGGATGCCAACTTCAGCCAGGGCTGGACCGCTTTCTACTGGGCCTGGTGGATCTCCTGGTCGCCCTTCGTCGGCATGTTCATCGCACGCGTGAGTCGTGGACGCAGCGTGCGCGAGTTCCTGATCGCCGTACTGCTGGTGCCTTCGCTGGTCTCGGTACTGTGGATGACCGCCTTTGGCGGCACCGCCATCGATCAGTTGGCTGGCGACGGCTTCGAGGGCGTGCGCGACGCGGCCCTCGAGCTGCAGCTGTTCGTCATGCTCGGCGAGCTGCCGTTGACCGCCATCACCTCGTTCGTGGGGATTGTGCTGGTAGTGGTGTTCTTCATCACCTCGTCGGATTCCGGTTCGCTGGTGATCGATACCATTACCGCTGGGGGCAAGGTCGATGCCCCCAAGCCACAGCGCGTGTTCTGGGCCGTCATCGAGGGTGTCATCGCGATTGCCCTTTTGCTGGGAGGCGGTCTCGCCGCCCTGCAGGCGATGGCCGTGTCGACGGGGCTGCCCTTCACCCTGGTGCTCCTGGTCGGCTGCTATGCCATCGTCAAAGGCTTGATGAGCGAGCCGCGCACCTGACCGGCAATTGACGAACGACAGGCGGCCCGAGGGCTGCCTGTCGTTGACGACTCCCTCCTCGAGCTTGCCTGAAATATGCTTGCTTTTCCGGGCGACCTCAACGAGCCTCGACTGCAGGCTGAAAAATGCTCAATCGTCAAGCGTTTCATACGCCTAACAGCCACTAGTAACGCGCTAGCGCTTCGGGCATATTTCGAGTAGATCATTACAACTATGCTTAAGGAGCCGTTCTACGCCCATGATGGCCCCCGAAGACGCCTTTCGTCTGCTCGCCGATGGCTTGGGCAAGGCCGGCACTCCCCAAGCGTTCGATCATTTGGTCGAACGCCTATCCACGATCCTTGATGGGGAGCATGTGCTCATCGGAAAGCTGCTTTCCGATAGTGCCTCCATCAGGACCGTCGCCTTCTGGTCGAAGGGCTCGCTTCAGCCTACGTCGGTATATGCCCTGGCTGGCACGCCGTGCGAGCACGTGTTGAATGACCAAATTTGCCAATTTTCCGACGGCGTTTGTCAACGCTTTCCGGACGACATCATGCTTCAGGAGCTCGAAGTCGATAGCTACATAGGCATTCCGCTACGCGCGCCACAAGGGCACCTTGTCGGCCTGCTCGCGGTATTCTCCAGCCATCCTCTCGAGCTGGCCGCCTATGCCTCGGAAGTATTGCGCATTGCCGCCACCCAGGCAGGCGCCGAGATGGCGCGGCGGGCAGAGGAAGAGAAGCGACGCAGCAGCGACTACCGTATTCAGCAGCTCATCTATTGGGACAGCGTCACGGGCTTACCCAACCGACGCTACTTCATGGAACGGCTGGAGGAAGCCTGCGAGCAGGCCCGTTTGCGTGACAACAGCCTGGGGCTGCTCTATCTCGACCTGCAACGCTTCCGCCAGATCAACGATACCCAGGGACACGAACTGGGTGACCTGATGCTGGCCGAGATTGCCGGTCGCTTCGGTGCCCAGGCCGAACCAGGAGAGTTCGTCGCCCGCCTGGGGGGTGATGAGTTCATGGTATTGCTCACCGATACCCGGCCAGCTGCCATGGCTCACGCCATCGAGCGTTATCGCAACAGTCTCACTGCACCGATCCAGTTGTCGGAACGCAGCTTCTCGATTTCCGCCAGTGTCGGCGCAGCGCTGTTCCCCCGCGATGCCGACAATGCCCAATCGCTGTTCCAGCACGCCAGTATCGCGCTCAATCATGCAAAACGGGACAGTAGCCGCACCCGCTTCTTCACGGCCACCATGGCGGACGAGCTCCACCAGCATGAGCTGCTGCAGCTACGTTTCAGCGAAGCCTTGGCCAAGGGCAAGCTATCGCTAGCCTTCCAGCCTCAGTTCAGTCTCAAGACAGGCAAGCTGACCGGCGCCGAAGCCCTATGCCGTTGGCATGACGAAATTCTGGGCCACGTCAGCCCAGGTACCTTCATCCCATTGGCGGAAGAGCAAGGCCTCATCTGTGCCTTGGGCGAATGGGTACTGGAAGCTGCCTGTCTGCAGCTCATGACCTGGGAGCGCCAGGGCAAGCCATTCCCCGGTCGGTTGAGTGTCAACGTCTCGGCCCAGCAAATGGACGACCCGCGCCTGGCCGAACACATCCAGCGTATCGCCACACGCATTGCCCCCGGCAAGCTGGGGCTGGAACTCACCGAAAGCGGCCTGATGCGCAACCCCGAGCAGACGGTGCGCATCACCCGAGCGCTATGCAAGGCGGGCTTCAGCCTGGCGATTGACGACTTCGGCACGGGCTACTCATCGCTGTCCTACCTCAAGCGCTTTGCCGCCGACACCCTGAAGATCGACATGTCCTTCGTCCAGGACATGCTCAAGAGCAGCCATGATCACGCCATCGTCGCCACCATCATTGCCATGGCCCAAACCCTGGGCATGTTGACGGTGGCGGAAGGCGTCGAAGCCGCTGAACAGGCCGAGGCCTTGCGTGCGCTGGGCTGTACCGGGGTTCAAGGCTTTCATTTCGGCCGCCCCGTGGATGGCGACACTTTCGCCGAGCTCTGGCTATGAGGCTAGGTCCATAGCGCGCTGACAGGATGCGTGGGATCGTAGTGCCTCGCCACTTGAGCCTGGAACAATTCGGCCGTTGCCAGTGCGTCGACCATGGCATGGTGCCCCTGGTAATCAGGCAACCCATAGCGCCGACGACTGTCGCCCAGGCGTATCGAAACGGGTGGCCGCCGCATCCAGCGCCTCAGGCGCGACCACAGCGAAAGCCGATGCAGCCGGGCTTCCAGCGACATGGTATCGATCATCGGAAACCGAATCCCCTCTCCCAGCCGCGCCTTGATCGCCTCATCGAGAAAGGGTCGCTCGATGTGTCGGAAGTGCACCACGACGACCCGCCCCGCCAGTGCCTCGAGCAGCTCGGGCAGGACCTCTTCCAGGTCGGGCGCCTGGGCCACTTCAGAGTGCGTGATGTGGTGATAGGTTATCGAGGTCTCGGACAGCGGGCGGCTGGGGCGCACCACCCAGTAGCGCCGCTCGGCCACAGGGATTCGGCTCAGGTTAAAGGGAACCAGGCCGATGCTGACGATGGCATGTCGCTGCACGTCGAGGCCGGTGGTTTCCAGGTCCAGGGCCACCAGCGGCGCCTCGCCGATGGGTGTCTCTGGAGCGGGACAGCCCGCTGCGAAGAACGCCTGCAGCGAAGGATCTTGTACTTCCGCCGCCCGGCGCTGCAGGTAGGAGGGCCACTCGTGTCCCTGCGAGCGCGCAGTCAATCGATGAGATAGCATGGCTCAGCGCGCTCGGCCAGAGTGTGCCGGCACCGGATAGCGATATTTCAAGAATTTCTGAGCATGGCTCAGTACCTGGAAAGCATCCTTCAAGTGATGGCGCTCATTGTCGGCGACGTTTTCCGGCTCGATGTTGTTGTCCGGCTCATGCTCATGCTGCAGGTCGAAGACCTGATGACGTAGCCGCACCATGGAGAGTAGCTCCATGGCGTAGCGCAGCTTGTCGCCGACGCCTGGAGCCAGCAGTTGTGTGGCGGCGATGTCGTCCAGCCGCTCGAAGCTGTTCTGGGCACGCGAGCCGCAAGCCAGCGCATGGACACGGATCAGATCGACTAACGGGGCCGTTCCCCGGCGCTTGAGATTGATCGAATTATTGTGCTTGCCATCTTTCTCCATCACGAAGGTACGAAAGAAGCCCAGCGGTGGCTTTCGATTCAATGCGTTACGTGCCATGGCGGCCAGGAAGCGGGGGCTATCCGGCGCCTTTGTGGCAATTACATCCTGCAGTTGCTCGACGTACGCTTCCTCGCCATAGGCGCTGTCGAGATCGAAGAAAATCGAGCAGTGCAGTAGCCGCTCCGGTGTCGGCGACTCTATCCACTCGTTGAAATAACGCTTCCAGACCGACACGGGCTGGCGCCACTGGGGATTGGTCGCCATCACCTCGCCCTTGCAGTAGGCATAGCCGCAGGCCGCCAGGCCATCACTGACGAACTGTGCCAGGGCAAGGAAATAGGCATCGTGCTGCGCTGGCTCGAAATCGTCGGCGAGAATCAGGGCATTGTCCTGGTCGGTGACGACGGTCTGCTCGTTGCGCGCCATGGATCCATTGACCATGAAGCAGTACGCCACTGGCGGCGGCCCCAGCGCTTCCTCGGCCAGTTCCAGCAGGCGACGCACGAAGCTGCGGCCGATGGTGGACAGGGCGCTCCCAACCATCTGCGAGTTGGCCCCCTCCTCCACCATGCGCATGAATGCGGCACGCACGTCGGGCGCCAACCGAGCCAACCCCTCGATGCTGGACTGATGAAAGATATTGCTGACAAGATACAGGCTGCTGTGGGTCTCGTAGCGGATAATATCGGACAGATGAACGATCCCCACCGGACGGCGCCGATACAGCACCGGCAAATGGTGGATGTTATTGCGCAGCATGCACAGCATGGCCTCGTGCACCGACTCGTCCGATTGGATGGTGATCAGCCGTCCGCTCGCCAGCTCGCCCACGGGCGTATCCGGCGATAGCCCCTCTGCCACGATACGGGTTCGAAAATCGCTGTCGGTCAGGATGCCGCGTAGGCGCCAAGGGCGATCCTCGCTGTCGGCGAAGGTATACCGCGGGTCGCCGTCCGGCTCGTCGAGAATCAACGCCGCCGAGGCCTGGGCTTCGGTAATCTGGCGTGCCGCCTCCTGTACCGACGCACCCGCTTCAACCATCACCGGGTAGCGCGTAAGCAGCTTGCGTACCCGTGTGATCATCATGTCGTTGGCTTTCTTGTGCTCCTCCACCGCCGCTTCCAGCCGCGGGCGCTCCAGCTCTACGAAATCGGCGAAATTTTCGTCGGCTTCGCAAAGGTGCTGAAAGACCGTCTCGGGGATGTGGTAGATCAGGGTGTCTTCCAACGCGCGGGCTGGAAAGCGCACCCGATTGTTTCTCAGCAGACTGAAATGGCCAAAGATGTCGCCCTCGCCCAGACGATCGTAGAGATCACCCGTACGCCGCCGAACCTCCACCGCCCCGCTACGAATATAGCAAAGCTCATGAAGTTCCTGGTCGAGCTGGAGTATGTCGGAGCCGGCCTTGAAATAACTCACCTCGACCTGCCCGGCCACGCTGTCCAACAGCTCATCGTCGAGGACATCGAAGGGAGGAAAGCGCCCCATGTGCTGCCGAATTTCGAGTAGTTCCGCGTCCATGTCCTGTCAGGCTCCACTGGCGATGCTAAGCAACCATCATACCCTTGAGGGTAGAGCGCCATAGACTCCCGACACAAGAAAGGCCACCCGCGGGTGGCCTTTCTCGCTTGGATGGCGCAGATCGATTTACGACTGCTCGGCCATCTGCTGCACGCGTTGCATCAGCTCAGGATCCTGCTGGATCGCATGACCAATGGCGTTGAATGTATCCACGTCGAGGCCATTCTCCTCGACGACTTCGACCATCTTGTCGTTGGCTTCCATGCGCACTTCCTGCTGGGTCTGCTCGTCTTCGGCCGCATGCAGACGCTCGGTGTACTCCTGCGAAATCACAGCGATTTCCTGGGAGGCATCGGCAAACTGCTGCAGCTGATCATCGGAGAAGT
Organism: Halomonas sp. MCCC 1A13316; assembly: GCF_014931605.1. Classification (NCBI taxonomy): domain Bacteria; kingdom Pseudomonadati; phylum Pseudomonadota; class Gammaproteobacteria; order Oceanospirillales; family Halomonadaceae; genus Billgrantia; species Billgrantia diversa. Next base: position 1,018,456 of record NZ_CP053382.1, on the reverse strand, counting down.
CCTGTGCGGGTGCCTGCGCTTGCGGCTGGCCGGCAGGATCCTGGGCGGGCTCCTGCTGAGCGTGCGCCTGTACGGTCATCAACCCGGCGGCGAGCAGGGCGGCCGAGAACAGTGCAGTCATCCGTTGCATGAATACCTCCAAGGGGTGTTGCTGTGAATGTAGGAAGTCTGACGGAAGGGAACGAATGGAGTTCAGTTTTTTATGTTACATAACGTAAAAAATCATAGGCTATACACCTCATAGCCGAAACGCTTCGATAAAAAGTTAACCTGCTAGCTTTCGCCCGTTCCGCCGAACACGTATCTTCAACAGCCCGATTGTCTGTGCATAAGGACCGCTTTCATGACGTCGTCCGCCAACTCTCGTCTCGACGCCGCGCTGCTGGCCAGCATGCCGGTGCTGTTCGTTGCTCTGTGGAGTACCGGGTTCATTGGCGCCAAGTTCGGCCTGCCCCACGCCGAGCCCTTCACCTTCCTGTTCGTTCGCTTCGTGCTGACGCTCGCCCTGCTGGCTCCTCTGGTGAAACTGATGGGGAGCGGTTGGCCGACAAGCTGGAGACTGAGAGGACATATTGCCGTATCAGGCCTGCTGGTCCATGCAGCCTATCTGGGCGGTGTGTTCTACGGTATCTATCTAGGCATGCCGGCAGGCCTAACGGCGCTACTGGTCGGCCTGCAGCCGCTGCTGACTGCCACTCTGGCAGGCCCGCTGCTGGGCGAGCGCATCACTGCCGTCCAATGGCTTGGGTTGGCCCTGGGGCTGGCCGGCATCGCCATGGTACTGGGCAGTAAGCTCGATCCGGGTGCCGCCCTGTTCCAGGGCTTCGGTTTCGCTGCCCTGGCTTGCGTCCTCGTCGCCCTGGCGGGCATTACTTTGGGCACGCTCTACCAGAAGCGCTTCTGCACCGGCATGCCGCTGCTCTCGGGCACGGTAGTGCAGTATCTCTCCGCCAGCGCAGTGCTCGGCCTCGGTGCCCTGCTGCTCGAAAAGCGCCACATCGAGTGGACACCGACTTTCATGCTGACCTTGGGCTGGCTGGTACTGGTCCTTTCCATCGCTGCCATTCTGCTGCTGATGGCGCTGATTCGGCGCGGCGAAGCCTCGCGCGTAGCCAGCCTTTTTTACCTTGTGCCGCCTGTCACGGCGCTACAGGCCTGGTTGCTGTTCGACGAACGCCTGCCGCCGATGGCACTGGTCGGTATGGCCATTACCATCCTGGGCGTGGTTCTCGCGGCACGCCGCTAGCGTTGGCCGAACCGGTTGACAAGCGCCTCCTTCAATCACTCGACAGCTGTTCGAGATAGCTTGCCCCACCGAGGTTACGCATCTGCTGGCGAATCCATTGGCTGCGGCTTGCCACGTGTGGCCCAGGCCGGCTGGCGTCCCAGGCCCTGGGATTGGGCAAGATCGCCGCCAGGCGGCTGGCTTGCACCTCGCTCAAGCGATCGGCGGAAACCCCGAAGTAGTGCTGGCCGGCAGCCTCCAGGCCGAACACACCATGGTCCCACTCGACGATATTGAGATAGACCTCGAGGATACGCTGCTTCGGCCACAGCGCCTCGATCAGCACGGTGAACCAGGCTTCGACTCCCTTGCGCACCCAGTTGCGTCCCGTCCACAGGAACAGGTTCTTGGCGGTCTGCTGACTGATGGTGCTGGCCCCACGCAGGCGCTCCCCGTTGCGGCTCGCCTCCCAGGCCCGGCGCATCTCGTCCACATCGAACCCATGGTGAACGGCAAAGCGCTGATCCTCGGCGGCGATCACCGCGAGCTTGGCATGGCCGGAGAGCTCCTCCCAAGGGCGCCACTGATGCCGGATGGGCAGAGATTCACCGGCCGCCCACGCCTCGACCTTGCGTTCGAGCATTACCATGGAGCCGTATACGGGCACAAAGCGCAGCAAGATCACCATGATAATGGACAGTACGACGAAGGCGGCCCCGACAAGGGCCGCCCAACGTAGCGCGCGATACAACAAGTCCCGGATCATGCACCACCCTGGCGGATGGAGCGCTCAGCGCTTGTGGAGATGCTCGGCATGGTAACGCAGGTGATCCTCGATGAAGGTGGCGATGAAGAAATAGCTATGATCATACCCCGGCTGACGACGCAGCGTCAGGGGGTGATCGTGTTCTTCGCACACCGCCTCGAGGCGCTCTGGCTTGAGTTGCTCCTCCAGGAACTGGTCCGCCTCTCCCTGGTCGATGAAGAGATGCTGGCTCGAGGCGCCTTTGGCCACCAACTCGCAGGCATCGTACTGTGTCCAGGAACCGGGATCGTCGCCCAGGTATTCGCGGAAGGCCTTGCGGCCCCAAGGGCACTGGGTGGGATTGACGATGGGTGAGAAAGCCGACACCGAGCGGTAATGCCCCGGGCGGCGCAGCGCCAGGGTGAGCGCACCGTGTCCCCCCATCGAGTGGCCGCTGATCGCTTCCCGGCCATTGACCGGAAAATGCTGGCGCACCACCGAGGGCAGTTCCTCGGCCACGTAGTCGTACATCCGATAGTGCTGTTTCCAGGGCTCCTGGGTGGCATTGACATAGAAACCCGCCCCCGAACCGAAGTCATAGCTATCGTGCTCGCCCGGGAGATCAGTACCTCGCGGGCTGGTATCGGGACAGACGATGGCAATGCCGAGCTCAGCCGCCACACGATGCGCCCCCGCCTTCTGCATGAAGTTCTCGTCGGTGCAGGTCAGCCCCGACAGCCACCACAGAAGCGGTACGCGCTCGGTCTCGGCCTGAGGTGGCAGATAGATGGCGAACTCCATCTCGCAATCCAGCGCCCGCGAACGATGCCGGTAGCGCTTGTGCCAGCCGCCGAAGCTCTTGTTGCTCGATACCGGCTCGAGATTCTCGGTCATGGTCATGGTCGGTCTCCTTACGGTCACCCTCAACGGGCAGCTTACCAGGCCCTACGCACTGTTGCGGACACGTATGTCAGCCGCGCGGCACCAAGCGTCTGTCAAAAGCGAAGCACGGTACGAATGCTCTTGCCTTCATGCAGCAGCTCGAACGCCTCGTTGATCTTCTCGAACGGCATCTCGTGGGTGATGAACTCGTCGATCTTGAGCTCGCCGTCCATGTAGCGCTGCACGTAGCCGGGCAGCTCGCTGCGCCCCTTCACCCCGCCGAATGCCGAGCCGCGCCACACCCGGCCGGTGACCAGCTGGAACGGCCGCGTCGATATCTCCTCGCCGGCCCCGGCCACGCCGATGATCACCGACTCGCCCCAGCCCTTGTGGCAGCACTCCAGCGCCGAGCGCATCACGTTTACGTTGCCGATGCACTCGAAGGAGTAGTCGACCCCGCCGTCGGTCAGGTCGACGATTACCTGCTGGATCGGGTCCGAGTGCTCCTTGGGATTGACGAAGTCGGTGGCGCCGAACTGGCGCGCCAGCTCGAACTTGTCGGGATTGACGTCGATGGCGATGATGCGGCTGGCCTTGGCCATCTGCGCGCCCTGAATCACCGCCAGGCCGATGGCGCCCAGGCCGAACACGGCGACGGTGGAGCCCGGCTCGACCTTGGCGGTGTTGAGCACCGCGCCGATGCCGGTGGTCACGCCGCAGCCGAGCAGGCAGATCTTTTCCAGCGGTGCTTCCTTGGAGACCTTGGCCAGCGAGACTTCGGGCAGCACGGTGTACTCGCTGAAGGTGGAGCAGCCCATGTAGTGGTGCAGCATCTGGCCGTCGAGCGAGAAGCGCGAGGTGCCGTCGGGCATCAGCCCCTGGCCCTGGGTGGCGCGCACCGCCTGGCACAGGTTGGTCTTGCCCGATCGGCAGAACTTGCACTTGCCGCACTCGGCGGTATAGAGCGGGATGACATGGTCGCCGGGCTGGAGGCTGGTGACCCCTTCGCCCACAGCCTCGACGATGCCGGCGCCCTCGTGGCCGAGCACGGAAGGAAACAGCCCCTCCGGGTCGGCGCCGGAGAGAGTGAAGGCATCGGTGTGACAGACGCTGGTCGCGGCGATGCGTACCAGCACTTCACCGGCCTTGGGATCCTGGACATCGATTTCGGTGAGCTCGAGGGGCTTGCCTGCTTCGAGAGCAACAGCGGCACGCGACTTCATGCAGTTCTCCTGATGGTTTGCTATCCAGTTTGTATCGATCCCTATCAGTCTAGGTGTGGCCAAGGTTATGATGATATAGAAACAGCGACACAACATTATTCCAAATGAGCAATAATGGGGTGCCTATGGCTCACTGGGATGGCATCGAGGCTTTCGTGGAAGTCGTCCGTCTTGGCACTTTCGCCGCAGCGGCACGACAACTTCAAGTTTCCAATTCACATATCAGTCGACAGGTGGCCCAGCTCGAGCAAGAGCTTGGCTTGCCCCTGCTTTACCGCACCACACGTCAAATTCACCTTACCGATGCCGGCGAACGCTACTATGCGCGCTGCCGCGAACTGCTCGACGGCTTTCGCGAAGCCGAAAACGCCTTGCAGAGCCTGCAGGAGTTGCCCCACGGCGTACTTCGCCTCAGCTGTGCCACTACCTTCGGCGAGCGTTTCCTCGCCCCCCTGGTGAATGACTTCCTGCGCCTGCACCCTCAGCTCGAGATGCGCCTTCACCTGACCAACCGTCAGGTGAACGTGATCGACGAAGGCTACGACGTGGTCATTCGCATGGGTACGCTGCAGGACTCAACGCTGGTGGCGCGCCGCCTGTGCGAGCGGCACGAATACGTCGTCGCGTCCCCCGCTTACTTCCAGGGCATCTCGCAGCCGCACTCGGTAGCGGAACTCATGCATCACCGCTGCCTGATCGGTACCCGCGACCACTGGCGCTTCGACATCGAGGGATTGCACCGCGATATTCGCGTGCAAGGACCCTGGCAGGCCAATTCGGGGCTCGCGCTGCTGGATGCGGCGCTCAAGGGGCTGGGGTTGGCGCAACTGCCCGACTATTACGTCATGCCTTATCTTGCCAGCGGCGAGCTGATCGAAGTGCTCTCCAGCTTTCAGTGCCGCGATGCGGGAGTGTGGGCGGTCATGCCAAGGCATCGCCAGCATGCCGCCAAGGTGCGCCAGTTCGTCGATTACCTGGTCGAGCATCTACCCGCCAGCCTGGAGCAAGCCTGCTCGTTGACGAGGGAATAAAAAAGGCACCCCGCAGGGCGCCAGGAAGAGGCTTGCCAATCGTTACTTAAAGTTCTTGCGATACATCTTCACTGCCTCGCCCACGATGCCGCTGCGGAAGCTGAGCACGCAGAGAACGAAAATGGCGCCCAGGATCGGCCCCACCCAGTTGCCCAGTGGCGACTGCGCAAGCAAGTGCTGCAGGCTGACTACCAGCCCTGCCCCTACCATCGGACCGAACAGCGTGCCAACGCCGCCGAGCAGCGTCATCAGGATCACCTCGCCTGACATGTGCCAATGGGCATCGGTCAGCGAGGCGAGCTGGAACACCAGCGTCTTGGTGGAGCCGGCCAGGCCGGCCAGGCCCGCAGAGAGGATGAACGCCACCAGCTTGTAGGCATCGACGTTGTAGCCGAGCGAAACGGCACGCGGCTCGTTCTCGCGGATCGCCTTGAGTACCTGGCCGAACGGCGAGTGCACGGTACGCTGGATCAGGGCAAAGCCGAACAGGAAGACCGCAAAGACGAAGTAATACATTGCCAGGCTATTGCTCAGGCTGATAAAGCCAAGCAGTTCGCCGCGCGGCACGCCATGCAGGCCATCTTCGCCGCCGGTAAAGGGCGCCTGTATGTAGAAGAAGAACACCAACTGTGCCAAGGCCAGGGTGACCATAGCGAAGTAGATGCCCTGCCGTCGGATCGACAAGGCACCGAAGATGGCCCCTAACACCACGGCGGCGGCCGTACCTGCCAGTATGCCCACTTCCGGGGTCAGCGCCGGATAGCTCGACAGCAGGTAGCCTGTCACGTAGCCACCGGTAGCCAGGAACGCCGCATGGCCGAATGAGAGCAGGCCGGCATAGCCCAGCAATAGGTTGAAGGCGCAGGCGAACAGGGCGAAGCACAACACCTTCATCAGGAACACTGGATAGGCGAAGAAAGGCGCCACCAGGCCGATCGCGATCAGCACCAGATAGAAGGCATTGCGACGCAGGTTGGCGCGACGCTCTCGCTTGATGGATGGGGTCACGGTCTGAGTCGTGGCCATGTCGTCATGCCTCCTTGCCGAAGAGTCCGGTGGGTCTGATTAGCAGCACCAGAATCATCACCAGGAAAATTACGGTGTTGGCCGCCTCGGGGTAGTACACCTTGGTCAAACCCTCGATCAGCCCCATGGCCAGGCCAGTGACGATGGCGCCCAGGATGGATCCCATCCCCCCGATGACCACCACGGCGAAGACTACGATCAGCAGGTTGGAGCCCATGGTCGGCGACACGGGATAGAGCGGTGCGGCAAGTACCCCGGCGAAGGCTGCAAGTGCCACGCCGAAGCCGTAGGTAAGCGTCACCAGCAGCGGCACATTGACGCCGAAGGCCTGCATCAACGACGGGTTCTCGGTGCCGGCCCGCAAATAGGCCCCGAGGCGTGTTCGCTCGATGATGAACCAAGTGCCAAAGCAGATGACAACAGCTGCCAGCAGCACCCAGGCACGGTACTTGGGCAGGAACATGAAACCGGTCTGGTAGCCGCCCTGAAGCGCCTCGGGGGTTGGGTAACGCGCCCCGGAAACACCGAAGAAGTTGACCAGTGAACCTTCGAAGATCAGCGCCAGGCCAAAGGTCAGCAGCAGCCCATAGAGATGATCGAGGTGCGCGATTCGGCGCAGCAACACACGCTCGACCAGCATACCGCCCAGCCCCACCACCAGCGGTGTCAGCAGCAGGGCGGCCCAATAGTTGATACCCAGGTATTGCATCCCCAGCAGGGTGGTGAACGCACCCAGCATATACATGGCACCGTGGGCGAAGTTGACGATCTTCAGCAGGCCAAAGATCACTGCCAGGCCCAGGCTCAACAGGGCGTAGAAGGCGCCGTTGATAAGGCCCAGCAGCAGTTGGCCCATGAACACCGCCAACGGCACCCCGAATATCATCGTCATGTCGGATTCTCCTCGCCCTCAGAGGGCGGTGGCCGCAGCCGCCGCCGACTTGCATTGCTTCAGTTCTGTACCAGGTCGCACTGGCTCTCTGAAAGCGGACGGTAGGCCTCTTCGGCGGGAATGGAGGTAAGGATTTCATAGAGATCCCACTCGTGAGTGGACTCCTCCGGCGACTTCACGCGGGCCAGGTACATGTCGTGCACCATGCGGCCGTCCTCGCGAATGCGGCCGTTGCGGGCGAAGAAGTCGTGTATCGGCTGCTTCATCATGTACTCGCGCACCGTCTGGGTATCGTCGCTGCCGGTAGCCTCGACGGCCTGGAGGTAGTGCATGGTGCTGGAGTAGATACCGGCCTGGACCATGGTCGGCATTCTCCCTACGCGCTCGTAGTAGCGCTCGGCCCACTCGCGTGACTCATCGTCCATGTTCCAGTACCAGCCGGTGGTCAGCAGCAGTCCCTGGGTCGTCTCGAGCCCCATGGCATAGACGTCGTTGAGAAATACCAGCAGACCGGCGAGCTGCTGACCGGCCTCGACCACGCCGAACTGACTGGCGGTATTGATGGCGTTGACGGTGTCGGCTCCCGCATTGGCCAAACCAATGATCTTGGCGCCGGAGCCCTGGGCCTGGAGGATGTAGGAGGAGAAGTCGTCGGTCGGGAACGGATGGTGCACACCGCCGATGACCTCGCCGCCGTTCTCTTCAACCACTTTGGTTACGTCGCCTTCAAGGGCATGGCCGAAGGCGTAGTCGGCAGTGAGCATGAACCAGGTGTCGCCACCCTGCTCGACGACGGCACGCGCGGTACCGTTGGCGAGCGGATAGGTGTCGTAGACCCAGTGAATGTGATTCGGGGTGCAGTGCTCGTTGGTGATGCTCGACGCCGCCGAGCCGGAAACGATGCCCAGCTTGTCGTTGGCTTCCAGCACATTGGTAACGGCAATGGTCACCGAGGATGCGACCATGCCTGCCACCAGGTCGACGTTGCGCTGGTCGACCCATTCGCGCACAGTGTTGGCGCCGACGTCGGCGCTGTTGCGGTCGTCGGCGCTGAACACCTCGATCGGCGCACCGTCGACGCTACCGCCGAAGTCCTCGATTGCCATGTTCAGCGCCTCCAGACCGCCCGGACCGGCCAAATCACGGTAGGTGCCGGACATGTCGGCGAGGTAGCCGATGCGCACTTCTCCGTCGCTGATCTCGGCTTGGGCAGTTGCGGCCATCATCGAGGCGGCAATGGCAATGCTGCTGGCGAGGGTCTTCTTGTTGAAGGTCATTTTCGTCTCCATGGCCCGTTCGGGCGGCTTGTTGTTGTCACGCACACTGCGGTAAATCGCGATTCGTCGTAGTTACGGAATCAATGGTTACGAATTGCTTGTGGTTCTTGTTTTGCTGGTAAGGCACGGCTTGGCAAGTGGCGCGCCTGCCAAGGCATAGCGAGCCGGGGCTTGCTTCGTGGCTGGCTAGACTCCTAGCAGGCTGTTGAGGTGATCACGCTTCGATGACAGCTCGGCCGCACTTATCTCCTCGATGATACGGCCGTGCTCCATGACGTAGTGCCGATCCGCCAACGGTGCGGCGAAGCGGAAATTCTGCTCCACCAACACAATGGTCATGCCGCGGTCGCGCAGCTTGACCAGCACCTCGGCGAGCTTTTGCACGATGACCGGGGCCAGCCCTTCGGTAATTTCGTCAAGCAGCAGCATACGGGCACCGGTGCGCAGGATGCGCGCCATTGCGAGCATCTGCTGCTCGCCGCCCGAAAGGCGAGTACCCGGGCTACGACGTCGCTCGTAGAGGTTGGGAAACATCTCGTAGATCTCGTCGATCGACATGCCACCCGAGCGCACCGTGGGCGGCAGCAAGAGATTCTCCTCCACGTCGAGACTGGCGAAGATGCCGCGTTCCTCGGGGCAGTAACCGATACCCAACCGCGGGATGCGATGCGGCTTGATGCCGATGGTTTCCGTCCCGTTGATCATGATCGAGCCGGTGCGCCTGCCGACCATGCTCATGATCGACTTCAGCGTGGTACTGCGACCCGCGCCGTTGCGGCCCAGCAAGGTGACCAGCTCACCGCGACGCACCTCCATGTCGACACCATGAAGGATGTGCGATTCGCCATAGAAGGCATGCAGGTTGCGGATGCGCAGCATCTCGGCACCGTCGTGGTCACGGTATTCGCTACGCGTCGGTTGTTCGACGACCTGGCTCATGCGCTGGTCTCCTCTGCCTCACTGCCCATGTATGCCTCCCGCACCTGCGGGTCGGCGGAAACCGTTTCATAATCCCCTTCCGCCAGCACGGCACCGCGGGCCAGTACGGTAATCCGGTCGCACAAGCGGCTCACCACGCTGAGGTTGTGTTCGACCATCAGCACCGTACGTCCCTTGGCCACACGACGAATCAGCTCGACGATGCGATCGACATCCTCCGCCCCCATGCCTTGGGTCGGCTCGTCGAGCAGCATCAAGGTCGGATTCATCGCCAGGGTGGTAGCAACCTCCAGCGCACGCTTGCGACCATAAGGCATCTCCACGGTCAGCACGTCGGCGTATTCACGCAGGCCGACTTCGTCGAGCAGCTCGATGGCACGCTCATTGAGGTGATCCAGGGTGCGCTCGGATTTCCAGAAGTGAAACGAGGTACCGATTGGCCGCTGCAGCGCCACGCGCACGTTCTCCAATGCGGTCATATGAGCGAATACGGCGGAGATCTGGAACGAACGCACCATACCCATGCGAGCAATCCCGTTGGCCTTCATGCCGGTGATCGCCTTGCCGCGGTAGAGAATCTCGCCCCGCGTCGGTGGCAGGAACTTGGTGAGGAGGTTGAAGACGGTCGTCTTGCCGGCACCATTGGGTCCGATCAAGGCGTGGATATGCCCCTCACGGACTTGCAGGTTGACGTCGTCCACCGCCGTGAAGCCACGGAACTGCTTGGTCAGCCCGCGAGTTTCGAGGATGAACTCCTGGGTCATGTGGCGTCCTCTCTGGATCGCTTACGGCGATCCCATGCTGTTTATTGTCGTTGTGCTGAAGGCTGCAACTCGTGCTCGGCTCAGCCCGGACTTCTAACCTTTACGTTAACGTAAGCTAGAGGAGAGACACCCGCGGGGCAACCGTTGAAGAGTCGAACTCGACCAATGGCGTAGAGGCAGTCACATTTCAATAGCTTGCAAACAAAAACGCGATGCCGCATGGGCATCGCGTCGATAGGAAGTGAGACTCGGTTAGCCAGCGGCCGCGCCGCCGTCCGTCAACACTCGATGGCGTTCACGGCAAGCCCGCCACGAGACGTCTCCTTGTACTTGTCCTGCATGTCGCGCCCGGTGTCGCGCATGGTGCGAATCGCCTTGTCGAGCGAGATGAAGTGCTCGCCATCGCCACGCAGTGCCATCTGGGCGGCGTTGATCGCCTTGACCGAGGCGATGGCATTGCGCTCGATGCACGGCACCTGCACCAGGCCGCCTACCGGGTCGCAGGTCAACCCGAGGTTGTGCTCCAGGCCAATTTCGGCAGCATTCTCCACCTGACCGACGCTGCCTCCCATGACTTCAGCAAGCCCCGCTGCTGCCATGGCACAGGCCGAACCCACCTCGCCCTGACAGCCGACCTCGGCGCCGGAAATGGAGGCGTTCTTCTTGCACAGAATACCCACCGCTCCGGCGGCCAGCAGGAAGTCCACCACGTCGCGCTCGCAGGCACCGGACTGAAACTTCATGTAGTAGTGCAGCACTGCGGGAATGATACCGGCCGCGCCGTTGGTCGGTGCAGTGACCATGCGCCCCCCGGCGGCATTTTCCTCGTTTACCGCGAGGGCAAAGACATTGACCCAGTCCATCGCGCCGAAGGTCGTCGCGATCAGGCTCTGGTCGTTGCCTGCCGCCTGCAGGCGACGATGCAGTGAAGCGGCACGCCGCTTGACGTTCAGCCCACCGGGCAACACGCCTTCCTGCTCCAGACCGGTATCGACACAGGCGCGCATGGCCTGCCAGATCTGCCATAGGCCATCGCGAATCTCGGCTTCGCTGCGCCACGCTTTCTCATTTTCCAGCATCAGTTCACTGATGCGCATGTCATGCATGCGGCACAGGGCCATCAGCTCGGCAGCCGAGTTGAAGTCATAGGGCAACAGAGTATGGTCCTGATCCAACTCGCCGCGCTCGGCCTGGCCCTCGTCGATGACGAAGCCTCCGCCCACCGAATAATAGGTATTGCGCCACAACTCTTCGCCGTGGCCATGAGCGACCAGCGTCATGGCATTGGGATGGTAAGGCAGGCACTCCTCGTACCACTGCATATCGCGCGCCCACAGGAAGGGAATCGCCAGCCGACCGTCAAACATCAGCGTGTTCGCTTCGAGCAACTCTTCGATGCAGGGCGTGACAACGGCAGGATCGATCCGGTCGGGGCGCTCCCCCATCAATCCCATGATCACGGCGCGATCGGTACCGTGCCCCTTGCCGGTGGCACAAAGCGAGCCGTACAGTTTCACCTCGATGCGAGCCACCCTTTCGAGCAGGTCCTGTTCGCGCAACGCCTGCACGAAGTCATAGGCTGCGCGCATCGGACCCACGGTATGGGAACTGGATGGGCCAATGCCGATCTTGAACAGGTCGAATACGCTGATTGCCATGGATCACCTCGTCGGTAGCCAGCCGATCGCCTCACGTCATGAACAGTCATGCGGGCTAACGAATCAGTCTGGCTAAAACATGTTTGCCTTTACGGCAAGGATGACCTTATGTTGGTGGCGAATCCGACATTCGGCAAACGAGAATAATTGCTCAAGGGTATAGCAAAACTAAACCATGAACCGCCTGCTCCATGCCCAGACCCATGCCTGGCTGAAAGTTTTCGCCGTCAGTGCCCGCCATCTCTCCTTCACCCGCGCGGCCGAAGAGCTGCATGTCACCACCGGCGCGGTGAGCCAGCAGATCAAGCAGCTCGAGGAGCGGCTGGGTTTCAAGCTGTTTCGCCGCCTGCCGCGGCGTCTTGAGCTCACCGAAGAGGGCAAACGCCTTGCCGCCGTGGTCGACGAGGCCTACCAATCGGTCGGCCTCGAGGTGAAACGCCTGCGCAGCGGCGTGATGAGCGGCGTCATCCGCCTGCGCAGCGTACCCGCCTTCCTCAGCAAGTGGCTGATGCCACGCCTGCCGCGGCTTCAGGCTCGCTTTCCCGATATCGAACTGCAAGTCATCGCCGAGGACAGCAGCCTGTCGCTGCGCGAGGGTGAGTTCGACCTGGCGATCGACCTCAATGACGGTCATTACCCGGGGCTTGCCATCACCCCGCTGATCGAAGAGATGATCTTTCCCGTCTGCGCCCCCGCCCTGATGCGGCGCCGGCCGCCGCTGTCGCGACCCGATGACCTGGCCTGGTATCCACTGCTGCATGACGTCACCGCCTGGCGAGGGGGGCACCCATATGCCGAGTGGGAACACTACCTGCAAGCCATCGAGGCACCACCGCTCAACGTTCGCCGCGGCTACACCTTCAACCGTCACCGCCTGGCACTGGAAGCGGCGGTCGCGGGCATGGGGGTCGCCATTGCACGCCAGGCGCTACTGACCGACGAACTACAGACCGGCAGCCTGATAGCGCCCTTCCCCCAACGCATAGCGACCGGCAAGCGCTACGGCATCGTGCATACCAGCGGGGCGCTTGACGACCGCCGAGTCGCCGCAGTGCATGACTGGATCGTGGAGGAGACGCAGCGCAGCCGGGAACTGGCCATGGCAGGTCTCAACCGATGAAGCTACAATTCCTGCCTTGTCCGATACCTGTCCTGCCCCAGCGGAATTTCCATGCCACGAACCTCCTTGTCGCCGCAGCCAACGGCACCCATCGGCCTTGGCGCAGCCTGCTTTCGCGCCACTCTTTACATCTTGCTGATCGCCGCGCTTCTGCAAGGCATCTATTACGAAGCGCTGTATCTTCCTGCCCGGCGCTCCTTCGCCGAGCTGGGTTTCACCGAGCTGTGCCAAAGCATATTGTTGGTAGCCAGCGCTCTGCTGCTGTGCACAGCCCCCGCCCGGCATGAGCTGCCCACCGTCTCGCTGCTGTTACTCGCATTGTTCGTCGCCTCGCTGATTCGCGAGCAGGACTACTACCTGGACAAGTATATCTTCGACGGTGCCTGGCAACTGCTGGTGACGCTGGTGCTGCTCCCCTGCCTCTCGCTTGTGCTGTGGCGCCGTCGACGCCTCGTGAAGGAATTCGAGGCCTACAGCAACAGCTTCTCGTTCGGCCTGTTCGCCTCCGGCTTCCTGGTCACCTACGTATTCTCTCGCCTGTATGGGCGCAGCGAGATGTGGATGGCCATTCTCGAAGAACACTATCAGCGCACCTTCAAGGAAGCCGCCGAGGAGATCACCGAGCTACTCGGCTATAGCCTGATCTTGATCGCCGTCGTCGAACTCATTCTGCTCGCGAGACGCTGGCAGCAGGCCCGGGTAACGCCCTGACTGGCACTTCCTTCTCCACCACCTCCAACGCAAGACGCCTGCAGCCATGGCTGCAGGCGTCTAGTCGTTTGCCCGAGGATCTTCGGGCGAGCGCTACTCGTCGAGGAACGAGCGCAGCGGCTCCGAACGGCTGGGGTGGCGCAGCTTGCGGAGTGCCTTGGCCTCGATCTGGCGGATCCGCTCGCGCGTGACATCGAACTGCTTGCCGACCTCCTCGAGGGTATGGTCGGTGTTCATGTCGATACCGAAGCGCATGCGCAGCACCTTGGCCTCGCGAGCGGTCAGCCCACCCAGCACGTTGCGGGTGGCCTCGATCAAGCCCTCGCCGGTAGCCAGGTCGACCGGCAGCTGCATGGTGCCGTCCTCGATGAAATCACCCAGGTGCGAGTCGTCATCGTCGCCGATGGGCGTCTCCATGGAGATCGGCTCCTTGGCGATCTTGAGCACCTTGCGCACCTTGTCCTCGGGCATTTCGAGGCGTTCGCCCAGCTCTTCGGGCGTCGGCTCGCGGCCCATCTCCTGCAGCATCTGCCGCGATACGCGGTTGAGCTTGTTGATTGTCTCGATCATGTGCACCGGGATACGAATGGTGCGCGCCTGGTCGGCAATCGAGCGAGTGATCGCCTGGCGAATCCACCAGGTAGCGTAGGTCGAGAACTTGTAGCCGCGGCGGTACTCGAACTTGTCGACTGCCTTCATCAGGCCGATGTTGCCCTCCTGGATCAGGTCCAGGAACTGCAATCCGCGGTTGGTGTACTTCTTGGCAATGGAAATCACCAAGCGCAGGTTGGCCTCGACCATCTCCTTCTTGGCCCGGCGCGCCTTGGCCTCGCCGATAGAGAGCCTGCGGTTGATTTCCTTCAACTCCCCCACCGCCAGTTGCACCATATCCTCCTCGAAGGCGATACGACGCTGGGCACGCTGAATGTCGGCACGCAGGGGCTCCAGGCGCTCGGCGAACTTGGCGTTCGCCCCCATGAACTCGTCGACCCACTGTTGACGCGACTCATTGCCCGGAAATGCCTTGATGAAGGTCTTGCGCGGAACCTTGGCCTTCTTGACGAACAGCTGCATCACCGTCTTTTCTTGAGCACGAACCTGCTCGACGCTGATACGCACCTGACCGACCAAGCGTTCGAAATGCTTGGGCACCAGCTTGATCGGCGAGAACAGCTCGGCTAGACGCTCCATCTCGACCTGGGCTTCCGGGCTGCCCCGGCCATGCTTGGCAAGCGCTTCGCGTACCAGTTCGTTCTGTTCACGGATCTGCTCGAAGCGCGCCTTTGCCTCCTCAGGGTCGGGACCGCCGGTGGTCTCCTCCTCAGCCTCGCCGGCATCGTCATCGTCGTCGCTGGCGTCATCGTCATCGGCGGTATCGCTGAGCTCCTCTTCGGGAACTTCGGCCTCGGCAACGCCGGGAATGCCTTCGTCTGGGTCGATGAAACCGGAAAAGAGATCGGAAAGGCGACCGGGCGCCTCTTCATCCTGGGTGGCGTCGTATGCCTCGAGAATCGATTCCACCGCACCCGGTAGCCAGGCGAGGGCCGACATCACTTCACGCGTGCCCTCCTCGATGCGCTTGGCGATCTCGATTTCACCCTCGCGGGTCAGAAGCTCCACGGTCCCCATTTCGCGCATGTACATACGCACGGGGTCGGTGGTACGGCCCACGTCGCTCTCCACCGCCGCCAGGGCAGCCACGGCTTCTTCGGCAGCCGACTCATCGGCGGAGTGATCCGACATCATCAGGGTATCTTCATCGGGAGCTTCCTCGACGACGCTGATACCCATGTCGTTGATCATGCCGATGATATCTTCCACCTGATCGGGATCGGCAATATCCTCGGGTAGGTGGTCGTTGACCTCGGCGTAGGTCAGGTAACCCTGTTCCTTGCCACGCGCGATCAACTCCTTCAGACGTGACTGCTGCTGCGCATTTCCAGCCATAGAAACCCTATCTCGACGAAGAAGAATGAAGCACCTGAAGCGCTGGGGTGGAGAAAACTCATGAAGCCCAATAGTATAGCGGGAAACTCCGCGAGCCCGCCAGTGCGGCCCATTTGCTCGTTCACTCAGGTGTGTTAGTTTAAACGGTTATGCTGTCGCGGGGGCTCAGTGCATGCCTCCTATGTGGTGGCGGTAGACAAGAATTCAACCCACCACCCGTATCCTTCGTCGTCCGTGACGCCTGCATCTCAACTTCCCAGCTCGGCCAGCAACGTCATGAGTCGCTGTCGCTCCTCAGGCGAAAGCCGCTCTCCCGAGCGCTGCCTTGCCAGAAGCGCATCAATCTGCTCTTGGCACGATGGCCGCCTCTGGTGCCGGCGAAAATGCTCGACCAGACCATCCAGCTCCTGGCCCCTGACACTGCGAGGAATCAGCATTTCGCGCCGGGCCAGCTGCGCCAACCGCTCGCCCTGGGCACTGCCCTGGAAATGAGCCAGCACTACCTGTGGGCTGCGGTAGCGCCCGGCACGTAACAGCCGAACCAGCTCGCGACACAGATTGCCATCTCCCTCTCCCTCCGGACACCAGTCGTCCTCGGCGGGCAGACGTTCGACCAGCGCCGGCTCATGCACCAGGAGTTGCAGCACTCGCGCCACCAGCCCCAACGAAGCTCCCTTGGCCGGCGACACATCGCTCACCGCCCCCTGCCCGACAGGCACTTCGGCAGGCGCAGCACTCGGCTCTGCCGCTGACGCCGCCCCGTCCTCATCACGCGCCAAGAGCGCTTCGAAACGCGACTGGTCGACCCCGGTGCGCCGCGCCAGCTCGCCCAGCAGTACCGTCTGCAGCATGCCCTGCGGCAGGCGGCTTGCCGCCTTGAGCACCTGACTGGCGAAGCGCTCGCGATCCTCGACTCGCGACAGGTCGCGCCCCCGCGCCGCCTGATCGAACAGGAATTCCGACAGCGGGCTGGCACAGGTGATGCGACCCTCGAAGGCTTCACGTCCTTCACGACGCACCAGCGTGTCCGGGTCCTCGCCCTCGGGCAGGAACAGGAAGCGCGCCTCCCGCCCGTCGATCATCTGCGGCAGCACGGTTTCCAGCGCACGGCTTGCCGCCTGGCGTCCCGCCTTGTCGCCATCGAAGCAGAACACCACTTCGTTGACCATGCGAAACAATCGAGCCAGATGCTCCTCGCTGGTAGAGGTTCCCAAGGTAGCAACGGCATTACGGAGGCCGTACTGAGCCAGCGCCACCACGTCCATGTAGCCTTCGACGATGACCACTCGCTTCAATCGCGGGTTGGCCTGTCTGGCCTCATAGAGTCCGTAGAGTTCTCGTCCCTTGTGGAAGACCGGTGTCTCGGGCGAATTCAGATACTTTGGCTTCGCATCACCGAGCACCCGGCCGCCAAAGGCAATGGTGCGCCCACGCACGTCGCGGATCGGAAATATCACTCGATCGCGGAAACGGTCATAGGTCCGCCCACTCTCCTCGCGCTGCACCAACAAGCCGTACTCGACCTGCACCGCTTCCGCTATGTCCCGCGCACTCAGGTGGCGCTTGAGCGCCTCCCAGTCGTCCGGGGCATAACCGATGCCGAAGTCGCGACACACCTCTTCTGCAAGACCGCGTCGAGCCAGGTAATCCCGTGCCGACTGTCCTTCGGACATCTTCAACCGCTCACGATAGAAGCTGGCCGCGAGCTCTAACAGGTTGACTCCTTCCTGACGCTTGCGTTCACGCGCCTGGGCACGTGGATCGTCGGCGCCCTCCCGCGGCACCTCGAGCCCCAGCCGTGACGCCAGTTGATCCACCGCTTCGGGAAAACGCAGCTTGTCGTACTCCATCAGGAAACGCAGGGCATTGCCATGGGCACCGCAGCCGAAGCAATGGTAGAACTGCTTGTCGGCACTGACGGTAAACGACGGGGACTTTTCCTGATGGAAAGGGCACAGACCGGAATAGTTGCGCCCGGCCTTCTTCAGCTGCACTCGCTCACCCACCACTTCGACCACGTCGACGCGTGCCAGCAAGTCATCGATGAAACGCTGAGGGATCTGGCCGGCCATGCAGGTCTCGCCACCTCCCGTCGGGGCAGATGAAGGAAAGAGTGGAACGGGTCGTGAAAAACAAGCGGCCACCTGACGGCAGCCGCTTGGTCATCCTTCCGAAAGCACCGAAGCCCAAGGCGTCGGTACTCCCTTAGTACGGATCAATAGAGCCGTTCGAAACGCTTGCGCTCACGCTGGAGCTTCTTGGCGTGACGCTTCACCGCAGCAGCTGCCTTGCGCTTGCGCTCTGCAGTCGGCTTTTCGTAGTGCTCGCGACGACGCACTTCGGAAAGGATGCCGGCTTTTTCACAGGAACGCTTGAAGCGGCGCAGCGCGACGTCAAACGGCTCGTTATCACGTACTTTGACAGAAGGCATTAAGCACTCACCTACCTTAGAAATCTTGAGTTCGGTTCGAACGTACTCCTATGGCTGGAACCGTGCCGTTTATCACGGCAGGCATGGCCAGGTGCACGACCCAATTGTACAGCGCACAGTATTTTAGTCGGCGACATCAAGCATTGCAAATCTGCGTGTCTGGGAAGGGGATGGCAACGCTCCGATTTGGTAGAATGCCGGCTTTCACTCTTCACGAGCCTGCACCATGCGAGTCCTTGGCATCGAGACCTCCTGCGACGAGACCGGCGTCGCGATCTACGACACCGACCGCGGCCTGCTGGCCGACGCCCTTTATAGCCAGGTCGCCATGCATGCCGAGTACGGTGGCGTGGTGCCGGAGCTCGCCTCGCGTGACCACACCCGGCGTTTGCTGCCCTTGATTCAGCAGGTACTCGACGAAGCCGGCATGACCCGCCGCGAACTGGATGCCATCGCCTATACCGCGGGGCCGGGCCTGGTCGGCGCCCTGATGGTCGGCGCCAGCACCGCTCATGGGATGGCCCGAGCGCTGAATATTCCGGTACTGGGCGTGCACCACATGGAAGGTCATCTCATGGCCCCCATGCTCGAAGAGCCCTCGCCCGCCTTTCCCTTCGTCGCACTGCTGGTCTCCGGCGGCCATACCCAACTGGTCGAGGTCCAGGGCCTGGGAAGGTACCGCCTACTCGGCGAATCGGTCGACGACGCTGCCGGCGAAGCCTTCGACAAGGCTGCCAAGATGCTCGGGCTATCCTATCCTGGTGGCCCCTTGGTGGCCCGGCTGGCCGAAGCGGGCGACCCGGGGCGTTTTCGCTTCCCCCGCCCCATGACCGACCGCCCGGGCCTCGACTTCAGCTTTTCGGGGCTCAAGACGCACACCCTGACCACCCTGCGCCGGCTCGAGCAGGCGGGCAAGCTCGACGATCAGGCGCGCGCCGACGTCGCCCATGCCTTCGAAGAGGCCGTTGTCGATACTCTGGTGATCAAGTGTCGCCGGGCACTCGATGACACCGGCCTGAAGCGCCTGGTCATGGCCGGCGGCGTGAGTGCCAACACGCGCCTTCGCGAGCGCCTCGCGCATGAGGTCGTGAAGCGCAGTGCTGAGGTCTATTACCCACGCGGAAGGTTTTGTACCGACAATGGCGCCATGATTGCCCTTGCCGGCGCACTGCGGCTGCTGGCCGGCGAGCGTGACGAAGTCGGTCGCATGCAAGCCGTGCCGCGCTGGCCGATGGAAACCCTCGCGGTACCGGCCGGCAGCTGACACTCGGTGCCCTCGCCCTCCAGGCAGTCTGGAAAATCGTGCGGGCACGCTCATGGCGGGCTAGAGTCCCGGTTCGTCGCCGTGACGCAGCCGGTGAATATTGAGCAGGTGCCGCACCAGCACCAGTGCGGTAAAGGTCACCACCACCAGCACGTAATCCGGTGCCAGCCACAGACTGGCCAGCGGAGCGATGCCGGCACTGACCAAGGACGCCACGGCTGCCGTCCGCACCCGCCAGGCCAACAGCACCCACAAGGCGGCACAGCACAACGCCACCCAGGGCGTCAGTACCAACAGCACGCCGAAGGCGCTGGCCACTGCCTTGCCGCCACGAAAGCGATGCCAAGGCGGGTAGCTGTGTCCCAGCAGCACGGCCAGCCCGACCACACCTTGGGCCCATGGCGCCAGACCAAGCCCCATCGTCAGCCACAGCGCAGGCATGCCTTTCAGTGCGTCGAACAACAAGGTTACCGCCGCCAGCCGGCGACCATGCAGGCGCAGCACGTTGGAGAAGCCCGGGTTGCCCGAGCCCTCCAGGCGGGGATCCCCAACGCCTGCCACTCGACAGACCCATAGCGCGCCCAAGCAGGAGCCGCTGGCGTAGCCCAGCAATGCCAGTGTCAACAGCAGCAGTAGCCCTTCGACCGTCACCCGCCCCCGCCTCCTTCATGCACCCGTCGCAGCATGATGCCAGCCCCGGCGCCTCGGGGACAGCACCGCAAGCCTGTCATTGTGTCCCGACGCTCACGTACAATCGGGCCTCCTTTACCTGCTTGGAGCCGTGCATGGACTGCGTACTGATCGAGTCGCTCGAACTCGAGACGGTTATCGGCGTATACGATTGGGAGCGCAGCATACGTCAGCGGCTGACGCTCGACCTGGAACTGGCCACCGACATTCGCCCGGCGGCTGCCGACGACGACCTGACCAAAACGCTCGATTACGCCGCCATCAGCCAGCGTATCGCCGGCTTTGCCGACGAGCATGACTTCGCCCTGGTCGAAACCTTCGCCGAGCGCCTTGCCCAGCTCTTGATGGGAGAATTTGGCGTACCCTGGCTGCGGCTGACACTGCGCAAGCCAGGTGCCGTGCCCACAGCGGCAGCCGTAGGCGTGCGCATCGAGCGTGGCACACGCCAGGAGAGCACTCGATGACCCAGGTAAGCGTCAGCATCGGCAGCAACATCGACCGGGAGCATCACGTCCGAAGCTGCCTGGATGCCCTTGAGGCCACCTTCGACGGCCTCCTCGTCTCGCGCGTTTATGAAAGCGAGCCGGTAGGCTTCGAGGACGGCCGCAATTTCTACAACCTGGTGGCGGTGTTCGACAGCGACTGGTCGGCCGGGGAGCTACAGGCCTGGTGCAAGCGCATCGAGCAAGATCACGGCCGCCGCAAGGGCACGCCCAAGTTCAGCCCACGGACGCTGGACATCGACCTGCTGACGGTTGGCGATCTCGTCGGCGAACACGACGGGGTCATGCTGCCGCGCGACGAGATTCTTCATCACGCCTTCGTGCTGCTGCCACTTTCGGAGCTGTTACCGAATACGCCCCATCCCGAGGTCGGGCGCACCTACGCCGAGCTGTGGTCCGAATTCAAGGCCGACGATCAGCGCCTATGGCCCGTAGCGTTTGCTAGGAATCCTTAGGCGGTGCGGTAGACTCCGCAACAGAAGCCTTTCGTGGAAGCGTTCTAAACAGATCATCGAGCGCATCAACGCCGACGGCTGAGCCGGCGGCAAGGCGCAGTCAAGGCTGCGACAGTTCGCGCGCGAGTATCGCCTCGCGACGTCGCCCCAGCTCCTCGCCCAGCGCGCCGCCACTGAAGCCTTCCGCCAGCAGATCCCTGGCCTCAAGCCGGGAAACCGAACGCCACGCCCATTCGAGCCGCTCGGCCAGAGCCGAATCATCCACCGCCAGCAGGGCCAGCAGGGGCTCAACTCGCTCGCTTCGCCGCCAGGCATCGATACCGTCCAGCCAACGCTTCACGTTATTCGCATCGAGCATGGCTTGGTGGCGCAGCTGGCGGGTAAGCGCAGCCTGGCGACCCAGGTCGCGATAGCTGCGAGGCAGGCGCAACCGCTCGGCCAGCGCCTCCTGCCGGGCTTCGTCGAGATGCTCTACCAGCCGTGCCCAGCGCCAGCGGGGGCGCTCCTCATCGAGTATGCCGCAAGGTAGTCGGGAGAGCCTGTCCAACGCCCTGCCGAACGCCGGACCGTCCTCGACGAGTTCCGGCGTCAGTACCTCCAGCGCACCGCAATTCTGCAGGGTACGGAAGTAGACCGCAGGGTCGGTCTCCCCCAACGCCTTCTCGGTCTCGGTCCAGACTCGCTCTGCCACCAGATGCGAAAGCTCGCCGCTCTCGACGAGCTCGCGCATCAGCGCCCAGGTTTCCTCGGCGATGGCGAAGCCGAGCCCGGCGTAACGTGCCAGGAAACGCGCGGTACGCAGCACCCGTAAAGGATCCTCGACGAAGGCCGGCGAAACATGACGCAACTGCTTGGCTTCGAGGTCGACCATGCCGCCGTAGGGGTCGACCAGCTCACCCTCCGGCGTCTCGGCCATGGCGTTGATGGTCAGGTCGCGGCGGGCCAGGTCCTCTTCCAGCGTCACGTCGGGGCTGGCGTGAACCTCGAAGCCGGTGTACCCATGGCCGGACTTGCGCTCGGTACGCGCCAGGGCGTACTCCTCATGGGTCTCGGGATGCAGGAAGACCGGGAAGTCGCGCCCCACCGGGCGGAAGCCGCGACGCTGCATCTCCTCCGGCGTCGCCCCCACCACGACCCAGTCGGTATCGACGGTGGGCCAACCCAGCCGAGCGTCGCGCACCGCGCCGCCAACGCGATAGACCGCAAGGCCTTCGCGACAGCGATCCTGCAATCCGCTCATGGACGACCGCGCTCCACCCGTTCGGGCAGACGATGCTCCCATTCGGTGAAACCACCATCGAGGCTGTAGACTTCGGCGAAGCCCTGCCCCGCCAGCCAGGCCGCAGCCTGCTGGCTCGAGTGGCCGTGGTAGCACACCACCACCAATGGCTGCTCGCGAGGCGCCGATTCGAGCAGTGCCGGTGCGCTGTCGTTGTCGAGGTGACGGCTACCGGGAATGTGGCCGCCGGTGAAGCTCATGAGGTCGCGAATATCGACCAGGATGAGCGGGTCGTCGGCCTCGATCCAGGCCGTCAGGGTATCGATCGTCAGATGTTGGAACGAAGGGGTCGCCATAAGGCCTCCCATATAGCAGAAATGGTCAGCGGCGCTGACGACTGGGTACGCCGATGCGTTCACCGCTAGAGAGATTCAGCGCGACGAGGCTGCCACCCCACACGCAGCCGGTATCCAGTGCTTCGGCGCGCACCCGGGCACCTTCGGCACGCCCCTCCAGGGCCGCCCAATGGCCGAACAGTAGCCGCGGGTCGTCGCTGCGAGGATAACGGAACCAGGGGGCGAAACCGGCAGGGGCGCTGTCGAGCCCCTCCTTGGCGCTGAAATCGAGACAGCCGTCGGCGTCGATGAAGCGCATGCGCGTCAGCACATTGACGATGACGCGCAGGCGATCGATACCGTCGAGCGATGCCGCCCAACAGGCGGGCTCGTTGCCGTACATTCGCTCGAGAAAGGACCCGCTGCGCTCACTTCCGAGCCGCTCCTCGACCTCACCGGCCAGCTCTGCCGCCTCCCCGGGGGACCACTGAGGCAGAAGACCGGCATGCGCCATCACGGTATCGCCCTGCCCCTCGAATACCTGGCGCACCAATAGCGGCCGCGACTGCAGCCAGTCGAGCAGCGCCTCTCGGTCGGGAGCGGCCAGGATCCCGTCCAGGGTGTCCTTGCGGTTGAGCCGGGCTCCCCCGCGCGCCACGGCCAGCAGGTGCAGGTCGTGATTGCCGAGCACGGTGAGCGCGGCATCTCCCAGCGCACGCACCTCGCACAGGCAGGCTAGCGATTCGGGGCCACGGTTGACCAGGTCGCCGGCCATCCACAGCCGGTCGCAAACGGGATCGAAGTCGATTCGCTCGAGCAGCTCGACGAACTCGGCATGGCAGCCCTGCAAGTCTCCAATGGCGTAGTCGGTCATGGCATTTTCCATTGCGGCGTGGCTTTGGTCCCTGGCGGCCGAAGTCCGCCCCGGGCCGCTGATATCAGTGTACCTGGTTGGGGCCGGCCAGTCGGAAGGGGGCGATGGCAACCTCGAAGGGACGCTGGCTGGCCGTATCGACGCAGGTGTAGGCGCCCTCCATCACGCCTACCGGGCCGTCGAGAATGGCGCGACTGGTATAACGAAAGGTTTGACCGGGCCCAATCATTGGCTGCTGCCCCACCACCCCCTTGCCGCGCACCTCTTGCACCTTGCCGCTGCCTTGGGTAATACGCCAGTGCCGAGCCAGCAGCTGAACGCTGCGCTTCGAGTGGTTATGAATCGTCACTGTATAGCTGAACACGTAGCGCGATTCGTCGCGCGAGGACTCGTCGTCGCGAAAAGCGGGTTCCACATCGACCAGCACTTCCCGTTCCAATGGCATGTCCGGCGTCTGGGTCATGACGTCGCCTCCGTAGCGGCCAGGTGGTTGGCAATGCGAACGAACTCCTCGACAGCGAGGGTCTGGGGCCGCCGCGCAGGGTCGATACCCAGCTCCGCCATGGCCTCGCCCTCGATCACTCCCTTGAGGTTGTTACGCAGGGTCTTGCGCCGCTGGCCGAAAGCCTGGCGCACGATACTGAACAGCAGGGTCTCGTCAGTGGCTGGACACGGCAACTCGGTGAAGGGCGTCAGCCGCACGATGGCCGAGTCGACCTTGGGCCTCGGCACGAACGCCTCCGGCGGCACCGTGAACAGGTCGTCGACTCGACAACGATACTGCGCCATCACCGACAGCCGCCCCCAGTCGGGACCACCCGGTTCGGCGGCAAGACGTTCCACTACCTCCTTCTGCAGCATGAAGTGCATGTCGGTAATGGCATCGCCCGCCTCGAGCAGATGGGCGATCAGCGGCGTGGAGATGTTGTACGGCAGATTGCCTACCACCCTCAGTGGCTCGCCGTCGCCACGCAGGGCGCTGAAATCGAACTTCAGCGCATCGCCTTCGTGCACGACGAACTCCGGGTAGTTGAAGAACTGCACGCGCAGACCCGGGATCAGGTCACGGTCCAGTTCGATTACCTCGAGGCGGCCACCTGCTGCCTCGATCAGCGGCGCGGTCAGGGCGCCCTGCCCGGGGCCGATCTCTACCAGCCGGTCGCCCGGGCGCGGCGAGATCGTGCGCACGATGCGCGAGATGATGCCGGGGTCACGCAGAAAATTCTGGCCGAAGCGCTTGCGAGCGCGATGAACCGGCGGGCGCGATGCCATGCGAAGAGTCCTTGTATGGGTCAGTGCAGAAACCGACGTCTATTGCTGCTATCTCGGGGCGGCCGCTCCGCGACTGGTCATCTCGGCGGCCAGCGCTACGGCGACTCGAAGGCTGCCGGCATCGGCCAGGCCACGGCCGGCCAGGTCCAGCGCAGTGCCATGGTCCACCGAGGTGCGTACGATCGGCAGGCCCAAGGTGATGTTGGCGGCTCGTCCGAAGCCGGCATACTTGAGCACCGGCAGGCCCTGATCATGATACATCGCCAGCACGGCATCGACGTCTGCCAGATGACGCGGCGTGAACAGGGTATCGGCCGGTAGCGGTCCGTCAAGGGCGAAGCCTTCAGCGCGCAAGCGCTCGATACAAGGCTCGATCACCTCGATCTCCTCACGCCCGAGATGCCCGCCCTCGCCGGCGTGAGGGTTGAGACCACACACGGCGATGCGCGGTACGCCAATGCCGAACCAGCGCTTCAGGTCCGCATGCAGGATGCGAAGGATTCGCTCCAGGCCGGGCCCGGTGATGGCATCGGCAACCTCACGCAGCGGCAAGTGAGTCGTGGCAAGCGCCACTCGCAACGCACTGCTACCCTGCCAGCCGACCTGCCCGGCATGCAGAGCGCTGTCGGTGGCCAGCATCATGACCACCTCATCGACGCCACAGGCATCACGCAGGTATTCGGTGTGTCCACGAAATCCGGCGTGGCCGGCATCCAAGATCACGCCCTTGTGCAGCGGCGCGGTGACGATGCCGTCGGCGCTCCCGTCAAGGCAGGCGGTGACGGCCACATCGAGGGTCTCGAGTACATAGCCGGCATTGGCCACGGCCAGTTCTCCCGGCCGGCTCGGCGCGCGCAGCGCTACCGGCCATACCGGCAGGACGCCGTGGCGCGCTTCCGGCACCGGCTCGCCCCGCGCAAGCTCGAGCAGGTCGATATCGAGACCCAGCAGTGCGGCCCGTTCGGCCAGCAGCGTCGGGTCCCCCACCGCCACCACTCGCCCAGCGGGGCCTTCACCCAGCGCCAGTAGCAGGGTCAGCTCGGGACCGATGCCGGCGGGCTCGCCGCTCGTCACGGCCAGCACGGGAGAGGGTGACCGCATGCTGTCAGCTGCCGCTGGCGAGTCGGTTGTCGACGAAGGCCTCGGCACGGATCTCCTGCAGCCAGGCATCGAGCGCCTCGTTGGCTTTGCGCTGGAATACCATCTGGCGCGCCTGGTCGGGGCTCACGCTGCCGCCCTGCTGCTCAATGAAACGTTCAACCTCACGATTGCTGACGTTGACTCGTCCCCCTATCTGGCGCTGATGCAGCTCGCGCAGCAGCATCTCGCGGCGAATCTCCTCTCTGACGGTGGCCATGGAGAGTCCGTCGGCTTCCAGCGCATCGGCAAACTGGTCGAGGTTCATGCCGTTGCTCTCGGCAATTTCGCGAATCTGGCGATTGAGAGCGGTATCGTCGATGGATAGCCCGGCATCCGCCGCCATCTGCAGCTGGATCTGCTCGAGAATGATCTGCTCAAGTACGTGTTCGCGCAGCGTCGACTCGGGCGGTAGCTGCTGTCCCTGGGCGGCAAGTTGGCTGCGCGCCTGCGCCATACGCTCTTCGAGCTGGCTCTGCATGATGGCCTGCTCGTTCACCACGGCCACGATACGATCCAGGGCCTGGCGCTGTACCGGCTGGAAATTCTGTTCCTGGGCCATAGCCGCAAGCGGCACGGCGCCGAGGCACAAGGCTAGCCCCAAGGCGCCCAGAGTGGCGATTGGTGAAATCCGCATGGTTCTCGTTCCTCTCATGTCTCTCACTTGTGTGGCATCCCGTGCCGATTAGAAAGCCGTGGTACGGTAGCCAGGAATGGCACGTTCAAAGTAGTCGCCGGCATCGCCGCCGACGCCGCCCAACCCCTTGAAGACGAAGCGCAGGAAGATACCTCGGTCAGTGGTATCGTCCTCGATGGTATTGGCGGTGTCGTTGTCCTCGACCCACTCACGCCACACCAATTGCACGCCGTAGCAGCAGTCGTTCCACTGCACACCGGCCATCTGATCCAGACTACGTCTGTTGGTGTGGTCGTACAAAAAGCGACCTATCAAATCTATTCTCGGATTGGCCCGGTAGGCGAAGGAGAGCTCATATTCCTCGCGGTCGTACCCCAGGCGGTCCTCATCTTCTCCCGAAGGATCGAATCCTTCGAGTTGCCAATTGTAGGCAAGGTTCAACACATGGCCTCGTGGGTCGCGATAGGCGACACCTACGCTATTTCTCTCGGTCCGGTTGCGCTGATCGTCATAGAGCCACTCATAGCGCGTACTCCAGCGCTCGTTAACGCGCCAGTCAAGACGCGTGACCACCGGTGAACGATCCCGTGTCGCCTGGTAAAGACGCTCGCCGTCATCGAGCGCTGGCGAAGGCAAGGTATCAGGATCGCCGGCCATGTCGATATTGCGGTCGTCGAAATAGGCCGCCTGCCCCACACCGATCATGAAACGTTCACGACCGGCGGCATCCTCGAGGAAACGACTGCTGATTGCGTAAGAGAGACGATGGAGGTCACCGATACGATCGGCGCCGGAGAAGCGATACGGCGACCACAGCTGGTTCCAGGAAAAGGCACGTTCGTCGCTATCGAACTCAGGAAACTCACTCTGGTCGCGAGCGGGAACGTAGGCGTAGTTGAACCGCGGCTCCAGCGTCTGGCGATAGGCGCGCCCTCCGAGGTCCAACTCGCGCTCGAATACCAGACCGCCATCGATCGAGGTAACCGGCACCGCCCGCTGCAGGTCGGTATCTCGCTCCGTCTGGCGCTCGCCGTAGTCCAGGTCGTAGGCGGTATAGAGCCACTCCACCCGCGGCTCCAGATGGCCCCAGGTCTCATCGAAACGCCACCCGGTTGCGGGTGAGAGATGCAGGCGGGTGCCGATGGCCGCCTCACGTAGAGGAACGCGATTGCGATCCACATCTCGCCAGAAATAGGTGACGTTGGATCGCCATTGCTGATAGAGCCCCCCGGACTGTGTCCAGCGTGCATTAGCGGTCAAGCTGGGCAGGCGATAGAAAGGCTTGTCGCGGTCGCGCAGCGGGTCTTCCAGCTTCTGGTAGCCCTGGGCACGTGCCTCAAGATTCCATACGTCGCCGCGATAGTCGAGCTGGGCCAGGCGGGGCATGCTGCTGGGACCGTCGCCGAAGGCACTGCCGAAATCGTCGAAGTAGCGCCCGTCGCTGGCCGCCCCATAGCGCAGGTTGTAACTCGTGCGCGAATCGAAGTACCCGCGGTGCAGGTAGTCCACGTACCAGCGGTCCTCGCCCTCGTAACGCCCCGCCGCGCTGTCAGAACCACCGCCGTCGCTGGAGAGATAGGCGCCCTCGATCTGCCCGGCATCGCTGGGAAAGAGATAGCGATATTCGCCACCGAGCAATAGTCCGTGCCCACTGATCCAGCGCGGCGTGATGGTGGCATCGTGATTGGGCGCGATATTCCAGTAGAACGGCTGGGCGTAATCGAGGCTGTCGCTGGAGAGCCCCAGCGCGGGCCACAGAAAGCCCGTATGGCGGCGATCGTCGATGGGGAAACGCACCCAGGGCCAGTAGAACACCGGCACCCCACCCATCTCCAGGCGCGCGTGGCGGGCGGTGCCAAAACCGCTCTCGCGATCGAGCACCAGATCACTCGTCGCCAGTCGCCACAGGGAATTGCCGGGGTCGCAGGTGGTAAAATTCGACGAAGTCAGCCGGTAGCGTCCATCCTCCAACCGCGCCAGTTGCAGCGCATCGCCGCGCAGGTGCTGGTCGTGAATCACGTAGTGGGCCGAATCGATGCGGGCCGCATCGCTATTGAGCGAAACCTCGGCTGCCTCGCCACGCACTAGCAGGTTGAGATCGCGCAGCGCGAGAGGCCCCTCGGCGTAGGCCCAATCCCGCTCAGGCGGTACGCTCACCCGTGGTGATTCAAGCTGGCTGTCGCCACGCCGCAGAACCACTTCACCGCCGAGAATCGTCTCGCCGTCGTCCCCGTAATAGGCAGTGTCGGACTCGGAGCGAACCTGACCGGGCTCGTCGGTGGCGGGCAGGCGATAAGCCGGCATCACGTAGACGCCACGGCACAGCGCCTCGGCGGGGCGGTCTTGGCCCCAGGGATGCCAGTCGAGCTGCCATGCCGGTAACGGCTCGAGCGCCATCGTCGATGGCGCGCCAAAGGTCAGGCCGGATGTAATCAGGCCGGCCAACGCCGCACCTGCATGTCGCTTGCCCATGGTCCCTCGATGTCCTTGGCGAAGAGAATCGGTATTATACAGACCGCACCCAGCCTGTCGTATGCGACAGACCGCTCAGCATGCGGCGGCGCCCTACGAGCGTCAACCGGCAGCGCTCAGCACAACAAGGAGCCAGCATGACTTCGGTCGAAAACTCGACGCGATTGGAAGCCCTGCGCCACTGGGCGGCAGCACAGCATCGCCTGCCCGCGGCAGCGCTCGATCTGCGCCTGGCCGCGGGCGATGCCAGTTTTCGCCGGTACTTTCGCCTGCGCCTGCCCGACGGCCGTTCGCGCATGCTGATGGACGCTCCGCCCGCCCATGAAGATAGTCGTCCATTCGTCGAGATCGCCCGTCGCTGGCGAGCCGGCGGCCTGCCGCTGCCAGCCCTCCATGCGGTGGATCTCGGGTCGGGCTTCATCGAACTCGACGACCTGGGCGATACGCCGCTGCAGAGCCGGTTCTCCGGCAACGACCATACCGACACCCTGGTTTGGCACGACCACGCCATCGAGCTGATCCACGCGCTGCAGAATCGCGCCGCTCCGGCTGTTCTGCCCGCTTACGATGCGACACTGCTCGGCCGCGAGCTGGATCTCTTCCCCGAATGGTGCCTGGAGCGCTGGCTCGGCTTGGCTCTCCCTCCCGGCTGGTCAGAACTGCGCCAGGCATTGATCGACTCCGCCCTGGCCCAGCCGGTGGTCGCGGTGCACCGCGACTTCGATGCCATGAACTTGATGGTGCAGGACGAACGGCTTTATCTGATCGATTTCCAGGACGCCGTGGCCGGACCCATCAGCTACGACCTGATCTCGCTGCTGCGTGGACGCTACTGCCGCTTCTCCGCCGAGCGCTTCGCCGGTTGGGTGGAAGACTTCCGGCTTCAGGCGATCAGTGACGGCCGCCTGCCCAGAACCACCGGCAGCGAAACCTTTCACCGCCAGGCCCAGGCCATGGCCGCACAGCGCGCGCTAAAGGTGCTCGGCATCTTCTGCCGGCTGACCCTGCGCGACGCCCGCTCGGGCTATCTCGAACGCTTGCCGCATTTTCTCGCCCATCTCGAGGAGAGCCTCATTGCTCTGCCCGAACATGCCGGCTTCAATAGCTGGCTTGCCGACTCTTTGCGTCCCGCACTCGAGCGGCGCCTGGCCGAAGCGGGCCTGCAGGTGGCGACATGAAGGCCATGATACTGGCGGCCGGCCTGGGCAAGCGCATGCGGCCGTTGACCGATCACTGCCCCAAGCCGCTGCTGCCGGTCGCGGGCAGGCCGCTGATCGTGCACCATCTGGAGCGCCTCGCGGCGGCCGGCATTGGCGAAGTGGTAATCAACGTCAGCTACCGCGCCGAACAGATCGTTGCAGCCCTGGGTGACGGCAATGAGCATGGCGTATCGATTACCTGGAGCCGCGAGACGACCCCACTGGAGACCGGCGGTGGCATCCGCCAGGCGCTGCCGCTACTGGGCAATGCCCCCTTCCTGCTGGTGAATGGAGACGTCTGGAGCGATTTCGATCCTGCCAGCCTGCCCTCGCTGGGCGGCGACCTGGCCCACCTGGTACTGGTCGACAACCCCGCGCACCACCCCACGGGGGATTTTCACCTCGACGCCGCCGGGCGTGTACACCCTCTGGGTGAGCCGCGGTTGACCTACGCCGGGCTCGGCCTGATCGATCCGGCCCTGGTCGCCGACCAAGCGCCGGGCGAGTTCCCCCTGGCCCCACTACTGCGCGAGGCGATGCACGCCGGACGAATCGGCGGCACCCATCACCGCGGCCGCTGGGTCGACGTCGGCACGCCGGAGCGCCTGGCCGAACTGGACCGCGAGCTGAGCGGGCGTCAGGGCTGAGTCAGACTCCGCAGGGTGGTAAGCTGTCCGACCCGAACGTATCGATAAGGAAGCCTAGCTCATGAAAGCCAGCGTCAAGTGGACCGATGGCCGTCAGTTCGTCGCCGAGTCGGGAAGCGGCCACAGCGTGGTCATTGATGGCCCTCCCGACCATGGCGGGCGCAATACCGGGCCCCGCCCGATGGAGATGCTGCTCATGGGCATGGGCGCCTGCACTTCCTTCGACGTGCTGGAGATTCTCGAGAAATCCCGCGCCGGCGTGACCGATTGCGTGGCGAGCATCGAGGCCGAGCGCGCCGACGCGGTGCCGTCCGTGTTCACCCGGATTCACGTTCACTTCACCGTCAGCGGGCACAATCTCAAGGAGAACCAGGTCAAGCGCGCCGTGGAACTTTCCGCCGAGAAGTACTGCAGCGCTTCGATCATGCTAGCCAAGGGCGGCGTAGAGGTCACCCATTCCTACAGCATCGTCGACGACTGACTCGCAGTATCGCCTGGAAATAATGAGGCCCGCTCAGGCGGGCCTTTTGCATCTGTGGGTTCTTCTGCGGCAAGGAAGCGCCTAGATGGGAGGCGCATCGACGTGGCGCCAGAGGTATAGCGCCAGGTGTGAGCGGTAGGGAGTAAAGCGTGCTGCGGTGCGCAGCGTCTTGCGCCGCGGACTGGTAAGGCGCGCGAGGGTCTTGCGCGCAGCCACGTCTCCCTCGGGCCAGACGTCGGGCTCGCCGAAATAGAAGATCGAGATCATGTCGGCAGTCCATTGGCCCACGCCCCATAGCGCGGTCAGGTACCGCGAACGCTCGACATGGTCGAGCCCACGCAGGTCTTCGGCCTCTAGCCGGCCGGCACGGGCTTCTTCGGCGATCAGGCATAGCGCCCTGGTCTTGGCTCCCGAGAGGCCGCAGCCGCGCAGCACATCCTGGTTCGGTTCGACGAAAAACTCCATCAGCGGGGCGTCACCAGCGGCATCGCGTACCCGCGCCCAGATCGAGCGCACCGCCTTGATCGATAGTTGTTGCCCCGCTATCGAACGGCACAGGCGCTCGGCCAACGGCTGGCCGTCGTCGATGCTCAGCGTCAGCGGGCCACCGCACTCGATGGCATCGGCGAGCGGCGGGCTCAGCTCGCGAGCGACTTCGATGCAGCGCCGATGAATCTCTTGTGACATGGCGCCCCGCTCAGAACCGATAGACGCTCTTGGTCATGACCTTGGACATCAGGCTCATGCCGAACTTGACCGGTGCTGGAAAGCGCGCCCCACCGGCCTCCAGCGCGAGATGCGCATGGTGCGCCTCGTCGATGGCCATCTGGCGCAACACGGCTCGGGAGCGGTGGTCGCCCGCGGGAAGCTTGACCATGTGCTCATCAAGATGCTTGCCCACCTGCTCCTCCGTGGCGGCGACGAATCCCAGGCTGACCCGATCGCCGATGGCGCCTGCCACAGCGCCCAGGCCGAAGGAGGCGGCATAGAATACGGGGTTGAGCACGCTGGTGCGGCTGTCGAGCTCCTGCAGACGCTCGTCGCACCAGGCCAGGTGGTCGATCTCCTCCTGAGCGGAGTGCTCCATCTGGCTGCGCACTTCCGGTAGCTTGGCCGTGCAGCCCTGCCCCTGGTAGAGCGCCTGAGCACACACCTCGCCGGTATGGTTGACGCGCATCAGTCCCGCAGCATGGCGACGCTCGTCGGCCGTCATCTCGTCGTCCTGGATGTCGGCCGTGGCCGGCGAGGGCCGCGACGCCACTGCTGCATGTGGAATCAGCGTGCGCAGTACGGTATCGAACTGGTGGATCAAATTGTCGGCATGGGAGTAGTTGCGGTTCATCTCGCTCTTTCCTGTGCGAAGCCTTCTCTACGCAGCCTCAGCTGTACGCGGCAGAACGAAAATTATCTCTCGAACACGCGCCAGACGAAGGCTGCAGGCAAGCATGCCGGCGCCACCCGCAATGGGGTGGCGCCAAGTATGGGATGCACCTGATGCGTCGCACGCCTCGACGCGCGCGGCTTGCTCCGCATAGCGCCGGCTAGCCAGCCGGCCAAGTAAAGCGTCGACCGCCCATCAGGTGCATATGAATATGATAGACCGTCTGTCCTCCCTGGTCATTGCAGTTCATCACCACGCGATAGCCCTCGTCGGCGATGCCGCGCTCATCGGCCAGCCGGGCCGCGACATACGGCAGGCGGCCGACCAGGACCTGGTCGCTCTCCTCGATGTCGTTCAGGGTGGCGATGTGCTGCTTGGGTATGATCAGGATGTGGGTCGGGGCCTGGGGGTTGATGTCGTTGAACGCCAGCACCTCTTCGTCCTCATAGACGATGTCGGCCGGGATCTCGCGCTTGACGATCTTGCAGAACAGGCAGTCTTGCATCGGTTCGGGCTCCTTTCTCGTCGCCATGCTCGGTATTCGCTGCCGCTCAGCGTCAGCGAAAGCGCCGCTGGGCCAGCAGATGACGCACCAACGGCGCCAGGATCAGCTCGATGGCCAGCGACATGCGCGCCCCCGGCACAACCAAGGTATGCGGACGGCTCATGAAGGAGTCTTGAATCATCGCCAGCAGCCAGGGAAAGTCCACCGTCGAGGGGTCGCGAAAGCGGATCACCACGAACGACTCGGCATCGTTGGGGATATCCTGCACCTCGAAGGGGTTCGACGTGTCCACCGTGGGCACGCGCTGGAAGTTGATGTGGGTGCGCGAAAACTGCGGCTGGATGTAGCGCACGTAGTCGTCCATGCGTCCCAGGATGGTGTCGATCACCGCTTCCTGTGAGTAGCCCCGCATCTTGATGTCGCGGTCGATCTTCTGGATCCACTCGAGGTTCATGGTCGGCGCGACGCCGACCAGCAGGTCGACATGCCGGGCGATGTCG
The DNA here is from genome assembly GCF_014931605.1 of Halomonas sp. MCCC 1A13316. NCBI lineage: Bacteria > Pseudomonadati > Pseudomonadota > Gammaproteobacteria > Oceanospirillales > Halomonadaceae > Billgrantia > Billgrantia diversa. The sequence continues at coordinate 985,014 of NZ_CP053382.1, read as the reverse complement.
TGCTCCGCCGTCACCAGCCCGCCATGCAGGCCCTCGTAGAACAGCAGATCGGTGCCGCAAGGCAGCGGCTGCCATTCGGTGAAGGTACCCACCTGGTAGCCCGCCTCGATCATCTGCTTGTCTTCGGCATGGATGTAGTGCCGGAAGGTGCCGGTGCCGTGCTCGCCGTACTCATGGAACAGCGCCTCGAGGCGATCGAGCAGGTTGGCCTCGACGGCGAAGTGGGACAACTGGTCCTTGCGCTCGGGCTCCTCGCGAAAGATGCGGGCCAGCTCCTCACGGGTATAGCGATGGAAGGCATCGCCGTCGACGAACGCCGCATGCACGTCCTCACGGGAGAACATGCGCTCGAAGGTACGCTTCACCGTGGTGGTACCGGCGCCTGACGAGCCGGTCACGGCAATGATCGGATATTCGCGCGACATCAGGCGCTCTCCGCTCCGGCAATGGCCTGGCTAACGGCATCGGGTATGGCAACGCTGCGCCCTTGGGCGGGATCCACCAGTACCACGTTGAGACGCGCGGTGGCCACGGGACGGCCGCCTTCGGCGTGGCGCACCCGGTGATAGACGACGATCGCCTTGCCCACCGGAGCTGGAATGGCGGTTTCCACCACCAGCGCATCCGGCCAGCGAGCTTCAGACTGGTACTGCACGGCCAGGTCGGCCACCACACTGGGAAACCCGCCCATGTCCCACTCACTGAGCCCGAGCGATCCGAACGCATGTATGCGCGCCTCATGGAGCAGCGATACCAAGGTGTCGTGCCCCAGGTGGCGGCCGTAGTTCATGTCGGTGATGCGCACCGACAACGGCTGCCGATGCACGATGACGGACTCCGGAAATTCCAGCTTGATGCGCTCCATGCCCACTCCCTGACTCTTGTTATTTGATTGATGCGACGGTATTGCCGCGATCAGTCGGCCTGCCGCTCCCGGGCGATGGCGCGATAGGCGATATCGCTGCGGAACTGGGCACCGTCCCAACGGATCGCCGCCACACCCTGGTAGGCCAGATCGCGTGCCTGGGCTACGCCCTGCCCCAGCGCGGTGACGCACAACACACGGCCTCCACTGGTTACTACCCGGCCCTGATCGTCCTCTGCGGTGCCGGCATGGAACACCTTGCAGCCGGTGGCAGCGGCGGCAGCGAGGCCTTCGATCGCGTCGCCCTTACGGTAGCTACCCGGATAGCCGCCAGCGGCCATCACCACGCCGACGGCAGCATGTGGGTCCCACTCACAAGTATGGCCTGCCAGTTCTCCGCGTGCGCCCGCCAGGCACAGCTCAGCCAGATCCGATTGGAGGCGCAGCATGATCGGCTGGGTTTCGGGATCGCCGAAGCGGCAATTGTATTCGATGACCTTGGGATTGCCCTCGGCGTCGATCATCAGGCCGGCGTAGAGGAAGCCGCTATAGGCATGCCCCTCCGCCGCCATGCCGTGCACCGTGGGCATGATGACCCGCTCCATGATGCGCTCATGCACGCTCTCGGTCACCACCGGTGCCGGTGAGTAAGCCCCCATACCGCCGGTGTTGGGACCGGCGTCACCGTCCAGGGCGCGCTTGTGGTCCTGGCTGGTGGCCATCGGCAGCACCGTGGTGCCATCGACCATGACGATGAAACTCGCCTCCTCGCCATCGAGAAACTCCTCGATCACCACACGGGCCCCGGCGTCACCGAAGGCGTTGGCTTCGAGCATGTCGCGCACCGCTGCCTCGGCCTCGGCCAGGGTCATGGCCACGATCACCCCTTTGCCTGCCGCCAGTCCGTCGGCCTTGATCACGATCGGCGCACCCTGCTCGGCAAGGTACGCCAGCGCCGGCTCGACCTCGGTAAAGGTGCGGTAGGCCGCAGTGGGAATGGCATGGCGGGCCAGAAAGTCCTTGGTGAAGGACTTCGAACCCTCGAGCTGTGCCGCGCCCCGGGTCGGCCCAAAAATGGCCAGGCCCGCCTCACGGAAACGATCGACCACGCCTTCGACCAGCGGTGCCTCAGGGCCGACGATGGTCAGCGCAACGCCTTCGTCGCGGGCAAAAGCCACCAGGCGTTCCAACTCGGTCGCCTCGATGGCAACGTTGGTCAAGCCCGGCTCATGGGCCGTGCCGGCGTTACCGGGCGCCACGAAAACCTGCTCGACGCGGGACGACTGGCCGACTTTCCATGCCAAGGCGTGTTCGCGGCCACCGCCGCCGATGATCAGAACCTTCATCCGCTTGCTTATCCTGTCTATTGCTGCGCAGGCCCGGTTGACGATGGGCCTGATGTTCGGCTGGGAAAACGTCGCGGCATTATGGCAGAAAGCGGCCCGGCACGCCCCCGCCCAGAGCGACTATGCCTTGCCTGGCCAGGGTCAGCGACGTCCGCTGCATCGTCACTTGTCGTCGTTTTCGCCTTTCTCTTCCTTCGACTCCGGCTTGCCGGGCTGCCCCTTGCCGATCGCCTGCTGCCAGAAGCGCATGTTCTCCTCGGCCATCTCGCGCATCAGTTCCATGGGCGAGTGGCGCATGGCCTGCTGCCACTGGTCCTGCATGCGCTTCTGCTGTTCGAGCATCAGTTGGGTGCCCTGCTCGAGATAGCGTGCCAACGGTAGCGGTTGAGCCATGTCGTAGACGCGGATGAACTGTGCCAACAGGTCGTTGGAGAACACCTCGGCCTCGCCATCGGCCTGCTCCTGCTCAATGATGATCGACAGCAGGATGGTACGGGTCAGGTCCTCCCCGCTCTTGGCATCCTCGACCCGAAATGGTTCTTCGTCGAGAATCAAGCGGCGCAGATCCTCTAGCGTCACATAGCGACTCTGTTGGGTATCATAGAGCCTGCGGTTGGCATACTTGCGAATCACGCGCACGATGGCACTCCTTGTTGGAAAGGCAAACTGCCCTTGGCTGCTATTGTGCACCGCGCCACCGCCCTTGCAAATCGAAGCGACCAACGAGGCCCGATGAACCTGATCCTGCTAAGCCCCGAGGAGATCCAGCACGACCGCCTGGCATGCCTGCGCGACCCACGCCGCCTGCGTCACCTGAAGGAGGTTCATCGTGCCCGGGTCGGCGACAGCCTGACACTGGGCGTGGCGGGCGGCGGCATCGGTCGCGGCGAGCTCACGCTGCTGAGCGACGACGAGGCCCGCTTTTCCTTCGACGGGCTCGACATGCCCCCCCCTCCGCCGTTGCCGGTGCATCTGGTACTGGCCCTGCCGCGCCCGCGCATGCTGGCCAGAAGCCTCGAACACGTGACGGCAATGGGCGTGAAGCAGATCACACTGCTGCACACCCGTCGGGTGGAAAAAAGCTATTGGCAGTCACCGGAACTTGACCCGGCAAAGATTCGCGAACACTTGGTACTGGGGCTCGAACAGGCCCGCGACACGCAACTGCCCGAGGTACACCTGGCCAAGGGCTTTCGCCCCTTCGCCGATGAGCGCCTGCCAACGCTGCTCGAAGGCCGGCGAGGCCTCATGGCCCACCCCGGCATGACCCAGGCCTGCCCGACGGGCCTCAGTGAGCCGACCGTGCTGCTCGTCGGGCCGGAGGGTGGCTTCATTCCCCACGAGGTGGAGAGGCTGCTCGCAGCCGGCTGCGAGGGCATCCACCTGGGCGCTCGCATCCTGCGCGTGGAAACGGCGGTCGTCGCCCTGCTGGCGCGCCTGTTCTAGGGCGGTCTGCCAGGCGCTAGTCGGACGAGGCCTCATCGCCAAAAGCCTCTTCTTCGTCGGGATCGTGCTCCACCAAGGGGGCGTTCTCGCCGCACTCCGGCTCGCTCAGGAAGGTGCTGCGCACGTCCAACAGCCCCAGGTGGCCGATGGTGCGGCGTCCAAGCAGTAGGGGGTAGTTCATGTCACCACGGTCTCGCAGGCTGAACTGCTCCTCGTAGATGGTATCGCCCAGGCAAACTTTCATCAGCACCACGGGGCGACGGTCGACGCCGCCTGCACCGCGCAGCCTGAGACTGCGATAAAGCGGCAGCTCCAGCCATTCACTGAAGGTCTCGCCATTCGCTTCATCCTCCAGCTTGAGGCGAAAGCGCACCCACTCTTCGTCCTCCTTGTCGAAGCGTTCGATGTCGCGCGCATCGAGCGAGGACGTCAGTGCACCGCTGTCCAGCTTTGCCTTCACCTCGACGCCCCAGGGCTCGAGAGTGCTCTTCTCGACCCAACCGAACACCGCCCGCTCATCCTCAGCCGTTGCCGACATCGGCATCGCCAGCAGGAACAACGCTCCAGCCGAGGCCATCCAGCGCAGCGGGATATGACAAGACTGCCGGTAAATAGCCGACCATTTCATGGGCATGGACCAATCTCCTTCCTTCGCCAACGTTTAGTGGACCCTGTTCCGTCATGCCGGTTCCGGCCCCGACATATGCGTTACGTCTACTACACTGTCCGTGTCACCAAGGATAAGGAGGGCAAAACGATGACACAGCTACGCCTCACAAGGACGACCGTTGCCGTCTCGGCCGGCCTGTTCATCGCCGGTCTCGCCATCGGCGTGCAGGCTCAGTACGACCCGCAGGGTCTCTACTCCGCCCGTGCCATCTTCGACGCCGAGGTGCATTTCGAAGCCGCCCCGGCCAGCCAGCCCAGCGAAGTCGTCGACCTGCTCCTTGGCGACGACCAGAGAGTCCATGCCATCATCGTCGATACTCACGACTCAGTGGGCCAGGACGGCGACACGATCGTCTTTACCAACCAGCACTATCGGCTGGTCAATTACGAGGAAGAGGGCGAGACCCGGCACGACATCATCGTCGAGACCGATGCCGAGTCGCTCAAGGCCCTGCCGCGTTACGATCAGGACTGGTTGAACAGCGCACGCCAGCGCGCTCGTGAGGCCTGGCATACCGCGGGCGAAGGCACCGAAAGTGCCTGGCACCAGACCCAGAAAGGCCTCGAACGCATCGGCGAGGGTGCCGAAACCGCCTGGGAACGCGCCCAGGAAGGGGCCGAGCGGGCCGGACGCCGCATCAGCGAGACCCTCGACGACTGGACCAGCGAGAACGGCAACTGATCGACCTCCGCAATTGACTGCCGGGCTCGATGCGAGCCCGGTCACCTTCAAGGACGCTGCAGGCGCTGCAGCAGGTCCAGGGTGGCAAAACCATCCGGCGTGACGCCGATGCTGCGCTGATAATCGCGCAGCCCAGCGCGAGTGTTGGGTCCCATGACGCCGTCCGGCGTGCCCACTTCGAAGCCGCGCTCATTCAATGCTTGCTGCATCTCGCCCACTTGACTACGACTCAGCGGCTGAACCTCCCGCGGCCAGTCGGCCTGGATACCCTCGCGCCCAGCGATCCTGTTGGCCAAGGTGCCCACCGCCAGGGCATAACTGGTGGCGTTGTTATAGCGCAGGATGGCGCGATAGTTGGGTCCGACCAGGAAAGCCGGCCCACGCGCGCCGGCCGGAGCGATCACCGACGCCTGCTCGAAACCGGGCAGGCTACCGACAGAGATACCCTGCACGCCCTGCTCCGCCCACTCGCGGCTCGATCGACGCGTGCTCAGCTCGGTCTGGGAATAGTCGAAGCCTTGTGGCAGGCGGACCTCCACGCCCCAGGGCTGGCCGAATTGCCAGCCGGCCCGTGCCAGGTAGTTGGCGGTGGAGGCCATCACATCAGGAATGCTGCCCCAGATGTCGCGACGCCCGTCGCCGTCGCCATCCACGGCGTAGGACTCGAAGCTGGAGGGGATGAACTGGGTATGCCCCATGGCGCCCGCCCAGGAGCCGATCATGCGCTCCGGCGAGATATCGCCCGCCTCGAGGATACGCAGGGCGGCCAGCAGTTCGCCGCGGGCAAAGTCGCGCCTGCGCCCATCGAACGCCAGGGTTGCCAGCGCCTCGAGCGTGGAGAAGTCGCCGAAGTTGCCGCCGTAGTTGCTCTCGATACCCCATATCGCTACCACGACTTCGGATGGAACCTCGTAGCGCTGCTCCATACGCTGTGCCGTCTCACGATGTTCGGCGAGCTTGGCCTGCCCTTGGCTGATGCGAGCCTGGGAGACGGCACTGTCCAGGTATTGCCAGATGGGACGCACGAATTCCGGTTGCGAACGGTCGAGCTCGATGACACGTGGTCGATAGCGTACGCCATCCAGTGCACGCGCCAGGGTCGCTTCGCTGACTCCCTCATTGCGTGCCTGGCGGCGAAAATCGCTTAGCCAGACCCGAAAATCTTCGGGCGAAGCCCCCTCGGCCTCGCTGGGAGCGGGATCCGGTGCGTCATCCTCATTCGATGCAATGGCATCCGGCTGGCGCTCGTCGGCTGCCACCTCCTGTACGGGGCCGGACTGGCAGCCGGCCAGCAGCAGAAGGAGGAAGACGGCAGGAAAAAGTGGGTGAATCATGACAACAGTAATCCTTTACTTTGATGGCCATCGATCATCGCGCAGAAGCGGCTGACAGGCCAGTCTTGCAACCTGGGATCGATGTACCGCGCAAGCGGTTGCGCGACCGTTGCGAACGTTAATCGGGGTCGTTCTCGCGGGGTTTATGCACGGCATTGGCCTCCGTTTCAAGGCCGCTCTTGAGCTCATGGGTGAGCGGGTCATAGTTGGGGCGCAGTTCATCCTTGATCGTACCATGCCACAGCTTGGCACCGACGAAATAGCCGGCGCGGCCGATCACGTGAGCGGCCACCGGTGCTGTCAGCATGATGAAGAGAATCACCCCCAGCGCTCGCGCCACCACCGCCACTTCGCCGAAGTGCAGCGCCACTGCCAGCATGATCAGCGAGGTCCCCAAGGTGACCGCCTTGGTGGTGGCATGCATGCGCGTCAGTAGATCGGGTAGACGCACCAGACCGAGTGCGGCCAGGAACATGAAGATGGCGCCGACCAGGATCAGACCGCCCTTGAGCATCTCAATCATCGCGTGGCCCTCCGCGTTCCAGGAAGCGCGCAAATCCGATGGCCGCCATGAACGCCATCAGCGCCATGACGATGGCCACATCCAGCAGACTGGGCACGTCGGTGGCGATTGCCACCACTCCGATGATGCCGACGATCATCGAGGAGAAGAGTTCCAGCGCCACCACCCGATCCGGCAGGCTGGGGCCAATGTATAGGCGCACGAAGGCCAGGCACAGCGCCAAGGTCATGAGTACCAGACTCGACAGGATCACGATCGACACGGTCGCCTCCTCAGCTAGTGGAACAGTTCCAGCGCGCGGCGCTCAAGCTCCGCCAGGTTGCGGCGCAGTTCGGCCTCGTCATCGAGGAACATGGCGTGGATATAGAGCACTCGTCGGTCGTCGGAGACGTCCAGGCTCAGGGTGCCCGGCGTCAGCGAAATCAGGTTGGCCACCAGGGCGATTTCGAACTCGCTACGCGCCTTGAGCGGCATGGCAATCACACCGGGCCTCATGTACCAGGGCGGCGTGACGACATCGAAGGCGACCTTGAGGTTGGCCAGCAGCAACTCCTTGAAGAAGAAGCCCACGAAGCGAATCAGACGCGGGAGACGCTGGGCATAGCCGGCCAGCGCCGGCACTTGAGGTTGGATCAGCGCCAGCACCAGATAGCCGAAGGTCAGGCCGGCGAGCAGGTTGCCGCCACTGAAGTCGCCGGTCAGCACGACCCAGGCGACGCCCAGCAGCAGGTTCCAGGCGGCCCCGATCATGGCGAGCGCTCCTCGAGCGGGCCGAGTACCGCCTCGATATATCGCTCGGGCGCGAGCAGTTCACCCGCCGATGCCTCTGCCAAGTCATAGAGAGGCCCAGCGTTCAGGCCGATGAACAACGTACACAGCGCCAGGCCCACCGCTGGCAGCGACATCAGCCACAGCTCACGCTGCCCGACCGCCGGATGGGTGCGGGATTCGTTTCCGTCAGGCGCCGTCTTCCAGAACACTTCCGACCAGATCTTGACCATCGAGTAGAGCGTGAGCAGCCCCACCAGCAGAGCGATGGCGGTCACGCCGTAGGCTTCGGCCTCGATGCCGGCACGGATCACGATGAACTTGGCGAAGAAACCCGACAGCGGCGGCATGCCGGCCAGCGATAGCGCCGGCACCAGGAAGAGCACGGCCAGCCAAGGGTGACTGCGGTAGAGCCCGCCCAGGCGCTTGAGCCGGTAGCTGCCCTGAAGCCGATGCACGATGCCGCTGACCAGGAAGAGATTCGTCTTCACCAGAATGTGATGCACGATGTAAAAAACCCCGCCGATGATGGCCAGTGGGGTGAACAGCGCCAGGCCCAGGATCATGTAGCCGATCTGGCTGACGATGTGGAACGACAGTATGCGCCGGAACTCGTACTGGGCCGCCGCTCCCAGCACCCCCGAAAGCATGGTGAGCCCTGCGCCCCAAAGCAGGATCTCATGGGTATAGCCCGGGTTGTGATGGAAGATCAGCGTGAATACCCGATACAGCGCGTAGACGCCGACCTTGGTCAGCAGGCCGGCGAACAGCGCCGACACCGCCACCGGCGGCGTGTGGTAGGAGGCCGGCAGCCAGAAGAACAACGGGAAGGCCGCCGCCTTGATGCCGAAGGCAACCATGAACATCATCGCCAGCACATCGGCCATGCCGTTGTCTTCCAGGCTCGCCAGACGACGCGCGATATCGGCCATGTTGAGTGTGCCGACCATGCCGTAGAGCAGCCCCACGGCCACCAGGAAGATCACCGACGACAGCAGATTGAGAGTGACGTACTTGATCGCTCCCTCCATCTGCGTCTTCTCGCTGCCGAGTATCAGCAGTGCGAAGGAAGCAACCAGCATCACCTCGAACCAGACGTAGAGATTGAAGATGTCACCGGTGAGAAAGGCCCCGGCGACCCCAGCCAGCAACAGATGCATCAGCGGAAAGTAGCCGTAGGCCTCGTGGCCACGACCGGTAGTGGCCAGGGAGTAAAGCGCCACTGCGAAGCCGATGATACCGGTGAGAACCACCATGATGGCGCCAAGCAGATCGGCCACCAGGCTGATGCCGAAAGGGGCCGGCCAGTTACCCACCTGCAGCACCAGTATCCCCTCCCTGCTGACCGACGCCAGCAGCCAGATACTGGACGCCAGCAGCAATGCGGTACCAGACACCGCGACTATCCGCTGCATCAGGCGTGAGCGCCAGAACAGCAGCGACACGGCTCCGGCAAGCAGCGGGATCAGGATAGGCAGCGCAATCTGCGGGTTCACGTATCGGTATCCCTCATCCGGTCGAGGTCGTCGGCACGCACGATCTCCCAGGCGCGGCGTACCAGCACCACGGCGAACGACAGCACGCCGAAAGCGATGACGATGGCGGTGAGCACCAGCGCCTGCGGCAGCGGGTCGGCCACGACGCCCTCCGGCGCGATCATCCCCTGCGGCACCAGCGGCGGCGCACCGCGGGTCAGTCCTGCGGAGACGAAGATCAGCAGGTTGGCGGCATTGGAAAGCAACATCAGGCCGATCACCAGCTTGACGATGGAACGGCGCAGCATCATGTAGATGGCTGCGGCGAACAGAATGCCGATGGCAACGGCTAGCAGGGGTTCCATGGAGCCTCCTTGATGTCAGGCATCGTCTTCCCTGTCGGTGTCCACCAGGGCGGTGATGGCAGTCAGTACGGAACCGAGCACCACGAGATAGACACCGATATCGAATAGCAGCGGAGTCGAAGCCTTGAAGTCGATCACCGGAATCGTCCACCACTGAGCGGTGAAGAACGGCTCGCCCTGCCACCAGGCCGGTAGGGTCGAGAGCACGCCCAGCGTCAGTCCGGCGCCGATCAGGTCGCGGGGCGAGACCTTGAGCATGGCATGCATGGCCCGCCCGCCGTAGGCGAAGAGATAAAGCGTAAAGGCACCCGACGCCACCAGCCCGGCGATGAAGCCGCCGCCCGGTTCGTCATGTCCGCGCAATAGCAGGAACAGCGAGAACAGCAGCTGCAGCGGCAGCAGAAGGCGCGCCGCCACGCTGAGGATCAGGGTGCCCGATCTAACCATCGTCACTCTCCCGCGGCGGGATGGGTTCGGTGCCACCCGATTTGGCATGGAAGCGCAGCATGGCCAGCACACCGACGGCCGCCAACGCCAGTACGAACATCTCGCCCAAGGTGTCCAGGGCACGGAAATCCACCAGAATGACATTGACGATATTGTGGCCGTGGCCCTGTGGCTGGCTGTTGGTGATCAGGTAGTCGGAGATGCGAGGCAAGCGCTCGCCGGCCAGCACCGAGAGCATCAGCAGCGTCACCATGATGCCGCTCAGCCCGGCCACGACCAGGTCGCGTGCGCGTTCGGTGGGCGTGGACAGGGTGGCGAAACGCGGCAGCCGGAACAGCACCAGCACCAGCAGGACCACCGTCAGGGTTTCCACCAGCAGTTGGGTGATGGCCAGATCCGGCGCGCTGAACAGGACGAAGACCAAGGCGATTGAGAAGCCCATGATGCCAACCGCGGCGACGGCAGCCAGGCGCGAGCGCATCACGCAGGCGGCCACCGCCCCGGCGACCATCAACCCGGCAACCATGGCCTCGTGCAGGTAAAGGTCCAGAGGTGCCTCGAGGCTCGGCACGTGGCGGAAGAACAGTGCATGGCCGACCAGTCCCAGTAGCGTCAGCAGCGTCACGATCAGGTAGTTACGAATATGTCCGTTCTGCAGCATCCGGGTCTGCCATTCGGCGACCATCACCAGTCCGGCCATCAAGGCCTCGTAGCCGGCTTCGGGGCCGCGCGCCATGAGCGGCCTGAGCCGGGCCAGGTGAGCCCGCAGGCGATCCCAGCGACGCCATACCGCCAACCCCAGCAGCAGGCTAGCCAGCGACATCATGAGCGGCAGATTGATGCCGTGCCAAAGTGCCAGGTGCACGTCATGGTCGACTGCGCCGATCTCGCCCACTGTCACCGCCACCAGGCCGTCGAGCCATCCCGGCGCCAGGCCGAATATCAGAGACAGCGCGGCTAGCAAGGCCGGCCCCACAAGCATGCCGAGTGGCGCCTCGCGGGGTGAGCGTGGCGTTCGACGCAAAGGCCCGAAGAACGGCCGCAGGGCAACGATGGCCGCCACCGCCAGGGTGAGGACGGAAGCCACGAACGTCAGCACGACAATCAAGATTCGATACTGCTCGGCAGCCAACGCCGACTCGAGAAGCAGTTCTTTGCCGACGAAACCCAGCAGCGGCGGCATGCCGGCCAGCGACAGCGCGGCAACCGCGGCAATCGCAGCGGTGCGGGGCATCGCATGGCGCAACCCGCCCATGTGGGTGACATCCTTGGTGCCGGTCTCGTGATCGAGAATGCCTGCCACCAGGAACAGCGCGCCCTTGTAGAGGGAATGCGCCAGCAGAAAGGCCACGAACGCGACCAGCGCCCCGGGGGTGCCAAGCCCCAGCAGCAAGGTCAGGGTACCCAGCGCCATGACCGTGGAATAAGCCAGCAATTTCTTGACGTTGGTGTGATGGATCGCCAGGAAAGCGCCGGTGACCATGGTCATCGCCCCCACCAGCGACAGGCTGAGTGTCCAGGCATCGGTACCACCGAGGGCCGGATGCAGACGGGCTAGCAGATAGATCCCTGCCTTCACCATGGTCGCCGAATGCAGGTAGGCCGAGACCGGTGTCGGTGCGGCCATGGCATTGGGCAGCCAGAAATGGAACGGGAACTGAGCCGACTTGGTAAAGGCGCCGATCAGCAGGCAAACAAGCAATGGCAGGTAAAGAGCGTGGGCGCGCAGCGCCTCGCCCCGTGTCGTCAGTTCGGCCAGCGACCAGCTGCCCCCCGCCATGGCCAGCATGACGAAACCGGCGAGCAGCGCCAGCCCGCCGCCAGCGGTGACATACAGGCCCTGTTGCGCGGCCTTGCGCGCCGACAGGTCACTATGATTGAAGCCGATTAGCAGGAAGGAGGTGATACTGGTGAGTTCCCAGAACACGAACAGTGTCACCAGATTGTCGGCCAGCACCAGGCCGAGCATCGACATCATGAAGGCGACGAGCACGACAAGGAAACGTGGCAGGTCGCGATGGCCGCGCAGGTAGTCGCCGGTATACACCAGCACCAGGCTACCGATCACCGTGATCAGCATGGCGAACAGCCAGGACAGACCATCGATCAGGAAACTCAGCGTGACGTCGAGCCCCGGCACCCAGGCCCACTCGAGCAGCAGCACTTCGCCCGCCGTCACCGTCGGCCACTGCCCGAGCAGCCAGGCGGCCAGGGAAGCCGGCAGCAAGGCCATTACCAGCGGCGTTCGATCACCGAACCAGCGGTGCAGTAGCGGTGCCATTCCCGCCACCACGAAGCCACCCAGTACGGCCAGCTGCATACGGCGTCCTCCCAGGCATTGGGTGGGCGCCACGCCAAGGCATCGCTCCCACCGGTTCGTCGCAATCCACTTTATAGAGACAAGGTATTGAATGGCAAGGAGGCACAAACGTGCCCGCTTTGCGTTGCCATGGTGGGAAGCGGCATTATAGGACCGTTCTGACCCAAGGACGGGAAACAAGCGCTTGATGCTTGCGTCCTCCTGTCCTGTAGGCAAACTATGCCCTCTTCCTCACGGACCCGCGCAGGATGAGCTAACGATGACATTGTTGTGGATACCCCTGCTACCGCTGCTGGGCATGCTGGTGCCCATGTTCAGCGCGCACCGAGGCCGACGCTTCTGCACGCTGGCCACCGCCGCGCCACCGACCCTCGCCCTGCTACTGGCCCTGGCTCAGTGGCCGGCGCTGGCGGCGGACGAAGCGTTGCGCTTCTCACTAGAGTGGCTGCCTGCCCTCGGCCTCGAGCTGGCCTTTCGGCTGGACGGCCTGTCGTTGCTGTTCAATCTGTTGATTCTCGGTATCGGCCTGCTGATTCTGCTCTATGCGCATTTTTATCTTTCACCCGAGGAGCCCTTCGGCCGCTTCTATGCCTATCTGATCCTGTTCATGGCCTCCATGGTCGGCATCGTCATGGCGGACAATCTGATCCTGCTGTGGCTCTACTGGGAGCTCACCAGCATCTCCTCCTTCCTGCTGATCGGCTTTTGGTCCCACCAGAGCGAGGCGCGCAAGGGCGCACGCATGGCCCTGACCGTGACCGGCGCGGGTGGCCTCGCCCTGCTGGCCGGCCTGCTGATGTTGGGCGATATGGTGGGCAGCTACTCCATGGACCAGGTGCTGGCGAGCGGCGACATCATCGTTGCCGACCCCCACTACCCGTTGATGCTAGCACTGGTGCTGCTGGGCGCCTTCACCAAGTCGGCCCAGTTCCCTTTCCAGTTCTGGCTGCCACACGCCATGGCGGCGCCGACGCCGGTCTCGGCCTACCTACACTCCGCCACCATGGTCAAGGCAGGCATCTTCCTGATGGCGCGACTGCACCCGGCCATTGCCGACAGCGCACTGTGGTCGGTAACGGTCTCGCTGGTGGGTGCCGCCACGCTGCTGTACGGCGCCTGGTTCGCGCTGCTCAAGACCGACCTGAAAGGCATACTGGCCTTCTCCACCGTCAGCCACTTGGGACTTATCACCATGCTGCTGGGGATCGGCAGCCCAATGGCCGTGCTAGCCGCGCTCTTTCATATTCTCAACCACGCCACCTTCAAGGCGGCGCTGTTCATGAGCGCGGGCATCGTCGACCACGAGACCGGCACCCGCGAACTCGGCCGTCTGGGCGGGCTGCGCCGCGCCATGCCGGTGACCGCCCTACTGACCACCCTCGCCGCAGCCGCCATGGCCGGCGTACCGCTGCTCAACGGCTTCCTCTCCAAGGAGATGTTCTTCACCGAGACCCTGGCCACCCCGGTATTGGGCGGGTTGAGCTGGCTGCTGCCGGCGCTGGCCACGCTCGGCGGCATTCTCTCGGTCGCCTACTCCCTGCGCCTGGTTCATGCGGTCTTCTTCAAGCCCGCCCAGGAACCGCCGCCGAAGGCGGCCCACGAGCCGCCGCGCCTGATGCGTGCCCCCGTGGAACTGCTAGTAGCGATCTGCGTGGCGGTAGGACTCGTGCCGGTGCTGGCCGAGGGGCTGCTCGCCCCGGCCGTCCGGGCCGCGCTGGGCGAGCCGCTCGAGTTTCACCTGGCGATCTGGCACGGCATCAACCTGCCGCTGATCATGAGCCTGATCGCGCTGGTCGCAGGGGCCGCTGCCTACTGGCGTCACGCGGATCTGCGGCGCTTCGCCCGCAGCTTTCGTCCAGTCGACGCCCGGCTCGTCTTCGAGTCGGCCGTTCAGCGCCTGGGCAATACCGCCGAAGCCGGACTTGCCTGGTTCGACGGTGCTTCGCTGCAGCGCTACATGTCCTGGCTGTTACTCGCCACCTTGGTTGCTGGCGCGCTGGGGCTCGTGGAGATGACCGGCCTTACCGGTGAGAAGGGTAACCAGCCCCTGGATGGCATCCTGTTGCTGGGTGCCGGCCTGCTGCTGTTCGGTGGCCTCGGCACCGCGATCACGCACCGCTATCGCCTGATTTCGCTGCTGCTGCTGTCGGTCGTTGGGCTGGTGGTGTCACTGACCTTCGCTCGCTTCTCCGCCCCCGACCTGGCGTTGACCCAGCTCTCGGTGGAAGTAGTGACCATGATCCTGCTGATGCTGGCGCTGTTCTTCCTGCCGCAGAAGACACCCCCGGAGTCTTCGAATCGCCGCAGCCTGCGCGACATCGTCCTGTCCGGCGCCCTCGGCCTGGTGGTGGCCAGCCTCAACTACGCCGTACTGACCCGCGACAACGCGCCGATCTCCGGTTTCTTCCTGGACAACAGCGTACCCGGCGGCGGCGGCCATAACGTGGTCAATGTCATCCTGGTGGACTTCCGCGGCTTCGATACCCTGGGTGAGATCACCGTGCTGGCGCTGGCGGGCCTGGCCATCTTCAAGCTGCTTAATCGCCTGCGCCTGTTCATGCCGCATAGTGACGGCGAAGGACGCGTGTGGTCGCCAGATCGCTACCCGGCGATCCTCACCTCCATCTCCATGGCGCTGCTGCCACTGGCCCTGTTGGTGTCCGCCTTCATCTTCCTGCGCGGGCACAACCTGCCTGGCGGCGGCTTCATCGCAGGCCTGATCACCGCCGTGGCGCTGATCCTGCTTTACATGGCGCGAGGCGTGGAGTGGGCGCAGCAACGGCTCGATTTTCCCTATCAGCCGGTGGCCGTTGCCGGGGTCGGCATCGCTACGCTGACCGGTCTTGGCAGTTGGCTGTTCGGCTATCCGTTCCTCACGTCGGCCTTTGGCTACTTCAGCCTACCACTGGTGGGCAAGTTCGAGCTGGCCACGGCCATGCTGTTCGACCTCGGTGTCTATCTCGCCGTAGTGGGCGCCACGCTGATGATCCTGGCCAACTTGGGCAAGGTCACCACGCCCCATCGTCCAGCCAAGGAGCCCGTAGAGAGCTTCACCGATACTACGACGCGCCCCAGCAAGGAGAACACCTGATGGAAAGCCTCTACGCCATCACCACCGGCGTATTGACCGCCTGCGGGCTCTATTTGACCCTGCGTGGGCGCACCTTCCCGGTCGTCGTCGGCCTGACCCTGCTCTCCTACGCCGTCAATCTTTTCCTATTCTCCATGGGCGGGCTCACTACCGACGGGGCGGCCATCGTCAATGGTGACGGTGAGTACGCCGATCCGTTGCCGCAGGCACTGGTGCTCACCGCCATCGTCATCGGCTTCGCCATGACCGCCTTCGTGGTGATCCTGGCGATGCGAGCACGCAGCGAGGCCGGTAACGACCACGTCGACGGCCGTTCGCACGACGACGAGGAGCGCAGCTGATGACGCACCTCATCGTTCTGCCCATCGTGCTACCCTTGGTGGCCGGGATCCTGCTGCTGTACCGCCGCCTGGGCGGCACACACCTGAAGCGCCTGGTCGGTGTTGGCAGCACTGCCTTGCTGGTCGCGGTCGGCATCGCCCTGGTCAGCCAGGCGGCAAGCGGCGAGGTGACCTACTATGCCCTCGGTGACTGGCAGCCGCCCTTCGGCATCGTGCTGGTCCTCGATCGCCTGTCGGCCTTGATGATACTGCTCACTGCCGTGCTGGCATTGGGCGCCGTGGTCTTCGCCTGCGACGGAGAGGACGAGCGCGGCAGCAACTTTCACGGCCTGTTCCAGTGGCAACTGATGGGGATCAACGGAGCCTTTCTGACCGGCGACCTGTTCAACCTCTTCGTCTTCTTCGAGGTATTGCTGCTGGCCTCCTATGCCTTGCTGCTGCACGGTGGCGGCAAAGCGCGTATTCAAGCCGGGGTGCACTATGTGGTGCTCAACCTGGCCGGCTCCGCGCTGTTTCTGATCGCCGTGGGCGTGCTCTACGGGGCCACCGGCACCCTGAACATGGCCGACATGGCGGCGCGCCTTGCCGAGCTACCCACCGAGCGGGCGGGGCTGGTTACCGCTGGCGGTCTGATGCTGCTGGTGGTATTCGGGCTCAAGGCCGCCATGCTGCCGCTCTATTTCTGGCTGCCGCGCACTTATGCCGCGGCACCCGCGCCGGTGGCGGCACTGTTCGCCATCATGACCAAGGTCGGCATCTACGCCATATTGCGTGTCTATTCGCTGATCTTCGGCGACCCCGCGGGCCCTCTCGCCAACCTGGAGCAGGCCTGGGTCTGGTGGCTGTCGCTGGCCACCCTGGTCGCAGCCAGCGTCGGTGTGCTGGCGGCACGCGACTTGCGCCTGCTGGTGGCCTACCTGGTGCTGGTCTCGGTGGGCACCCTGCTCGCCGGCATCGGCATGGGCTCGGCGCGAGCGGTCTCCGCCCTGCTCTACTACCTTATCCATACCACTCTGATCACCGGCGGGCTGTTTCTGCTGGCCGAACTCATCGGCCAGCAGCGCGGCAAGGCCGGCACTCGCCTGGTACGGGGCCGCCCGCTACAGCATGGTGGCTGGCTCGCCGGACTATTCTTCCTCGGCGCCGTCTCGGTGGCCGGCCTGCCGCCACTTTCCGGTGCCATCGGCAAGGCACTGCTACTTGTCGCTGCCGAGGGTAGCCAGCGACTCTGGCTGTGGCCGATCCTGCTGCTCACCGGGCTCTGCTCGCTGATCGCACTGTCGCGTGCCGGCTCCACACTGTTCTGGCGCAGCCAGGGTGAGTCTTCCGGTGATTCGCTAACCTGGCGCAAGTGGTTCGGCGTGGCCTGGCTCTTGGCCGCCTCACCGCTGCTGGTGATGCTGGCCGGTCCGGTCAGCGACTATACCAACGCCACCGCCGACCAGTTGGCCGATCCTCAGCTCATGATCGATGCGCTGCTGCCCAGCGCCGGAGATGCCCGATGATCAAACCTCGCTCCTGGCTACCGACACCGCTGCTGTCGATCCTGCTGCTCGTGGTCTGGCTATTGCTGGTGCGCAGCATGGCTTTCGGACAGTTCCTGCTGGGCGCCTTCCTGGCGGTGACGATTCCGCTAGCAACCCACCGTTTCTGGGATGCCCAGCCACTTATCGCCAAGCCCTGGCTGCTGCTGCGTTTCGTACTGCGTGTGCTGGGCGACATCCTGATCGCCAATATCGAAGTGGCCTGGCTGATCATCAATCCGCGCCGCCGCCTACACCCGCACTTCGTGGAATACCCGCTGATGCTGAAGGAGCGTTTCACCATCACGCTGCTGGCCAACACCATCAGCCTGACGCCGGGGACGGTCTCGGCCAACCTGCGCCTGGATGGCAAGACGCTGCTGATCCATGCCTTGAACGCGAAGGACGAGGCAGCGCTGATCGCGCACATCCGCGAGCGCTACGAGCAGCCGTTGAAGGAGATCTACGAATGCTAGACATAGCGCTGACGATCAGCCTGACGCTGGTGGTCCTCGCCCTGCTGCTGAACGTCTACCGGCTGGCCGTGGGGCCGGACATGCCCGACCGCATCCTGGCGCTGGACACCATGTACATCAACTCCATTGCGCTGATCGTGCTGATGGGGCTGTGGCTCAACACCAAGACCTACTTCGAGTCGGCCCTGTTGATCGCCATGCTCGGCTTCATCAGCACCGTGGCGGTATGCAAGTACCTGCTGCGCGGCGACATCATCGAATAGGAGGCCACATGACCCTGTACGTGATCCTCGAGGGCGTGATCGCCTTTTTCCTCGTCGCCGGCGGCGTTTTCGCCTTCATCGGCTCGCTGGGCATGGCCCACCTGCGCGATTTCTACATGCGCCTGCATGGCCCCACCAAGGCCACCACCCTGGGAATCGGCTGCATGCTGATCGCCTCGATGCTCTACTTCTGGGTCACCGAGGGTAAGCCTGATATCCAGGAGATGCTGATCACGCTATTCCTGTTCATCACCGCCCCGGTGAGCGCCCACCTGCTGGCCAAGACCGGGCTTCACATGCAGCTCAAGCACATCGACGAAACCGGTGGGCGCCCCCCCGAGCTACGCCCCGAGGAGATTGGCGAGAAGCCGGTCCCGCACCCCGACCGCGGTCATGGCTGAGTAACGGGCTGGCGGGCTACAGCCAGCCGGCCAGCTCGTTCTCGGCGATTTCCATCAGCGCGGCGACATGATCGTCGCGGTCGTTGAGGCAGGGAACGTAGGTGAAGCGCTCGCCACCGGCCGCCAGGAAGCTGTCGCGGATCTCCTCGTTGATCTCCTCCAGAGTCTCCACGCAGTCGGAGGAGAACGCCGGCGAGATTACCGCAATATGCTTTTTGCCTTGGCGCGCCAGCTCCGCCACGTGATCCACGGTCGGCGGCCCGACCCACTCTTCCGGGCCGAACTGCGACTGGAAGGCGGTCTGAATGGCGCCCTCGGGCCAGCCCAGCTGCTCGCGCAGCAGTCGCGTGGTCTTCTGGCACTGGCAATGGTAGGGATCGCCTTCCATGAGGAAACGCTTGGGTACGCCGTGGTAGGAAGCCACCAGTACCTCCGGCGGTGTTTCCGCGGCGGCGTACACCTCGCGTACCGAGTTGGCCAAGGCCTCGAGGTAGGCAGGATGCGCGAAGTAGGCCGGCACGGTGCGAATGGCCGGCTGCCATTTGAGTTTCATCAGCGTGCGAAAGGCGTGGTCGTTGGCCGTCGCGGTGGTGGGAGAGGCATACTGCGGATAGAGTGGGAAAAACAGGATGCGTTCGCAGCCCTCGGCTTGCAGCCGACGCAGCACGCTGTCGGTGGAAGGATTGCCGTAGCGCATGCAGAAGTCGACCCTCACCCGGTCGCCGTGGCGCGAACGGAGCCCCTCCGCCACCTTACGGGCCTGCTCGCGGGTGAAGGTCAGCAGCGGACTCTCGTTCTTCTCGCTGTTCCAGATACTGCGGTAGGCCTCGCCGGATTTGAACGGACGCCGGCTGAGGATGACCAGTTGCAGCAGCGGCTGCCACTTCCAGCTGGGATAGTCGACCACCCGCTTGTCAGAGAGAAACTCGCTGAGATAGCGCCGCATCGACCAGTAATCGGTAGCGTCCGGCGTGCCCAGATTGGCCAGCACGACGCCTACCTTAGGCTTTGCCACCGAGGGATGATCCGCTGGAGCATGGGCAGGACGCTCCCGCTCCATCGTTTCCGGCTCCACTTGCGATGTGGACATGCGCTGCGCTCCTCATGGAAAAAAGGAGCGACTATTGTATCAGGCGAGGAGCTTGCGCGGCATGAAGTTATACTATGAAAGCAATTTGTATAACTTGGATCAAGGTAGGCCCGGGACGGCTTGTCCGGGTCGCCGCTAACCTAGAATACCAGTGGCATGCGGGACGTCAGCGGATCGTGGTAGTGGGCCTGGCGGCCGATCACCTCATCCTGCGGTACGTGCTGAACCAGAAAGGCGCGATGAATGCCAGCGCGCTGCAACTCGAGATAGACATCCTCCAACGAACGGAACACCGTCGGCTTGCCGCGCTGGGTCAGGAGATGGCGACCTCCCTCCATATCTTCCAGTTCCACCTGGTAGCAGCGGCTACCGGAATGGGTGATGACTCGCACTTCGAAATTGTCGTGTCGGTTAACGAAACTCTTCAGTTGTTCGAATTCCATGGTTCCCTCCATGTCTAGGATGACGTGTCGTTGATGCCGGCTGGATATGCATCGGGCACAGCATGACTGTGCCCGATGTAATCTACATGACGCTGGCATATTCAACCTATGACAACACCGGAGACGGGAAGGTTCCCGAACACTGTTTGCAACCAGGACTATTGATAGTCGGAGGGATCGATCGCCTTGGCCAGCGAGTTGCGGTCGACCCACTTGCCCGCCTTGGTCTCCTTGTAGCGGAACACCACCCGGTCGCCGACTGTCACGGCGAGTTCGGCATCCTCAGTCTGGTAGCTGTAGGCTTCGCCGTCGACGATCAGTTGGAAGCGATAGAGATCCGGCATGCCCAACCACTCCTTGAATGGCCCTTCACGCTCCAGCGACTGGAGTTCGCCGCGCGCTTCCAGTTTTGGTGTGCGCTGACGCTTGCCGCGCCGAAATCCGCCTGCCATGGTGTCTCCTCGAAAACGTCTGTCGGGGGCTCGGCATTATACGGGGCCGCACGAGAGGCTCAAGCGCCGCCTTGAGTTATTCGCCAAACGCCTCGCCATAGCTGTCCGGCGCCAGATCCTCGAAGCGAGTGTACTTGCCGATGAAGGCCATGTGCACCGAACCGATGGGACCGTTACGCTGCTTGCCGATGATCAGCTCGGCCAGGCCCTGGTTGTCCGGGTTATCTGGATTGTAGACTTCGTCACGGTAGACGAAGGCGATCACGTCGGCATCCTGCTCGATGGCACCCGACTCGCGCAGATCCGACATGACCGGACGCTTGTTGGGGCGTTGCTCCAGCGAGCGGTTGAGCTGGGAAAGCGCGATTACCGGACAGCCGAACTCCTTGGCCAGCCCCTTGAGCGAGCGCGAGATCTCCGAGATCTCGCCGGTGCGGTTCTCGGAGAAACCGGGGATCTGCATCAGCTGCAGGTAATCGATCATCACCATCGCCAGGTTGCCGTGCTCACGCACCAGGCGTCGCATCCGCGAGCGCATTTCGTTGGGCGACAGCGCCGCGGTATCGTCGATGAACAGCTGCTTGTCCTTGAGCAGGTTCACCGCCGAGGTCAGCCGCGGCCAATCCTCGTCTTCGAGCTGACCGGTGCGTACCCGGGTCTGGTCGATGCGTCCCAGCGACGACAGCATACGCAGCATCAGCGCATCCGCCGGCATCTCCATGGAGAACACCATGACCGGCTTGTCGCTCGAGATCACTGCATGCTCCACCACGTTCATGGCGAAGGTGGTCTTGCCCATGGAGGGGCGTCCCGCGATGATCACCAGGTCCGAGGGCTGCAGGCCCGAGGTCATCTCGTCGAGGTCGCGAAATCCGGTGGAGAGCCCCGTCATCTCGCCCTTCATGTTGAACAGCTCGTCGATGCGGTCGACCGCCTTGGCCAGCAGTTCGCTCATGCCGATGGGGCCACCCGACTTGGGCCGCTCCTCGCTGATCTGGAACACCAGCCGCTCGGCCTCGTCGAGCAGTTCGTCGGCCGGCCGGCCCTGGGGGCTGAAAGCGCCGTCGGCGATCTGGCTGGCTGCACGAATCAGCTTGCGCAAGGTGGCCCGCTCGCGAACGATGTCGGCATAGGCGCGAATGTTGCTCGCCGAGGGCGTATTACGCGCCAGTTCGGCCAGGTAGGCGAGCCCGCCGACAGTGTCGAGCTGGTCGCGCCTCTCCAGCGCCTCGGAAAGCGTAACCACGTCGAGCGGCCTGGCCGCTTCGGCGAGGCCGATCATGGCGTTGAAGATCAGGCGATGCTCGTAGCGGTAGAAGTCGTCCGCCACCAACCGGTCGGCTACGTTGTCCCAGGCCTGGTTGTCGAGCATCAGGCCACCCAGCACCGACTGCTCGGCCTCGAGCGAGTGCGGCGGCACCTTGAGCGCGGCGGTTTCCTTATCGAGCTCGAGCGTGTCGTTCATGGCGCAACAACCTTCATGGGAACGGGCCGTGCCATTCTACCCGATGGCCGGGGTCCGCCCTACCTTTCGAAACGACAAAAACCGCGACCGAAACCGGTCGCGGCAAAGGATCGAAACAGCATGCGAGCTTGGCTCGTCCTGACGAGCCGTCCTGAACCTAGAACCAGACCTCGGTCTGGACACCGAAGCTCCATTGGCCGCCGGTGAAGCCTTCGCTGCCGAAAGCGTCATCGCCGTCGTAGCCGTTGAGCTCCTCGTCCCAATCGCTCCAGGAGGCAAACAGACGGATCTCGGGGCGCTGCCAGAAGCCGCCCACCTGAGGCTTGAAGGTCGGCGCAATGGTGAACTTGGTGTAGTCGCCCTCGGCGGCGCCGTTACCGCCGTAACCGCGGGAGTCGAGATCCATCCACTGGTAGCTGGCCTCGTACTGCATCTCGAAATTCTCGGTCAGCTCGTTGGCCAGGCGCACGTTGAGGGTCGCCCAGTCGTATTGGTCGCCCTCGACGTAACGGTCCGCACTGGTCTCGGCGAGAATCGCCGGCGCCACGCGCCACGTCGGTGCCAGGTAGGTGGTGCCATAAATGCCGAGGCGAGTCGCGGCGGCGTCATCGGTGAGGTCGCCGTCACTGCCGAGCCCCTTGACCTGGGCGCCCAAGCCCTGGCCGTGCAGCAGCGCCAGCTTGAAGTTGCCCTCGCCCAGGCCGAAGAAGCTGTCGCCATGATAGGCCACCATGGTGTGGAAACCGCTATCGGCGGCGTCCTGGCCATCGCCGATGTCACGCTCGTCATTGTCGGCAGCAGACAAGCCGTTGAGCATCCACTGCCAGTTGCCGAAGTAGTTGTTGGACGTGACGATCAGGCTGTCGGTAGAGCCCGTATCGCCGGGA